>JAQVHY010000024.1 GCA_028695935.1 Desulfobacca sp.
CCGCCATCCAGGAATATCTGGTCGCCCTCAAAGGCCCGCTGACCACCCCGGTGGGCGGCGGTTTTCGCTCACTTAATGTGACGCTGCGGCAGGTATTGGACCTCTATGCCTGTATCCGCCCGGTGCGCTATTATCCTGGGGCCCCCAGCCCCTTGAAAGCGCCGGAAAAGGTTAACATGGTGGTGTTTCGGGAAAATACCGAAGACGTCTATGCCGGCATCGAATGGCCGGCTGAAAGTCCCGAGGCCCGCAAAGTAATTGATTTTCTGAACTCGCAGTTGGGTTGCCATATTCCGCTTGCATCCGGTATCGGGATTAAACCCATGAGCGCCGCCGGCAGCCAGCGCTTGGTCCGCAAGGCCCTGCAATACGCCCTGGCCCATGAATGCACCAGTGTCACCCTGATGCATAAGGGCAACATCATGAAATTCACCGAGGGGGCCTTTAAGACCTGGGGCTATGCCGTAGCCGCGGCGGAGTTCAGCCACCTGGTGCTTACCGAAGAGCAAGTGGCCCAAGACTATCAGGGTCAGCTCCCGCCCGGCAAGATCCTTATCAAGGACCGGATTGCCGATGCCATGTTCCAGCAGGTGCTGTTAAGGCCCGAGGAATATAGCGTCATTGCCACTCCCAACCTGAACGGCGATTATCTTTCCGATGCCCTGGCGGCCCAGGTGGGGGGCCTGGGGATGGCGCCGGGGGCCAATATCGGCGACCGTTATGCAGTTTTTGAGGCAACGCACGGCAGCGCTCCCAAATATGCGGGATTGGATAAGGTCAACCCCAGCTCGCTGATTCTGTCCGGCGCCATGCTGCTGGAATACCTGGGCTGGGCCGAGGCCGCGGAGCTGATCCACCAGGGCCTAGGACGCACGCTGATGGCCGGTACCGTTACCTATGACTTAGCCCGGCTGCTGCCCGGTGCCCAGGAGCTATCCTGTTCCGGGTTTGCTACCGCCCTGATCGCTAACCTGTGATATATTTTAAATTTTATACCAAATGGTTATCAAAAAGGTGGTAATTTGATTGTAGGGGCTTGATTTATCAAGCCCTAATAGGGCGCAATGAATTGCGCCCCTACGATTAAAGGGAAACTTTTTGGGAAGGCAACTCGGTATTAGTGGAACGCAATCAACATAAATCAATAACGCTTGCAGCTTCCTGTTGCTTGGCGGCGGTAATTATTAGGGATACAGCCGATCCATCAGGCGGGGAAAGGGGATGGCTTCGCGCACGTGTTTTAAGCCGCAGAGCCAGGACACCAGGCGCTCGATGCCCAGGCCGAAGCCACTATGGGGGACGCTGCCGTAACGGCGCAGATCTAGATACCACTCAAACGGCGCTTGCGGCAACTGGTGTTCCTGGAGTCGGGCCACCAGGGTGTCCAGATCATCCTCGCGCTCCGAGCCGCCGATAATTTCGCCATAGCCTTCCGGGGCCAACATATCGAGACACAGGGCCAATTGCGGGTCGGCGGGGTCGGCCTTCATATAGAACGCCTTGCAGGAGCGCGGATAGCGATGCACGATCACTGGCCGGTCGTACATTTCGGAGAGCACGGTCTCATCACCCCCGCCTAAATCCTGTCCCCAGGGCAGTTCTTGACCGACCTCCGCCAGATGCTGACGGGCCTCGGTATAGCTCAACCGGGGGAAAGGGGGTTTTATGGCTTGTAGAGGCTCCAGGGGCCGTTCCAGGGTCTGGAATTCGGCGGTACGGCGGTCCAGCACCCGATCCACCAGGTAAACGACCAGCGCTTCGGCCAGGCCCATGATCTCCTCCAACTCGGCAAAGGCCACCTCGGTCTCCAACATCCAGAATTCAGTTAAGTGCCTACGAGTTTTGGATTTTTCGGCTCGGAAGGTCGGGCCGCAACAATAGACCTGCCCCAGGGCCATGGCCGCGGCCTCCAGATAGAGTTGGCCGCTCTGGGACAGGTAGGCCTTACGCTCGTCAAAATAATCGGTCTGAAACAGGGTAGTCGTGCCCTCACAGGCAGCCGGAGTGAAAATCGGGGTGTCGATCAGAATAAAGTTGCGCTCGGCAAAAAAATCCCGACAGGCCCGGATGACCTCATCGCGGATGCGCAAGATCGCCTGTTGCCGAGGCGAACGCAACCACAGGTGGCGGTGTTCCAACAGAAAAGCGACCCCGTGATCCTTGAGCGAAATCGGATATTCGGCCGCAATATGCAGGGGTTGGAGACCGGTTGCCGCCAATTCGTAGCCCCCCGGGGCCCGAGGTTCGGCCCGCACCTGGCCCTGGATAACCAGTGATGATTCTTGGGTTAAAAGCTCAAACTGCTCGAAGGCGGCTTCCGGGACCTGGCCTTTGACCAACACCCCTTGGACTATCCCAGTGCCATCGCGCACCAGCACAAAGCGCACCTTGCCACTGGAACGTTTGTTATAAAGCCAACCGCGGATGGTGACCGATTGGCCCTGATGTTCTGATAAGTTAGCGATATAAGCTAGATTTACTGGTTTGGACATGGGGAGCCGTTAGTAAAGGATTTTAATATGGGCCTTGGCGCGCAGAGTTTTGACCCATTCCGAAAATTTTTTGGCCATCTCCTCGCGCATCAGGATATTCTCAATTTCGGGTTTGGCCTCTTCAAAACTCTGGCTGCGGCCGGTGCGCCGATCCACCAGTTTAAAAAGATGAAAACCCTGTGGGGCCTCGATCGGGGCATACTCACCCGGACGCAGCCGCTCGATTAAGGCGTAAATTTGAGGATCAATATCGGCCCGATCGACATACCCCAGATCCCCACCCTGAGTCGGGTTAGGACCTTTGGAGTGTTGCCGGGCCAGATTCTCAAAGGAAGCTCCTTGACGGCAATCCTGATAGATTTTTTCCGCTAAAGTGCGGGTTTCCGCCTTTTGGGCTGCTGTAGCTCCGGGCGGGTAGGGGAGTAAGATTAATTTTAAATGCACCTGACTGCCGCCCTGGCGGTAAAACTGATCATAATACTGGCGGATCTTATCCTCGCTGATCCTAACCTTACCCTTGACCGCATACTGGATCAGGCGTTCTTGCTGCATCTGTTCGGTAAGCTGCTGGCGTAACTGATCCAGGCTCATGCCTTGCTTGGCCAGGGCCTGGATCAGGGCCTCATCGTCAGGCAAATTATTCCTTTTTTTGATTTGTTCTAAGGCGTTAGCCAGTTCATTATCTGGTATGGTAATACCCAAACGGTTGGCTTCCTCTTTGGCCAGTTTACGATCAATCAGCGCATCCAGCATCTGACGGCGGGTCGCCTCATTATCCTGAAATTGACCGCCGGTCTGAGGGTTGGCGCGCATATACTGAATGGACTGATCCAGATCAGAGAGGGTGATAATCTCATCATTGACCTGGGCGACAATGCGGTCCACGATCTCGGCCAAGGCCGGATAACTTAGGACCAATACTAAAAGACATGGAATAATTAAACGGCTCAATATCTTCATCCTGGTTAACCACCTTCAGCCTGGGGCTGCAACGGGGCTGGTTTCTTCCCCCTTAACAAATATCTTGATTTCTTTCAAGCAGTTTTTTACCAACTCCAAAGGCTGGCTCACTTCGTTTAAGTGGATGCGGACCTGATGCTCGGGAGTGAGCCGATAGCGCTGGGGCTGTTTATGCACCAATTCCACCAGACGGGCCAGGCGGATCCGTCGGCTATCGGCGAAGGCGATGGTTACCTGACTATCGTTCAGGTCCAGTCGTTTAATGCCTAACTGCCGTAAATCAACCTTCGTCCGGACCACCCCCAGCAAGTTTTCGGCTTCAGGAGGTAACGGACCATAACAATCACGGAGCTCGGCCTCAATGTCATTAATTTCCTCTAATGCCAGTCGCCCGGACAACCGCCGGTAAAACGTCAGACGCTGATCAATATCAGGCACATAGGCATCGGGAAGATAAGCAGCCAGGGGCAAGTGGAGTTCGGGTTGGGGACCTTCATCGGATGGCGGCCCGCCTTTCAACTCTT
Organism: Desulfobacca sp.; assembly: GCA_028695935.1. Lineage (GTDB taxonomy): Bacteria > Desulfobacterota > Desulfobaccia > Desulfobaccales > Desulfobaccaceae > Desulfobacca_B. The sequence goes on from JAQVHY010000024.1 coordinate 3,977, forward strand.
GAACGGCCTGCTCCAGGAGTTGTAGATAGAGTTCATAACCGACTTCGGCAATATGGCCGGATTGAGCCGCGCCCAGCAGGTTGCCGGCTCCCCGGATCTGTAGGTCATGCAGGGCAATCTTGAACCCTGAGCCTAATTCGGTAAATTCCATCAAGGCCTTCAGGCGCTTCTGGGCTTCGGGGTTCAGGGCTTCCTCTTCCGGGACCAACAGATAAGCATAGGCTTGCTCCCGGCCGCGGCCCACCCGGCCCCGCAGTTGATATACCTGGGCCAATCCCAGGGCGTGGGCCCGATTGATGATAATGGTATTGGCGGAAGGGACATCCAGCCCCGCCTCAATAATTGCGGTGCAGACCAAAACATCGACCCCCCCGCGCCAGAAACGCCACATTACCTGTTCCAGTTCCTTGGCCGACATCTGCCCGTGGGCTACCGCGACCCGCGCCTCCGGCACCAGGTGAGCGATGTAATTGGCCCAGACCTCAATGTTTTGGACGCGATTGTGGACAAAAAAGGCCTGTCCGCCGCGACGCAATTCCCGGCGGATGGCCTCTCCAATGACCGTATCCTCCGGACGGCAGAGATAAGTCCGAATCGCCCGCCGCGCCTCAGGCGCGGTATCAATGGTGCTCAGATCGCGGATGCCGGTCAAGGAAAGCTGCATGGTGCGGGGAATGGGAGTGGCGGTTAAGGTCAGGACATCTACGGTCTGACGCAACTGCTTCAGCCTTTCCTTCTGTTTGACCCCGAACCGCTGCTCCTCATCAATGATCACCAGCCCCAATTCCCGAAATTGCACATCTTTCTGAATAAGCCGGTGGGTGCCGATAACGATGTCCGCCTGCCCCGACCTTATTTCGGCCAGAATCTGCTTCTGTTCGGCCGGGGTCTTGAACCGACTCAGCACCCGGATTTGCAGAGGGTAGGGTTTAAGGCGCTTTTGGAGGGTTTCATAGTGCTGCTCGGCCAAAACCGTGGTGGGGACCAGAAAGGCCACCTGCTTGCCATCCATGGCCGCCTTGAAGGACGCCCGAATGGCGACTTCGGTCTTGCCATAGCCCACATCGCCACAGACCAGACGATCCATGGGCCGGTCACTGGCCATGTCCAGGAGGACCTCCTGAATAGCCTGCAACTGATCCGGTGTTTCTTCATGCTCAAAAGTGGCTTCAAATTCCCGGAACATGGGATCGGAGGGAGAGAACTGATGCCCATGCAACACCTGGCGGGCGGCGTAGAGTTGGACCAGTTCGCGGGCAATCTTTTCAACCGCTTTGCGGACCCGTTTCTTGGTCTTTTCCCAGGACTTACCCCCCAGCCGATCCAGCGGCGGCAACTGATCTTCGACCCCGAGATACTTCTGGACCTGATGGAGTCGATCCACCGGCAGGTAGAGGATATCACCGCCTAAATATTCCAGCCGTAAGAAGTCATTGACCTCCTGGCCCACGGTCAGCTTCTCCAGGCCGCGATAAAGGCCGATGCCATGGTCCAGGTGCACCAGCAGATCACCGGCTTTTAGTTCAGTTAGGGACGATAACCATTGCAGCGGCCGTGACCGTCGGGTGCGACGGCGCTCGGGCTCGGCGCCCAGGATCTCCTCGGCGGTGAGGGTGACCAGACCCAGGGCCAAACACCGAAATCCCGCGGACAGCCCGTTCCAGGTCAGTTGCAGGCGTCCGGGCAGCTCCCAGCGCGGGGCCGGGGTCACTTCGACCTCCACCTGCTGATCGGCCAGGAGTACTCCCAAACGTTCGGCCTGAGAACGGCTGCGGCAGACGATTACCACCTCAAAGCCGCTCTCCAACCACTGCCGCAGATGGACGGCTAAAGGCCGCACTAAGCGACCCTGATCCGCGGCCGCGGTAGCCAGGGCCGCGGCCAGATCCTGGTTGCTCTCCACCCCAAAATAAAACTTTCGGCGGTCGTCACCGAGCGGCGGGCCCAGCTCCAAGCCATGACCATAGATAGTTTGGAAACGCCCGGGACGGCTCTCAAAGGCCTCAAGGGCCAGGTCACTTGCCAGTTCGGCTGGCGGCGTTGGGGTTTCTACCAGACGCCGGGCCTCTTGGGCCAGATTTAACGGATCCCACTCCACCAGCAGGGTAGGGTCGGGCAAATAATCCCAGATGGTCTCTAATTGCGGATAGAAATAGGACAGATACCGCTCGATCTGGGGGAAATGCCGCCCTTGTTGGACATACTCCCGCAACCTGGGGTCTTTCAGGCTCCGCAGTCGGTGGGCCCCATATTTCTGGGTGGCCGCATCCAGAATAACCTCATTGACCGGCAAGACCACCAATTCCTCCAGCGGCCCTAACGAACGTTGGCTGGCAGAATTAAACAGGCGCAGAGACTCAACCTCATCTCCCCAAAATTCTATGCGGACGGGATGGGGATATAGCGGCGGATAAAGATCGATGACCCCGCCCCGAACACTGTACTCGCCGCGCGCCTCTACCAACGGGCTGCGTTCATAGCCCCCGGCGATGAGTTGCCGGATAAAGCGTTCCCGATCCAATTCTTCCCCGGCCACCACATAGTCCACCGCGGCGCCCAAGCGCTCCCGCGGCGGCAAGGATTGCAGCACGGCTAACGCCGAAGCCACAATTATCGGGGCCTGGCCCGGCGCCAGCAGGCGGTAGGCGGCTTCGATCCGGGCACTGCTAACCCCAGCGTCTAAGGTCAACTCTTTGAAGGTTAAATTTTCATGGGCGGGGAACCAGAGTAAATTGGGAGGTTCTAGCGGGCCGGCCTCGTTAGCTTCGCTTTCTCTCGATCCGGTAAAAAAGCACAGGTCCCGATAAAAGGTCTCTTGCTGGACGTTGGTGGGCACCAGCACCAATACCGGCCGGTTAAGCTGGGTCCACAGGCGGCTCAAGACAAAGGCCGCGGCCGCCGGGGTCAGGCCGTACAAATCGATCTTTCGGGCGCCTTGTAAAATCGCCTCCCGTATTTCCGGCCATCCCATCCCCCCGGGAGCAGGCTTAAGATAACCTGAGAGGCCGCTCTCTCTGATGCTATTAGCCCCACTGACCGGCCGGGGGTCTAAGTTCTGTTCCGAGGTTCGAAAAGTCATATTTCTTAATTGGATAGCTTTATGGTAACTTTTAAGATAACCTGATTCCGAAGATAAAGCAAATCAAGGGTAAGTGGAGGCAATATGACTAAAGATTCTAATTTTCCCCCGGAATCCGATGTATTTCAGCAACTCCCGGAGGATGAAGCCTTGGAGCGCGTCCGCCATGTCGCTGATTTGCGCTGGAAGATTAATCGTGTCCTAAAAATATTCGAGACCCTCGCCCTCCAATTGGAAGACCCCCAAATTCCGCCGATTGATTACCAGATTCTGGCCGAAGCCCTGGATTGGCTCACTACCCTTTTTCAACAACAGGATCAATCCTTGCAATTTGCCCATCGCATAATGCGTTTGGGTATGGAGTTGCGCCAAATTCAGCAGGAGCAGCGCCAGTTAGAGTTGCACTGGCGCATCCTGGGCTGGCAGCTCCAAAAGTTATCCATCGAATCTTTACCGGCCCTGTATTATAACGTTCCCAGCCTCAAGAAGGAAGTTGACGAGGTCAGCTCGCGACTGCAACCTCTTCATGAAGCAAAGGCCGATTTAACAATTTAATGTGTTAAATTAGTAAATTAGTATCAACGGTATTGAGACCCCACGATGATCAGCATCTTTAACTACCGAGCACAAGCAGATTGGTCTTGCCTAAGCCCCGGTGACTGAGTAAAATAGGATAACTTCGTAAGGAGGAGACCAAATGAAGATCACCCGGATTGATCATCTAGGCATTGCCGTCAAAGAGTTGGAGCCGGTCAAAAAACTTTATAGCGAGGGCTTAAACCTCACCTCACATCATGAAGAGGTCGTCGAATCTCAGAAAGTCAAGGTCTGTTTCTTCAAGGTCGGCGAAACCAACCTGGAACTGCTGTTGGCTACCAGTCCCGACAGTCCGGTGGCCAAATTTATCGATAAAAACGGCGAGGGCATCCATCATATCGCCCTGGAGGTGGACGATATCGCCGCCGCGGTGGAAGAACTCAAGGCCGCCGGGGTCCGCATGGTGGACGACAAGCCCCGGGAAGGAGCCCACGGTGCCCAAGTTGCCTTTATCCATCCCAAATCTACGCACGGGGTGCTCATCGAATTGTGTCAGCATAAGCCTCAATAACGGCTAGCCTCTGGCCCAGGGAGATAATGACGGTTTCGCTCAAAGACCAGGTACAGGTTAACGCCCCGTTTTCTTTATTGGTGGATCATTATCTCCCCCTATTTCTAGACCAAGGTCTTAACCCCGAGATCGGCATCGATGACTACAGCCTGGAGCGGTTCGCGCCGGCCGACTTTGCCCGCGTAGCCCGGCAATTCCAGGAAGCCGGACTGAACATCACCCTGCACGGCCCCTTTCAGGATCTCTGGCCCGGCGCCCTCGATGGCCTGATCCGCACCGCCAGCCGGGCGCGGCTGCAGCAGGCCTTGGAGCTGTTGGAGATCTTTCAGGCTCCCAGCATGGTCTGTCACCTGGCTTATGATGACCACTATTACCATTTTTGCCAGGATCGCTGGCTGGAACAGAGCCTGGCCACGTGGGAAGCGCTGGCCGCGGTGGCGACCCGATATAATGCTCAGTTAATGCTGGAAAATGTCCGGGAACCCGATCCCCAGTTGCTGGTCTCGCTGTTTTCCCGCCTTAACGCCCCCAATGTGAGATTTTGCCTGGACGTCGGCCATCTACAAGCCTTTGCCGGGGGCCGCTTTCAGGACTGGCTGGAGGTTCTCTGGCCCTATGTCGGGGAATTGCACCTCCATGATAATCACGGTCAGGCCGATGAACATCTGGCCCTGGGGGCCGGTATCGTCCCTATTGCCTTAGTCTTGAATTTCCTGGCCGCCAAGGGAGTGCGGCCGTTAATTACCCTGGAACCGCACCAAGAGGAGAGTCTGGAACCCTCGTTAGCCTACCTGGCCGAGATCTGGCCCTGGTAACTTAATAATACGGCTTCTGTTCAGCTCTCCCCAATACCTTACGGCTCGGGCAAATTCTTGACATCGATATTTCCTGTGATATGATTAAGTTTGTGGGCGATTAGCTCAGGTGGATAGAGCGTTGGTCTCCGGAACCAAAGGCCGGGTGTTCGAGTCACCCATCGCCCACCATAGAACACAGGGGGTTAGCTGATAGGCTAACCTTTTTTTATATCCGGTGTTCCTTTATGGCCTGTCTACCTGAGCATTAAACTTAGTTGGACTTCGCATTAAGCCTTTTTTTAAAGATACCCTTTGGACAACCAAGGAAAACCAAAATATAATCCAATGTTAATTTCGGGAAAATTACCAGAACGTACCTCGAAATGGTTGGCGAGGGCCAAGGGCGACATGGACGTTAATTAAGGGAAAACCCTATCCGGATCAATAAATTTATGTTAAATACTAGACCATGAAACGGACCGACGCCAAAGAACTGGCCGCCCTGATCCAATCGGCCCAGGCAGTGGTTGCTCTAACCGGGGCCGGGATTTCGGTGGATAGCGGCATCCCCAGTTTTCGAGGGGCGCAAGGGCTGTGGACCCGGTATGACCCGCTGGAATATGCCCATATCCGGGCTTTTCGGCAAGATCCGGCCAAGGTCTGGAAGATGCTCCTGGAACTGGACGAGATTATCAGCCGGGCGCAACCCAACCCGGCCCATCTAGCCCTGGCCGCCCTGGAACAGCAGGGTAAGCTTAAGGGTGTCATCACTCAAAATGTCGATAATCTGCATCAGGCCGCGGGCAGCCGGACCGTAGTGGAATTTCATGGCAATGCCCATTGGTTTGTCTGCTTGCGTTGCGGCCGGCGATATGTCCGGGAGGAACTGGATTTTTCGCACCTGCCGCTGTACTGCCAGTGTCAGGGGTTGATCAAGCCGGATGTGGTCTTTTTCGGTGAAGAGATTCCCGCGCGGGCCAATGCCGCGGCCTGGGAGCTGATTGAACGGACCGACCTGCTCCTGGTCATCGGCACTTCCGCGGCGGTCGCCCCGGCCAGCCTGCTACCCTACGCGGCTAAGCGACATGGGGCGCTGATCGTCGAAATCAATCTGGAATCAACGCCCTTAACCGCCAATCTCACCGATTATTTTATCCCCCAGTCCGCCAGCCTGGTGCTGCCCCAGGCCCTGGCCTTATTGTCACCATAAGCGGCATTGCCTCTTAACCTATCAACCATTGAGCCCCCGAACTTTAAGCCATAATCGGACTAGCTGTTCTAGCTCCCAGCCCACATAAAGCTCGGCTTCGACGGCTTCCAGGATCTGGCGGCACTGGGCGGCTCCCAACTGCTCCCTTAGTTCAGGACATAGAAAGCGCTGGCAATAATAGTGCCGGGCGATCAATTTGCAACCCTGAGGACCGACAAACCAGCATTTATTCTGGATCTCCCGCTCCTTTGGGAGCTCGACCCCCAGCAGCAGGTTGATTAGTAAGAAGATATAATCATACTGATGCTCGATCCCCAGAAAACAGCAACTGCCAAACCCGGTGGTGGCGCAAAGTGCACAGGCGGCGCTGATGCCGAGTTGCCGGTTTAAGGTCATCGTCTGCCGAATGGCCTCTTGATAATGTTCTAGATGGGGGCGGACTTGCGGGTCGGAGGCGAGGGCTAAGCCACTGCGGTGGTAAAGGGATTGCGCGCGTCTGATCTCCGTCAGGATGCCCTTTTTCATCCTAACTCGCCCATTGACCCGGGATCAGGGAAAAACCCCGGTTTCGCCAAAGCGCAGCACGATAAATTTATCCTCCGGGATGCCCGCCTGCCGTAAGACCCGCTGTAAAAAGCGCGGCGGTTCGCCCAGGGGTTCGTCAGTCAATTTGAAGGTGCCCCAATGCATACCGATCGACTGCGCCGAACCCACGTCTTGATGAATCAACACCGCTTCCTCCGGATTGACGTGCATGGGCCGCATGAACCACCTGGGCATATAGCCGCCGATGGGAATGAGCGCCAGGCGCATCGGTCCCAAACGACGGCCGATCTCCTTAAAATCCGGGGAATATCCGGTATCGCAGGAAAAGAACATCTTACCCGCGGCGGTTTCCAGGACCCAGCCGGACCACAAGGTCTCATTGGCGTCAAAGGTGGTGCGCATCGAAAAATGCTGGGCCGGAACACAATGGACGCGGATCGGTCCGAAGCTCGCCGACTGCCACCAATCCAGTTCCACCACGTTATCAAGGTCATTTTTGTTAAACCACCGGGCCAGGCCCAGGGGCACAAAAAACCGGGGCTGATTCCCCAGGCTGACCACGGTGCGGATGTCCAGGTGATCGTAATGGTTGTGACTGATAAGTACGGCCTGGATCGGCGGTAACTGCGTTAGGGACAGGCCCGGCGGCGCCACCCGCCGCGGACCGGCAAAGGTCACCGGTGAGGCCCGCTCACTGAATATCGGATCGGTCAAAATATTTAGGCCATCAACTTGAATAAGAAAACTGGAATGACCGATCCAGGTAACCTGCATGCGGTCCGCCGGGGGATGATAAATCCGGTCCAGATCCGGGGGGACGCTTTCCGGATGGTAGGGCGGCACTTCTGCGGGCGGCAAGGCTGGTTCTTCATTGGGACCCAGTCCCAGCCGCCAGCGAAAGAAATCCATAAACCGGCCCTGGCTGGCAATATAGGGATTGCGAAAACCGTTGGCCGTGTGGTGCGGCGGCCGAGGGGAGACGGCGGACTGGCGGGGCGAACACGCCGCCACGCTAAAGATGATAATTAATATCAGGAGTATCGGTCTCATGGGCATGGATAATTCCTCATCCCTTATTGACATGGCAACTTCCCCAGATCAATAATATAGCATTGGTTAAAAATCTATTGATTATATCTCTATCTCCGCTAAAATCCCCCTAAATCCCCCTTTATTAAAGGGGGACTTTTGACCATTTCAAGTTTGATTTTGCCATTCAAGGGGAGATTCCAATTAATTCCCCCCTTTTGTAAAGGGGGGCGAGGGTGGATTTTATTAAGTCTCCGTAATTTTTGCTCAGCTAAAGGCATAATCGTAAAAATCGATTCCGGTCATTCGCCCCCCTAAGCCGAAGGAAATCAAGAGGTCTCAAACTTGCTTGATAAAGAATATCAGAAGCCGCGCCTGAATTTGAAGGAAAAATTATTGGCCCTAAGTGCATTACAGGCCCAATTGCAGAATTGTCAACAGTGTCGGCTGGCTTTAACCAGGAATAAGGTCCTGGCCGGGGAGGGGAACGCTGATAGCCGCTTGCTGCTCATTGCCCTGGCTCCGGGAGAAAAGGAAGATCGCCAGGGCCGGATGTTTATTGGCCCTTCGGGGCCGATCTTGGACGAGCTGCTCCAGGCCGCAGGTCTGGGGAGAGATGAGATTTATATGACCAATCTGGTGAAATGTCGCCTGCCCAAGAACCGGCGGCCCAAACAGGAGGAGATCGACGCCTGTAGCCTTTATCTTGCCCAAGAGATCGCCATCATCGCGCCGGCGGTGCTGGTGCCTTTGGGTTACTATGCCACCCGCGCCATCCTGGACACCTATCAGGCCCCGCATCCCGCAGCCCGGGCGGAGTTCAGGGAACTTTACGGTAAGCTTATATTAGTGGCCCACCAAAAATTTTATCCCCTGCCGCATCCTTCGGCCCTGCTTTACAACCGGGGCTTCAAACCCGCGACCCTGAAGATGTCCGAAAAACTGGCGGTGCTCTCCCGTCCCTGTAAATGGTATGCCCTGTGCCCCATGCGCCGCTTATATGAGCAGGGCAAGCTAGACCCCTTTTGGGTGGAATATTACTGTCAGGGCGACTGGCAGAGTTGTATCCGCTATCAGATGGAAGAGCGCGGCGAATATCACGCCGACACCATGTTGCCGGATGGCAGCTACATGGAAATTTCACTTTAACTAAAAAGCCAGATGGTCAGATATAAAAAAAGGAGGATGGCGAGCAAGTCGCCATCCTCCCGCCAACCAGAAATCAAGGAATTGGGTTTAGGTTTTGGCAAAGGTCAGGCCGCGGTCGTCGGCGTCCACCCGCACCGTATCGCCTTCGCCAAATTCGCCCTGCAAGACCAGTTTGGCCAGGCTGTCCTGAACATGCTTCTGGATGGCGCGGCGCAAGGGCCGGGCCCCATACACCGGATCAAACCCCTCGTTGGCCAGAAAATCCCGGGCCGCGTCGGTAAGCTCCAGGTTGATCTGATGTTCCTGCAGGCGCTGGGCCAGGCGCGCCAACTGCAGATCGACAATCTTGCGTAAGTGGTCCCGATCCAGGCGGTGGAAAATAATGATATCATCCACCCGGTTGAGGAACTCGGGCTTGAAGTGGAAGCGCAGGGCCTCCATGACCCGCTCTTTCATCTCCTGTTCATCGGTGACCTCGGTGATGTATTGGCTGCCGATGTTCGAGGTCATGATGACAATGGTATTTTTAAAATCCACGGTGCGGCCATGACCGTCGGTCATGCGGCCATCGTCCAGGATTTGTAAGAGGGAATTAAAGACTTCCGGGTGCGCCTTCTCGACTTCATCAAACAGGATGACCGAATAAGGCCGCCGTCGCACCGCTTCGGTGAGTTGGCCGCCTTCTTCATAGCCGACATATCCTGGGGGCGCGCCAATGAGGCGGGATACCGTGTGTTTTTCCATGTATTCCGACATATCCAGGCGGATCAGGGCCTGTTCCGAGTCGAACAGAAACTCTGCCAAGGCCCGGGCCAGTTCGGTCTTGCAGACCCCGGTCGGACCCATGAAAATAAACGACCCCAGAGGCCGGTTGGGATCCTGCAGCCCGGAGCGGGCCCGACGCACCGCGTTTGACACCGCCTGCACCGCCTCGGTCTGGCCGACCACCCGTTGCGCCAGGCGCTCTTCCATATGGATGAGCTTCTGTTTTTCACCTTCTAACAGACGGGAGACCGGGATGCCGGTCCATTTGGCCACCACCTCGGCGACGTCTTCGGCATCCACTTCCTCCTTGAGCATGGCCCCGTCTTGCTGCAGTTCAGCAAGCTTCTGAGTACCGGCCTCCAATTCCTTTTGCAGGTTTAAGAGAATGCCATACCGCAGTTCCGCGGCCTTGGTCAGATCGCCACTGCGCTCGGCCTGGGCCTCCTCGACCTTGGCCTGTTCGATCTGCTCCTTGATGGCCCGGATCTGGGTGATGGCGTCCTTTTCCTGCTGCCAACGGGCCTTCATGGCGGCACTCTGTTCTTTGAGGTCGGCCAGGGATTTGTCGATCTTGGCCAGCCGCTCCTGGGAACCAGGATCTTGCTCCTTGCGCAAGGCCTCGCGTTCGATCTCCTCCTGGCGGATCTTGCGTTCCACTTCGTCGATCTCGGAGGGCAGGCTGTCGATTTCGATCCTGAGCTTGCTGGCCGACTCGTCGATCAGATCCACGGCCTTGTCCGGCAGGAAACGGTCGGTAATGTAGCGCTTCGACAGGGTGGCCGCGGCAATGATGGCGCTGTCCTTGATGTGCACCCCGTGATGCACCTCATAGCGGTCTTTGAGACCCCGGAGGATGGCGATGGTATCCTCGACGCTCGGTTCTGCCACCATGATGGGCTGGAAACGCCGTTCCAACGCGGCATCTTTTTCAATGTATTTGCGATATTCATTAATAGTGGTGGCCCCGACGCAGCGCAGTTCGCCGCGGGCCAGGGGCGGTTTGATCATATTGGAGGCATCCACCGCGCCTTCGGCCGCGCCAGCCCCCACCAGGGTGTGCAACTCATCGATGAACAGCACGATATTGCCGTCCGATTCCACCACTTCCTTAATGACCGCCTTGAGGCGATCCTCGAATTCGCCCCGATACTTGCTGCCGGCAATCAAGGCGCCCATGTCCAGGGCCACAATGCGTCGGTCTTTCAGACTTTCAGGGACATCGCCATTGACGATGCGTTGGGCCAGGCCCTCAACAATGGCGGTCTTGCCCACCCCGGCCTCGCCGATGAGCACCGGGTTATTCTTGGTCCGCCGCGATAATACTTGAACAATGCGGCGAATTTCCGTGTCGCGGCCAATTACCGGGTCCAGTTTGCCCATCCGGGCTAGCTGGGTCAGGTCACGGCCGTACTTTTCCAGGGGTTGATATTTATCTTCCGGGGTCTGATCGGTCACCCGCTGTGCCCCCCGAACTGTAGCCAGGGCCTGGAGAATGGCCTCCGGACTGAGCCCTAAACCGGCCAGGGCCCGGCCGATCTCCGTATCTTTAGCCGCGGCCATGGCCAGCAGCAGGTGCTCGGTGGAGACATAGTCATCCCGCATCTGTTCGGCCTGCTTAAAGGCCGCATCCAGAATTTTATTGAGTTCCGGAGAGATATATACCTGGGCGGCGCCGCTCACCCGGGGTAACCGGGTCAGGAGATTTTCCACCGCGGTGATTACCTGCTGCGGCTCAACCTCTAATTTTTTGATCAAGGGCCGGACCAGCCCTTCTTCCTGGGCCAGAAGCGTGCGCAGCAGGTGCGCGGCTTCGATCTGGGCATGATTCAGGGTCCGGGCCAGTTCCTGGGCCCCTTGCAAGGCCTCCTGGGCCTTTAAGGTCATCTTGTCAAATCGCATAAAAAAAACGCCTCCCCCTTTTAGCGTTGCTAAGTACCTGTAATTAATGTTAAGGTAAACATGGATGAACTAATGTCAAGTTAGAGGCCCTGCCTAGGGAAATCTGCCCCTGAAACCAACCACTAGATCTTGTGGTACCCATAAATTTATTTACATTTTAAAAAAGCAACGTAAAATATCTATTCGCTGTGGGTTAGGTGGCGCAACCTGATTAAAGCTTAAGTTGGGGATGAGGATGCTGGACGACAAGCAAGCCCAGGAACTGGAGGACAATCTCCGGCAACGCTATGAACTGGAATGGGATGAGTCGCGGGTGCGAGATCTAAGTCTGAAGATTTTACAGATCAAGGATCTGGAGACCTATCTGGTAAGCCAGATTGAGTCCGAGGCTTGGTCATTGGAAAATTTTCCGTATTGGGCCATGGTCTGGGATGCGGCTCTGATATTGGCTGATTTTATGGTAGCGCAGGAGCCGGTGCCGGGCCGTCGGATTCTGGAAGTGGGCGCGGGATTGGGTTTTGTGGGACTGTTTGCCGCGGCCCGAGGGCATCAGGTGACCATTACCGACAATCACCCCGATGCCTTGGCCTTTGCCATGTTAAGCGCCTATAATAATAAACTTAGCGGGGCCAGCATCCAATTCCTGGATTGGTATCATCCGGAGCTGTCCCAATCCTATGAGTGGATCCTGGGCGCCGAACTGCTTTATACCCCAAAACTTCTTGCCCCCCTGATTGAGCTGTTCGATCGTTATCTGGCCCCCGGAGGACGCATCTACCTGACCCAAACCGCCCATTTCAAGGGCCAATATATCTTTTTGGAACAGACTGAGAATCGTTTTCTGGTGCGCTATCGGGAAAAAACCCTGCGTCTTAACCAGGAACCCAAAACCATTCTCTTCTTTGAATTACGCCGTCCCGATTAGCCCGAGTTTTTCAGTATGGTTACAGGGTAGGTTACAAAGACCAGAAATCATCAGAGCTCGCCCACCGGGCGAGGCGGTTACACCTTTCAGGAACCGCCGAAGCCGATGGTGATCTGATCACCCTGAACCAGGACCGGGACCCGCCGTTTGCCCCCGGTCAGGTTCAACATCTCGGCCAGGGCCTGGGAATCCTGGACCACGTCCAGAAAAAGGACTGATTTGCCTTCCTGGCCCAGAGCCTCCCGGGCTCGTTGGGTAAAGGGTCAGGTGGGTTTTCCATAAATTTTGATGGCTTCGGCCATGATGTGTAATCTCCTTAACTAGTGTCCATCCGGAAACTCATCGTTCTCCTCTCCCTTGATGGAGGAGGTTTAGGGTGGGGGTGAAAAATATTATATCATCTCAATATGTTGAAATTTATATCCCCCTTCCCCCAACCCCCTCCCACCAGGGGCGAGGGAGTTTATGGATGGCCACTAACTAACTCTGCCTAAAAAATAGACGCGGACAAACAAAAAATCCACCATATTAAGGATTATCAAAGGATCTTCCGACAGGGTGTACTGGACTCCTTCTAGGCGTTGGTTAACCTTTTCCCGTAAGTGGGTCATGATATCATTGGCCAGTTTGGGGTTCTGAGGACAGGCGGCGGCCAGGAATTGACGGAAGAAATCAAAATCCCGCAGGGTTTCAGCCTGACTCTGGCGGCGCAGCACGACCCGCAGGGGTTGTAAGCCATCACTATAATAGTCGCCGATATCTTCATAATGCTTCTTGATCTGACTCACCGACCATTGGGTCATTTCGCGATAGCGCTGGGCCTCGGAACCGGGAAGATTTTCGGTGGACAGGGTTAAGAAATTAATGTCCGGGGAGGCTACCGAACTACCAGCGATATGGGTGAATCTGATAGTTAGAATAGAGTAGCGCGAGTGAGTAAGGAGAAATTCTTGCTTTAAGCGTTTACCGGGCTGATCCGAAGTATTCTGACGGGCTACAGTCCAACCATGTTGCTCTAGAAAATGAAACACTCGGACGGCATTGGGAGCCAATCGTCCCAGTCCCTGGAAATCATCACTTTCCAGGCGCCCGCTATCCATTTTGTAACCGTAATCGCTGGTAGGGGGCTGCTGGGCCGGTGGTGCCGGAGGTTCGCCGGGCCGAGAGCGCTTGGTTAAGTTCAGACCGGGGGGCTGGCGACTTTCGGAGCGGGGTTCTGATTTCAGACCAATAATTAATTGGACCAGCCCGTTGGGACCGGGACGCATCTGTCGCCAGAAGACATAGGGACGTTCCGGGATTAGATCCAAGATAATGCGCACCCCGTTTTTTCCCGGAGTAAACAAGGTACGGACCTGGCGCACCAGAGTCTGATCACCGGGTAAGTCTGTGGGTAGACGCGTCGCTACTGCATCCGGGAAGATAATCACCAATTGTGGAGCGCTGACCGCCGTAACCGGTGAGACCTGAGGTTGAACGGCCTTACTTAAAACGATGGTCAGCAAGGAGGTATCTTTAACCCGGCTGAGACCCAGGCGAAGAACTTGCAGGTCAGCAGACCAGCCGGGGGAAACCCCAACTCCCAGCAGCCAGACCGTTATCAATGCCCCTGATAAGAGGTGATGTGGTTTTGGTAACAACTTAATCCCCATGCGCAGATTGTCTAGGCTAAAGCCTGCGGCTTCAGAAATAGCGGCTGGCAGACAACTAGTATTGCCCTTAGCTCTGACTATAAACTCCCCTCAGGCAAGCGTTTAAATTCCAGCCGCTTGCCAGTTGGCTTAATATCGCCCGATAGGTCTAAGAATAACTTCTCACCTATTGGAGTGCCGATGATCACCCCTCCACCTTTGGTATGGAGCCAGATTTCCCCCTTTTTGACTTCCCACCGGAATGAGGCTTCATGACTATCTATGGTCCAGGAACCCTCGCCATTGGCTTTCAGTTCCAGAAGGATCTGCTTGGGAGCAGGCTTGTCCACCTCAGCCAGATAACGACCCACAAAAGGTTCACGTGATTTACAGCCCAGGGCTAAACCGATGATCATCAGGGCCATGGCCCACAAGATACTTCGGTGTAACTTCATATCTTTTTCTCCCGCAAGATAAAACCGCCCCGATCAAAGATGAACAGACGATCATAAAAGATAATCTGGACGGCCATGATCAACATTCCGACATCCCGGATCACCAACCACCAGTCGAGGGGTTCGCCGACGGCCTCGAAGCAACCGCAGTTAATCGGGGTTTCCTGGACCAGGTTAATGACGATGGCCACGGTGAAGACTATCAATAAGGCGCCAATGATCGAAGCCGCGGCCCGGGTGCGAATCCCCAGGATCAGGAATATGCCGGTGACCAACTCAATCCAAGGCATAATGACACCCATAAAGTTGACCATTAGATAGGGGACCAACTGGAAGCCGGCGACATTCTCGGCAAACTCGCCAGGATAGACGATTTTATACATCGGGGCGACGATAAATGAAATCCCCAGGATCAGACGGAAAACAATGGCGGTATAGGGACTGCGCCACACCATAGCTAACAAGTTGATCATAACTCAAGGCTCCGTGGGATAATTGATTTTTTCCCAAGCCGTCAACCCGCCGTCCAACACCTTGACATTGGTGTGCCCGCGCAGCATGAGTTTGCGGGCCAGATCATCGTCGTAATAACGGCTGATGTTACGGCCATAAACAATCAAGGGTTGGTCTTTATCAACCTGACTGAGACGCATGGCATAAACAAAGTCGAACAGCGCTAAAGGTAGATTGATGGCTCCCTTAATACGCTTCTGGTCATAAAAATTAGCGGGCCGGGCGTCAATAAACAGCGCCTGCTGGTGACTATAGTCGTTATAGGCTTGGGCTAACTCTATTCTGGGTACCGGTTCCTCGGCCCAGAAGCGCGGCACCAGCAGAATACCATTAGGGTTGGAGAAATTAAAAATTATCGCTAGAATAACACTTAAGCCTAACAACAGGACATAATCGAACCAGGAGATTTCCCGCACCCGGAACTGTCGCACCACTTGGGTTTCCAGGCGCCGGTTACCTTCCACCAGCCATTGCGCCAACTGCTTGATAATCTGGCGGCCCAACTGCGGATTATCATCCAACAGTTGGTCGAATTCGGAGCGGGAGATTTCGGTGTAAGTGGTCTCTTCCAGGGTTTCCACTGAGGCCGTGCGCGGCTGATTGGTGACCAGGGCCAGTTCCCCAAAATAGGTTCCCGGCCCCAGGACGGCGAGTTCAGTGCGGATGTGATCCTCGGTTTCCCGAAAAACCTGGACTCGCCCCTGATGAATGACAAAGAAATGTTCCGGGATCGCCCCCTGCTTGACGATCAGGGTCTGGGCCGGCGCCGTCTTCTCTTTCCCGATCTGGGAAATCTTTAATTGCAGATGGGAGGGCTGGTCCGCGGTCTGGCCGGACTGGGCCTGATCATTGTTCGCCTTGGTTTTTTCTTCTGTGGCCATCGTACTTCCATCCTGTAAGCGGTTGCTAGTTGCCCGTGATCATCGGTCACCCGGTGCCGGATCGCCGACAGGGCATGCCGCTGAATTATTCGGCGTGCTAGCTCAGGCGACCTTGCGGGTCAGTTTCTTTAAACGGTTGACACGCTTACGCAGGATATTGATCTTATTGCGCGGCTCTCCCGCGGCAATGGCCGCCAGCTTGGCCTGCCGCATAGATTTGACCTTCTCTTTGATTTCCCGGACATTGACCGTCTTAACGGTCTTGGTGGCGGTGTCCGAAATGCCTTTAACTTCTTTGATGGCGGCTAGCAGTTCCTCTTTGTTCATGCCGTGCACGCCGACTATTTCGCCGCCTAAGGATAGCGCATATTCCCGCAATTCTTTGGCAGTCATGCGCTCTAGGGGTTTTTCCTTTTTGCCTTTTTTCTCTTTTTTGGCCATGAACTTCCTCCTTCAAAAATTTGCCCTAATCAGTTATTCCGACTCCGATTTCGCCGTTTTTGGCAGGAAGGGGGTGATGAGATCAATCGGAATCGGGAATAGGGTAGTGGAGTTCTTCTCGGTAGCAATCCCGGCCAGGGTCTGCAGATAGCGCAACTGTAAGGCGATAGGTTCTTGGGCCATAATATGGGCGGCTTCATAGAGTCGCTTGGCGGCCTGGAATTCGCCTTCGGCCGCGATCACCTTGGCGCGTCGTTCGCGTTCGGCTTCCGCCTGGCTGGCCATCGCCCGTTGCATTTCGATGGGTAAATCAATGGCTTTGACTTCGACCAGGGTCACCTTGATGCCCCAAGGATCGGTGTGTTGGTCTAAAATCTCGGCAATCTGGGTGTTTATTTTCTCCCGTTCCGAAAGCAGCTCGTCTAGCTCCACCTGGCCGCAGATGCTGCGCAAGGTAGTCTGGGCCAGCAAAGCGGTGGCCTGAAAATAATCCTGAACTTCAATCACTGCGTTTCGGGAATCCATTACCCGAAAATAGACCACGGCGTTAACCTTGACGCTGACGTTGTCCTTGGTAATGATATCCTGGGTCGGGACGTCATAGGTTACCACTTGTAAGTTTACTTTACGCATCTGATCAATCATGGGAATGAGGATAATTAACCCTGGACCTTTATCACCGGGCAAGGCCTTGCCCAGACGGAAGATTACTGCTCGTTCATACTCTCTTAAAACTTTGACCGCGCTAACCACAAAAATCGCCACCAAGATCAAAATTGTTAAGGGCCAGATACCTATCATAGCAATTCTCCTTTTAGGATGATTTTACCCGGCGGACCAGGAGCTTCAGATTTATTACTTTTACCACCTCGATAGTTTCCCCGGCGGCGATGGGCTCGTCACTCCTGGCCCTCCAATATTCCCCATGCACAAATACTCGGCCTTCCGGAGCCAGCGCCGTCTGGGCCACTCCCTGTTCGCCAATCATTCCCGCGGCTCCGGTCGTTGGTCGGCGCAACTGAGACCGAAAGACCAGAATAGCCACTCCGATAAAAAATAAGCTGATAATAATGACCGTGGGTAACAGCACCCCCAAGGAGATTCCCATGCCGGCCTCCCCCTTGCGAAACAGCATGATCGACCCCAGCAACAACGACGCCACCCCACCCACGGCTAGCAGACCATAACTGGTTACCCAGATTTCTAGCAGGAAAAAAATAAAGCCCAGCAGAATCAACAGGAATCCGGCCATGTTGATTGGCAAGGTCTGAAAGGCAAAAAAGGCCAACAACAGGGCCAGTGCTCCTACTACCCCTGGGAAAATTGCGCCGGGATGGGCCAGTTCAAAATAGAGCCCGGCCAGGCCGATCATCATTAAGATAAAGGCGATGTTAGGATCGGCAATGCGCTTCAGGATGGTAATCCGCAGTCCTTCTTTAATGGGCACCAGATGGGCGTCCGCGGTCTTCAGATTTCGGGTGGTTTTCCCTAACCGGACCGGGCGGTTGTCAACTTGGGCTAACAGCTCCTCCAAATTATCGGCTAACAGATCAATTACCTTGAGATGCAGGGCTTTATCCGCGGGGATGGAAGCGCTCTCGCGCACTGCCTTTTCCACCCACTTTTGGTTGCGGTCGCGTTCCTTGGCCAGGGCCTGGACATAGGCTACCATATCCTCCGTCGCCTTGCGGCCCATGACCTTATCAGCCTTTTTGAATCCCAGACTTACCGGGGTGGCGGCACCGATGTTGGTACCCGGCGCCATGGCCGCGACATGGGCGGCCATGGTAATCATCAGTCCGGCCGACGCGGCCCGCGCCCCCTTGGGAGAGACATAGACCAGGATGGGAATCTTGGCATTGATAATTCCCTGGACAATCTGCCGCATGGAGGTATCTAACCCCCCCGGGGTGTCCAACTGAATAACCAGGGCCTCGGCCTGGGCCTTTTCCGCAGTGCGGATGCCGTCCAGGATAAATTCCGTCAGTCCGGGGTTTATTGATCCAGTAGCCGACAACACATATACCGTTGGCTGGGGAGTCGCTGCTACCAGCCCCAGATTCCCGAGCCCCAGCATCAGAATAAGGAAAAATCCGACCTTACGCCACATGGTGTTTGGCCCGATAACGGGACATCACTTTCTGCATGTCTTCCCAGGTTTTTTTGCGTTCCGCCGGAAACCGGAGTAGATAAGAGGGGTGGAAGGTGGGCATTACCTGGATGTCTTGCCACTTCTGCCATTGCCCCCTGATTCGGCTCAACGGGGCTGGGGTCTCCAACAACACCTGGGTGGCGATGCGCCCCAGAGTGCAGATGATCCGGGGCTGAATGGCCTGGAGCTGCTTTTTTAAAAATGGCAGGCAGGCGCTGATTTCGTCCGCTTCCGGGTTGCGATTGCCAGGCGGACGGCATTTAACGATGTTGGTAATATACACTTCCTGGCGCTCTAGCTCCAGCCGGTCAAACAGGCGATCGAGTAACTGGCCCGCGGGCCCGACAAACGGCACCCCTTGCAAATCTTCTTCCTCACCCGGACCTTCGCCAATAAAGACCAGCCGGGCCTGGGAATCCCCGGCCCCAAATACCAGATGGCGACGGGTGCGACTTAACTTGCAGCGCTGACAGTCGCCCAACTCGGCGCGCACCGCCTCTAAGGTCAGAACCACGCCGGCAACGGTTGGCGAAATTTCCGGGGCCGCATTTGCCGGGTGCTCCCGTTCTTTCCTGGGACCCGGGGGTAGGGCGGCCAGTCCCAGTCGCTGTTGATAGGCCAGAAAATGCCGCAACTGGACTACTAAATTATGTAATTCTTCCCGCCCCGGCTCAGCCATGAATCCTCTCCGCGCGGTTGTCGGGCCACACCGTGGCCACCCAGTCCAACACCCGCTCGGCGACCTCTTCCTTGGTCAGCAGGGGTAGGGGAGTCACCGGACCATCGCGGTGAATCAGGGTTACTTCATTAGTATCGACGGCAAAACCAGAATCGGCCCGGTTGACCTCATTGGCGACGATCAGATCCAGATTCTTGCACTTGAGTTTATCTCGGGCGTGGGACTGCATGTCATCGGTTTCGGCGGCAAAGCCGATCAGAATCTGGCGGGTCTTCTGCTTGCCCAATTCTGCCAGGATGTCGGGATTATGAGTAAGCTTAAGGATCATCTCCTCTCCGCCCCGCTTGATCTTGGTGCCGACAAAACTGGCCGGTCGATAATCGCTGACCGCGGCGGCCATCAGCACCACATCGGTGTGGGGGAAATGTTCCATCACCACTTCCTGCATCTCCAGAGCCGTCCGCACCATCAGGCGCTCGACCCCGGCCGGCGAGGCTAGGGCCGAGGGACCGCTCACCAGCCGCACCCGGGCTCCCCGGCGCCGGGCTACGCGGGCCAGGGCATAGCCCATCTTGCCGGTGGAGCGATTGGTTAAAAACCGCACCGGATCAAAATCCTCGTGGGTCGGCCCCGCGGTAACCATGATTTCGCAGCCCTCCAGATCCTGGGGAGTCAGCAGGACCGCCAGCTCTTCCACAATGTCAGCCGGTTCCGGCAAGCGGCCCCAACCGGCCGCGCCACAGGCTAAGGCTCCGGCCGCCGGCGTCAGGACATGGAAGCCTACCTGCCGCAACCGGCCTAAGTTATCCTGGACAATCGGGTTTTCATACATTTTGACATTCATCGCCGGGCAGATCAACACCGGCCGGGTGGCCGCCAGCACAATGGTGGTCAGTAAATCATCACCGATACCCGCGGCCAGCTTGCCGATCAGGTTGGCGGTGGCCGGGGCCAGGACCAGGGCGTCCACCTCCTGCCCCAGGTTGATATGCTCCAGGGGGATGGTACCGGGGCCGAACAGCGCGGTGCGGACCGGCGTTCCGGATAGGGTTTCCAGGGTCAAAGGGCCAATAAATTCTGTGGCACTCCGGGTCATTACTACCTGCGGCCGGGCCCCCTGAGCAATCAACTGGCGCACCAACTCCGCGGCTTTATAGGCGGCGATGCCTCCTGACACCCCAACTAATATATGTTTGCCTTTCAATATGTTAGCCATGAAAGCCCCGCCACCTCAAGACAGACTGCCCGGAAGTTATCCCATCCTGGAGGCTAACTGCCGCAAAAACTCCTGACTCTAAAAAAACGGATTATACTTGCGTTCCTGGCCCACGGTGGTGGCCGGACCGTGACCGGGCATGACCAGGTAATGGTCCCCCAGGGGAAAAATCTTTTCCCGCACCGAACTGATCAACTCTTCAAAAGAGCCGCCCGGAAAATCGGTCCGCCCGATGGAGCCGGCAAATAGCGTATCCCCCACATAGACGATGGCATCATTTTGCATTACCAGGGAGATCCCCCCCGGTGTATGTCCAGGGGTATGCAGCACTTTGAGCTGATATTTGCCAAAGCTGACGACATCACCCTCATTCAGCAAGATCTCGGCCTCGGAAGGGCGAATCCGACCTCCGGTAAAAAACAGGGCCTCGGCCGAGGGTTGACTGAGCATGGCGGCATCGGCCGGGTGAATGGCGATCGGGGCGCCGGTAGCCTCCTTGAGAGGCTGGTTGGCGTCCACATGGTCAAAATGGCCATGAGTGTTAATAATCATTTTCAATTGTAATTTCTTGCGCTTCAGGGTGTCAAGAATCTCGGGGGCGTCCCCCCCGGGATCGATCACCACGGCCTCGCCGGTGTCTTCGTCCCCCAAGATATAACAATTGACTTCTAATAAACCTACTACCAGTACTTCCTGAATCATTGCTATCCCGTCGATAATTAAAGAATTTTAGGAAAACCAACACATTCTCACACCCTGAAATCCGAAGTAGCAGCCGAAACCGATCAGGAACAGGGCGCAAAACACCATAAAGCCATGATAAAGGCGATCAGACAAAAAATGTTTGCCCTGGACTACGGCCAGCGAGACCAGGGTGTACCACGCCAGGTCGGCCAGAATATGACCGGCAAAGAAAAAGGCAATCCCCCAGAACCCGTATTTATAGGCAAACATCACATATCCCAATCCGAGAGTAAGCCACCAGATGAGCCAGTAAGGGTTCGCGACGCTCATCAAGATTCCGGCCCACACCGGATGCATGCTGCGGCTATGGTTCTGGTTCAGCGACAATTGGGCCTGCCGGGCCTCTTTGAGCAGCCCCAGACCCATCCACCATAACAGGCCCGCCCCCAATAGGGCCACTCCCCCCATAATATAGGGCTGATTGACCACCGCCCCGACCCCCAGTAATAACAGGACAAGCAGTGTGAACTCTAATAATCCATGTCCCAGGATGATCAGCGGTCCGGCCCAGAACCCCCGGCGGCTGGCCTCGGTGATGGTTATGGTCAATAGTGGCCCGGGCATCAACGCCCCTGACAGGGCAATCAGGAAAGATGAACTAAATATACCCAACAGTATCAATAAAACTTCCATAACTCAGCCCTACAAGCTCAGGTGCCAATTCCGGGTCCCTCTAAAATTCGTTAATAATAACATAGCATGACCTTAAACCAAAGGAAAATCACAGGGAGGTGAACGGTAGTCTCCGGTAGGGACTCCGGCGGGGTGCCCTGCCTTGGTCAGATGTGCTAATGTTGGACCGCTGCGGGCTCCTGAGTGGCGGGCAACTTAATGGTCACCGTGGTGCCTACGTTGAGCTTGCTGTCTATGGAAATCTGGCCCCGGTGTTGAGTGATGATCTTATGAACAATCGGCAGCCCCAGACCCGGACCGGAAGGCTTAGTGGAAAAAAAGGTATCAAAGATATGGGGCAACATGTGCGGGGGGATGCCTTTGCCGTTATCCTCCACCTTAATCTCCACCATTTCATTCTGACGCTTGGTGCTCAGTTTCAAACGACCGCCGAAAAACATGGCATCCAGGGCATTGGCCACCAGTTGCAGGATGACTCGCTTCATGTTGCCGACATCCATGGTCAGCGGCGGCAAATCTTCAGCCAGTTCCACCTTAAGATCCAACTGCTTTTCTTCGATTTTGGACCGGATGATCCCCAAGGCACCTCGCACTACCTGATTAATATCCTGTTCCTCTTCGCGGGGGATAAAGATCACCGAAGTTTCGATCACTTCCCTGACCATCTGTTCCAGGCGTTTGGCTTCTTTGATGATGATTTCGGCATAATTTCGGGTATCCGCGCCTTCCGGAAGTTTTTTCAGAAGCAGATGGGCAAAGCCACCGATGGCATGCACGGGATTACGGATCTGGTGGGCGACCTGTTGGGCGCTACGTACCGCCGCGCCTAATTGACCGGCCAGAGACTGGAAAAACTCGACATGCTCACGCGCAAAATAACCTTTCTGACTGCTGGCCGCGGTTAAGACTCCCAGGGCCAGGGTTTCGGTGGTGATCGGGGCCAGCACAAAAGAGGCCAGGGTCTCTTCTTCCAGCAATCCTTCGAGACGGTCCCGGCCCATCAGCGAAGTATCCGACACGGAAATGACCTGAGGAGTTAGCAGACATTGTCCCAACAAGGTGTTGATTTCCGGCTTGGTTGATAAGATCTGGGCTATGCGGGTCAAGCCCCGGTAACTCTTGATGGTTAACAGGCCGTCTTCATCTAATAGACGGACCGAGCATTTTTCTACCCCTAGTCGTTCGACCAACAGGTCGAGTACGCCTTCGATCAGTTCGGGCAGGTATAAAGTAGAAGTTAAGGTCCGGGCGGCTTCATACAACACCGAGAGTTCAGCCACTCGGCGCTTGAGCTTTTGCTGACTTTCCTCCAGGGAACTGGAGACCTGTCCGAACAGATCAAAGACCCCTTCCATGCGGGAGCCTAACGAAGACAGGTAACCATCCATAATTACCCGAGCCGCGGCCGGTCCGATGGAACCAGCGATGGTACGTTCGACATAAGCTTCCAATTGTAACTTTTCACGATCCCCCCAGTCTTTTTCAGGAAGTTCCACCTGCTTCAAGAAGGTTTGCCGAGCTTCACGGGCCTTTTGAGTGCCGATAAATTTTTCCATAAAGCGGGTGAACTGATCCAGATTGGGAAGGTAAGTATATCGCCGTTCCAGCGGCAGACCTTCTTCAAGTTCAAAGATACCGACAAAGCGCCGCGCCTGCTCCTCTTCCAGGGGACTGGCGGCGGTCAACAGGGAAACGCTTACAAAAATAGCGAGGTTAAAAAATAGCGACCAGAAAAAGGCATGGGACAGATGGTCCAGACCGTTCAGCCCCAGAAAGGCGGTAGGTTTGAAGATCGCCAGCCCCAGGGGGCCGTGTTCCAGGATACCTGGGGGAAACATGCCGGCCTCAATCAGGTAGGGTAGGACCAGGGTATAGGCCCAGAGCAGAAAACCTGCCCCCAGACCGGCAATCGCCCCCCATTTCGTGGCCTCCCGCCAATATAACGCGCCCAGAATGGCCGGAGCCAATTGGATTACCCCACAGAAGGCGATCAGTCCCATATCGACCAGCATGGCCGAAGGGCCGATCAACCGATAGGTGATAAATCCGAAGAAGATTACCAGGAGAATACCGAGGCGTTTGATGGTCAACAAGTGGGGGGGGAGATGCTCTTGCAGATTCAGACGAATGGCCAACGGCAGCACCAGGCTATTGAGGAGCATGGTGCTGACCGTGATCGACGACACCGCCACCATCGCCGTAGAGGCCGACAAGCCGCCAATAAAGGTTAGCAGGGCCAGGTACGGATGACCGCTTTGCAGTGGAATTCTAAGGACAAAGGTATCCGCCTCGGAGGACGGAAAACCCATGAGCAGCCCGGCGAAGGCAATGGGCATGACAAACAGATTGATTAATAACAGATATAAAGGTAAGAGCCACATAGCGGTCAGAATATGCTTTTCATCGGTATTTTCGACTACCGCCATATGAAACTGGCGGGGCAGAAAAAGTATCGCCCCCATGGCCAGAATGGTCTGAACCATGATCAACAGGTAGTTATCATGAGTACCGGTATTGATGGAGAGCAGTTGCCGCAATTCCGGATTGCGGCTAATACCCCCGAAGATCTCACCCCACCCCTGAAAAATGCCGTAGCTTACCAAGATCCCCACTGCCAGGAAGGCTAACAGCTTAATCAGGGATTCAAAGGCCACCGCGGCCACCATGCCCTCATGACGTTCGGTGGGATCTAAATGACGAGCCCCGAATAAGATCCCGAATACCGCCAGGACCAGGGCCACATAAAAGGCGGTATCCTGGTACACCGGGGTTGTAAGTGGGGAGATTACTTCATGATATGCCAGTATATTAAAGGTGTTAGAGACTGACTTAAGTTGCAGGCCAATATAAGGGACCACCGCCAGGAGCACCCCGACGGTAACCAAGGCCCCCAGCAGGGCCCCTTTGCCATAGCGCAGCGTCAGAAAATCGGACATGGTGGTCAGGTTGTTGTCTTTGCAGACCCGGAGCAGCTTGCGCAACACAAACCACCAGAAGAAGGCCATTAAAGTGGGGCCCAGATAAATGGTCAGAAAGGTCGCCCCCTGGGTTGCGGCCTTGCCCACACTGCCGAAAAAAGTCCAGGCCGTGCAATAGACGGCCAGAGAGAGGGTGTAGATATAGGGATTGGCGATCACACTGCGGCCCTTGGCCCGCTGCCGGTCCCCATAATAGGCGATGGCAAAGAGCAACAACAGATAACCAAAGGCAATAACCGCAACCAGTTCGGGACTGAGCATCACTCTTTATAAAACGACTGGACTCTCTGTTCCTTTGAGATTAAATGGCGACCAAAAGCCCAAAGCCCGGCAATGGCCAAGATCCAAATCCCAAAGAGGTAGCAGGTCAAGGTGGGCACCCCTAACAATAAGAGATCACGGTTGAAAATCTGTAGCAGGGGGTAATTAAGTAAGAAAAAACCCACGATTCCCAACAGAACCAGCAGCTTATCTTTTTTGGTCATGGTGGCGGGCCTCTTCTCGGTTTCCCTTTCATCCCGGCCATCGATATGCAAGGGTTGGATAATGAATGCTCCTGCGAAACAGAACCGACTAGCCCTCGGGCAAGTTTATATTTTATAATAGCGTACTTATCGGCGGGATACAAGGGTGTCAAATAAACGGTTCCAGCGAGCCCGCGGGTCGTTTCGGGCTTAAGATCGCGTTTTTATAGAATATCACCCGCTCAAAAAAAACCGTTCGATTTCTGCCGTTTGCTGAGACGGGGTCAGACCATGAATGGAGCCAAAATGATTAAACCGTCTGTGCCTGGCTGAGCGCCAAATTTTCAAACCGTTCGTAGCGGCCGCGCATGGCCCGGGCCAGGGCCAGCCCCATGCCGGGTTCCATGAAATTGCGGTCCGTATCGACAAATAGGGCGGGCAGGCCGCTGTTGCCGATGGCCGTCGCCACCTTGAGGGCATCGCGGCGCGCATCGGCACTGAACAACGGGACATTAGGGTTGCCGTCGGAAATCACCACTATGATCGGGATCAGGCTTTTTTGCCGCTGCAGTTCGACTCGGGCCAGGCGAAAGGCCAGCTTCAGGGCATGGGCCAGCGGGGTCTTGCCGCCGGTGGGCAAAATCCGCAATCTTTTTTGAGCCAGGCTGATACTATTTGTGGGTGGCAATAATATTCGGGCCCGGACGCCATTAAAGGTGATCATACCCACCCGGTCGCGGCGCTGATAGGCCTGTACCAGAAAGGCTAAGGCCGCCTGTTTGGCCGCGGCCATGCGTTGGGCTGCACCCATGGACCCGCTGGCGTCGACCACCAACAACAACAGCGCCTGGGTTTT
>JAQVHY010000025.1 GCA_028695935.1 Desulfobacca sp.
GCGTGCGGTTGCGATAGCGGGAGATATGGGAGATGATCTGGTCCAGGGCCGGATATAGGAAGCCCATAAACTGGAGTTCGGCTATCGGCTTAAAGCCCCCTACGGCTAGCCCCAGGGAGGTCCCGATGATCGCCGCCTCGGCTAAGGGAGTATCGATGACCCGCTCCGGGCCAAACTGAGCCTGCAAGCCGTCGCTGACCCGAAACACCCCGCCCAACTGCCCGACATCTTCGCCCAGTAAGATAATCTGGCGGTCCCGGGCCATTTCCTCGGCCAGGGCCAGATTGAGGGCCTCCACCATATTAAGCTTGGCCATGGGCAGATTCTCCCTTGGCGGTCAGGAGCCGCTGACAATAGGCCTTCTGTTCGGCCAGGTACGGAGGTAGCTCGGCAAAGTGGTAATCGAAAATCTCATCCGGGTTATACGAGATCGCGGCTTCGGCTTCCCGGGCCTGCTCCTGGGCCCATTTAAGATGTTGCGCTTCCCGCGCGGCCTCGGTCTCCGGGGTCATTAACCCCCGGTTCTCCAAGTACCTACGGACTCGCAACAAAGGATCAAAACGCTCCTGTTCTTTAAGTTCGGCTTCCGAGCGGTAGCGGGTCGGGTCATCCGCGGTAGTATGCGGCCCCCTGCGATAGGTCTGGGCTTCGATCAGGCAAGGCCCCTGGCCGGCCCGGGCCCGGGTCACGGCCTCCCGAGTAGCCAGATAAACCGCCGGGAGGTCATTACCGTCCACCTGAATGCCGGGGAAACCATAGGCAATAGCCTTCTGGGCCAGGGTGGCGGAGGCCGTCTGTCGGGTCCGGGGCACGGAAATGGCAAACTGGTTATTCTGGATAAAGAAAACCGTCGGAGTCTGAAAAGTTCCAGCAAAATTCATGGCTTCGTGAAAGTCGCCCTTGGAAGTGCCGCCGTCCCCCAGATAAATCAGCGTCACCCAGTTTTCGCCCTTAAGCTTGGCGGCCCAGCTCAAGCCCACGCCATGCAAGGTCTGGGTGCTGACCGGCGCACAGATGGGCAGGACCCGCACTTCTTCCGGGAAATGACTGCCCCACTCACAACCCATCCAGTAGAGATAAAGCAGTTTCAAGGACACCCCTTTGAGCAGCATGGCCCCGGTTTCCCGGAAAGAGGGTACCAGCCAGTCCTCGGCTTGCAGCACCGCGGCGCTGCCGATATTGGCGGCTTCCTGTCCCAGGGTCGGGGCATAGGTGCCCAGTCGTCCGGCCCGCTGCAAGTTCAGAGCCAGTAAATCGGCCTGCCGTAAGGCCACCATGCGATCGTAAAGGTTAAGCAGAGCCCCATCATCCAGTTCGGGGGGGCGCAATCCCTCATCCATCTGCCCCTCCGGCGATAGTATGGCTAAGCGGCGATGGGCCAAAGGATCATATTCCGCCCAGAGCATTTCCACTCCTTTCCGCAACCAGAACTTTGTCTAATCATAGCAGTTCTTAAGGGTCAGATCAACCGCGGTCAACCGGGCTGCGTCTGATCCGGTCTGATAACTAGCCTTGGGACGGCTTTACCCGGATCTTTATTCGGCCAGGCGGGGTAGTAATTTCAACCATGTTCTTATTTTCTGGTGAAACAGTAGTTGATGATCCCGATTATGGTTTTTTCCGATCGAAGTAAGCCGATTACCCTTCCAGGTCGATGATCCGGCCCAAAGGTTAGCTAGTTTTTATCCGGAAACTCCCCTGCCCCTGGTGGGAGGGGGTTGGGGGGAGGGGGCTTAAATTTCAACATATTGAGATTATATGATATTTTTCACCCCCACCCTTACCCTCCCCCCTCAAGGGGGAGGGAAAAACGGGTTTCCGGATAGATACTAGCTAAATGTCCAATGTTACCTTTATATCGACCGGCTTACTTAATATTCCGGTTGATAAATTTGATTACCTATGGTATCCAAGACTTAAGTGCTGGAAAAACGACGGCTGCCGTCCACTTGAGCCGGGCGGTGTGATGCAGCCGGCAGATCCGGACGCCAAGTTTCCTTACTCTAAGTTCCTTTACATATCAACTAATTATTGCCAACGGGGCAGTCAGACCGAGCGGTGAGGTCAGAGTCTGAGGAACCAGGGATGAGGCCCAAAAGCTTCTGATGAGCCCCACGGCCGGTGTAATGAAGGTAACCATCTTCGAGCTTTGGGTCGATAACGTGTTAAGCGGACAAGGGTATTGATTTTTTTTACAATATGGATGCAAGAAATGAATTTTAACACGAGGCCCCGGTTATGAAACTTACTAAAGGTCTGGGATTTTTGATTTTATCCCTGGTGGTGGGGCTGATCGCCACTTTGCTGATCCATCGCTATATTACCCTGAAAACCGAGCGCAAGATCGTGGTTAAACCTACGGCGCGGGTATTGATTGCCGAAACCGATATCAGTGCCGGTACGCCCCTAAGTTCTCGATTGGTTAAGGAAGTCTCCTGGCCCCAAGAACTCATCCCCCCGAAAGCCGTCAGTTCCTTTAACCAGGTCAAGAATCGGGTATTATTGATCCCCATGAGCAAAGGTGAGCCGTTGTTAATGGCCAAACTAGCCCCTGAGGGTACCGCCGCGGGGTTGCCAGGGATTTTGCCCGCCGACCGACTGGCAGTAACGGTGCGCACCGATGATGTCTCCGGGGTGGCGGGCTTCATCTATCCGGGCAGTCAGGTGGACGTCCTGGTCTGCGTAAAAACCTCAGATGAGCACAAAGAAGAGTTCTCCAAAATTATTCTGCAGAACATCAAGGTGTTGAGCACCGGAAAAATTTGGGGCCAGACGACCGAAGCGGACAAGGATAAATGTCCGGAAGAGGTGACTCCGAAGGTACAGACTACCGCTACCCTGGAGGTAACCCCGGATCAGGCGGAAATCTTAAACCTGGCCAGCACGGCCGGGAAGATTCGGTTGGCGCTGCGTAATAATCTCAATGAAGCCGAGGTCGCGACCCCGGGAGTGGCTACTTCTGATCTGATTCACAAGCGACAGGCGGCGCCTACTAAGGGGGTAACGGTGATCAAGGGGGTAAAGGTGTCTTTTGTCAATCTCTAGCCCCTCACCCCGACCTTCTCCGAGCAGGGTTAAGGGGATAAAGAGAACGGGTGGGGGTGAGAGAGATTTTTTCGAATAATCTGAGGCCGGGCAAGAAACAAGCAAGTTGGAACACCGGGTAATTTTGATTAACGAAAGCTACCCAAAACGCCGATTAACTATTTGGGGGATAGGGGGAGAAGGTGGCTAGACGGGGGGCTATCTGGATAGCGGGGGTGTTTATCTGCGTTCTGGCCCTAGTGGAAACCGCGGCCGGCGCGGAGCTGCTGGAGCGGCTACAAGATCAAGAAATTACCCAAACGCTGCGGCTTAGAGTCGGACGGTCCAAAGTAATACGCTGTCCGTTCCCGATAACCAGGATCTCGGTAGCGGATCCGGCTTATGCCGATATTGTTCTGACCTCGGAACGGGAGATCTATATCATTGGCCTGGCGCCGGGGGTGACCAATCTAAATCTCTGGGGGCGGGGGAAATCTCAATTTACCACGGTCACGGTGACGGTAGAGGCGGATGTGACGGCCCTCAAAGAGATGCTCCACCGGGTGTTGCCCCAGGAAAAGATCGGCGTCCAGGCCGCGGGGAATTCCATTGTGCTGTCGGGTGAGGTTTCCAGCCCCCAGGTCCAGGAAACCGCCATGGCCCTGGCGATTGCCTTTGCGGGAGGCAAAAAGGGGGGTGCTGGAGGATCAGGCGGGGCTGAGACAGCCAGCGTCTCCGGCGGGGTGCAGTCGACCAATGTCTCGACCAGCGCTAGAGATGTGGTCAAACCCGGTGAAAAAACCACCGAGCGGGCCAGCCAGGAAGAAAAGGTTATTAATTTAATGCATATCGGCGGGGTCCAACAGGTGATGGTCGAAGTGCGGGTGGCCGAGATCAACCGCAATGTCGGCCGACGCATCGGGATCAATTTTTCGGGCATTTCCGGAACCGGCAACTTTGGGGTGAGTTTGCTGGATAGTCTTACTGGTATTAGTAATCTAGTCCGTACCTTTGGCTCCACCTCCTGGACTCAAGGCATCGGGTCCGACATCAATGCCATCGGCGGGTTTACCGGGGGCGGTATCCTGTGGACCATGTTCTTCTCGATTTTAAAAGAGCAGGGGTTGGGCCGGATTCTGGCCGAGCCCAACCTGGTCACTACCAGTGGCCACACGGCTTCTTTTCTGGCCGGGGGCGAGTTTCCCATTCCGGTGGCGCAAGAATATGGGAGAACGACCATAGAATACAAAAAGTACGGGGTTAAATTGGCGTTCACTCCTACCGTGCTCGCTGATGGCAAGATTGCCATGCGGGTTACTCCCGAGGTTTCCGAGATCGATGAAACCTTGGAGCCGCTAGTGATTACCGGGATTTTGGTTCCCGCCCTAAGAACGCGGTGGACCGACACCCATATTGAACTCAAGGATGGTCAAACTTTTGCCCTGGCCGGGCTGTTGTCCGAAACCAGCCGGACGTCCCACAACAAGTTTCCTATTTTGGGGGATATCCCTATCCTGGGGACGCTGTTCCGCTCCAGCCATTTCCAGAAGAACGAAACCGAGTTAGTGGTGTTGGCAACCCCGCATCTGGTGAAACCCTTGCCGACCAAAGAAGTCCAGTTGCCAACCGATAGCTATATCGAACCCGACGACCTAGAATTTTATCTTTTGGGAGCGCTGGAAGGTCGGCGCCGGAAGCAACCAGCAAGACCGAACCCCTCTCCTAAACCGAATTTGCCGGAGGGTTTCGGTCATCGGTCCATAGAATAAGGGGGAACCATGCCAAGGTGCGGTCGAGGGCTACGTAACTTATCTTCGTTAAAAATTTGGCTTATCCTGGGCGCAGTATTGGTTTGGCTTTCCGGCTGTACCTATCCCAGTGCGGTGGAACAAAATTACGGCCGGGCGGTAACTGTGAATAAGGTCAATCAATTGGTAAACCCCGAAGCCGGCCTCCACCAGGCGAGCGCGTCGGTGGGCCTGCCGCCCCAAGTCGGGGTAAAGGTGAATGCCCAGTATACTGATAGCTTTCAAAAAAAGGAAGAGGAGCATAAACCGATTTTTTTATTTCAAGAACAATAATAGTGGATTAATCCGCTGCACATTGACCAATATCAGTTCTGGTTTTTATGAGTGCCAACTTTGAGATTGAAAAACAGTATGAACCATGAAGACTTGTTGCTCGCGGTGTTGTATGAGAGCGATTCCCAGGAACCGGTCGCGCCCGAGCTGTTTAAAGAAATTCCGCAAGTGCGGGTTATGGAGCCCCGGATTGCTCCCGAGGCCTTCTTGTCTCAGCCTCAAGGGATCCGGCCCGATATGGTTCTGGTCGTCCTCAAGGGGGAGGCCGCGATTCCCGACTGGCTGGACGAACTATTAAACTCTTACCCCCCTGGGGCGATCATCGTCAGTTCAGCGTGTCGGCATCCGGATTTTTTAATCCGCATCATGCAACTGGGGGTGCGGGAGTTTTTGCCGTTCCCCTTGGAGCCCTCAGACCTAAAAAACGCCGTCGCCCGAGCCCGGGTGGCCCTCAAGGAGGAGCGGCCCCCAGAGAGTAGGCGAGGTCGGATATTAGTAGTTACGGGTCATAAGGGCGGGGTCGGGACTACGGCCATCGCCATTAACCTATCGGTGGCATTGGCAGAATTATATCCTGATCGGGTAGTGCTGGTCGATTTGGGACGGCCGTTTCCGGATGTAAGCCATTTTCTAAATTTGAAAGGCACCTACAGCATTAAAGATCTACTCCAGAACGTCAAACAGCTTGATCCGATTTTCGTTAATAAGGTTATTCAACGCCATGAAAGCAACTTGTCCATCATCTCCGGCAGTCCCGATTTTAATGGACAACAAATCCTCGAACCCGAAAGCCTGGAACCGATATTTGGCTTTTTGCGTACCCTCTACGACTGGATCGTGGTAGATTTAAGTAGCTGGATTGATTATATTTTCATTAATTTACTCGAAGAAGCCGATCAAGTGTTGCTGCTTACCGAACTCTCCATCCCCGATCTGCGGAATCTGAAGAAACTGTGGGAACTATTATATCATCGCAATCTATCGCTTCAAAAGGTGAAGTTGCTGATCAACCGCTATTACAAAAATAGTCCCTTGGAATTAAAGGACGTGGAACGGCTGCTCGAGCAGCCCGTGTCTTATACCCTGACCAGCGATTATCCGGCGTTGATTGCCGCCATTGATCAAGGGACCTCCTTGTCGGTAGTGGCTCCCCGCTCCCGGTTATGGCGTGACTTGCAAAATCTAGCCCAGGATTTGGCTAACCAAGCGCAGTTCGCGTCAGAAGAAGAGGCTGCGGGCAAAACGAATTGGCTGCGGCGCTTATTATTTAGAAGGTGAACACATAAATGGCCTGGATACCAAATAACCCTAAAGGCCTCGAGCCGATTAATGGGGTCGAGGCCTCAAACCCGGATCTGGCTTTATCGGCTCGGAGATCGGCTACCGATCGGGAAACCCGCCTGCATGAATTAAAAAACCGGGTACATCGTCGACTGGTAGAACGCCTGAATGTGGCGCAACTGGAGACCCTGGAGGCCTCCCGGATGGCCGAGGAGATCCGCCGGGCCGTGCTCATGCTCTTAGAAGAGGAGCCGATCCCTTTAAACCTGGAGGAGCGGGCCAGTCTGGTGCAGGAATTGGAGTTCGAGGTCTTAGGGCTGGGCCCATTGGAGACCCTGATGCGGGATCCCACCATCTCGGATATCCTGGTTAACCGCAGCGACCTGATCTATATTGAACGGGCCGGTCGCTTAGAGCGCACCGAGGTGCGTTTTCGTGACAATGCCCATTTAATGAGAATTATTAACAAAATCGTCAGCAATGTCGGGCGTCGAATCGATGAGTCCTCACCCATGGTGGATGCCCGGTTGCAGGATGGTTCTCGGATTAATGCCATTATTCCGCCTTTGGCTCTGGACGGGCCGATGCTCTCCATCCGTCGGTTTGCGGTGCAACGCCCCAGCCTGGAGGATTTAATCAGCAAGGGCTCCGTGACCCCGGAAATCGGCGAGGTTTTAAAGGCCATAGTCAAGGCCAGACTAAGTATCCTGATTTCCGGAGGCACCGGCGCCGGGAAAACCACCTTGCTTAATATCCTCTCCGGTTTTATTCCTGCCACCGAGAGGATCATAACCATTGAAGACTCGGCCGAATTGCAGTTACAGCAGGAACATGTCTGCCGTCTGGAAACCCGGCCGGCGAATGTCGAAGGCAAGGGAGAAATAACCGCCCGCGACCTAGTCCGCAATAGCTTAAGAATGCGACCGGATCGCATCGTGGTCGGAGAGGTACGGGGGGCCGAGGTCATGGATATGCTCCAGGCCATGAATACCGGGCACGAAGGTTCCATGACCACGGTTCATGCTAACAGCCCGCGGGAGGCGCTAATCCGCTTAGAGACCATGATTTCCCTGTCCGGATTTAACATCATGGAGAAGGCTATGCGTCAGTTAATTAGTTCCTCTCTGAATGTAATTATCCAAGCGGCCCGGCAAAGCGATGGCACCCGTCGAGTTACCGCCTTGGCCGAAGTTACCGGCATGGAAAGCGGAGTGATCAGTCTTCAGGACATCTTTGTCTTTGAGCGCCAGGGGGTGGATGACTCGGGGCGAGTCTTGGGCCAGTTCAAGGCTACCGGGGTCAGACCCCGCTTTGCGGATCGCTGCAAGATCTTTGGGGTGCCTATTCCGGATGCCATCTTCGCCCCCCAGCCTACTAGCGATGGGCTTTGGGGAAAACCGTCTAAACGTTGGTAGTCACTTGTTGAACCACAGAAAATTATCCTTAATGTTGCCTGGTGAAACCGGGAGGTTTTTTCTAATAACCCTTGATAACGCGGTAGAGAACACCACCAATGCGTGAATGGAGAGGTCTTGGGGGGCTGGCAATTTGGGGGGCCGCATTCCTGTTCCTGGCCCTGTCGTTACCCAGTGTCGCGCAACCGCGGGCCATGTCCGAGGAGATCTTTTCCCGGTTGATTAAAGGCTGCAATTTCATGCAAGAGGGCAGATATGATGCGGCCCAACAGGAATTTCAAAAAGTGATCAAAGCCGAGGTCCATAATCCTTTTGCCAATAATAATCTGGCCGTGATCATGGAACAACAAGGCAAAATGCCCGAAGCCTTGTCTTACCTGAAACAGGGCGCCCTTCATGCTGAAGATTATTATAATCAGCTTCAGCAGATTTGCTTTCCCGGCGGTCTCTGCCATGCAGTGCGGCCTAGCAAAGAACTGGGCCAAGAAAGCGCCGTCGCACAGATCATTAGAGAAAATGTCAAACGACTGGAAGCCCAGCTAGCGTCGCAACCTGCTGATACCACCGGCCAGACTTCTCTGTTTAAATCGATCCTGGCAAAATTTACGGTTCGGGATCTGGCTTACATCCTGGGGCTATCGGGGATTTTTGTCGGCATCATCATGTTTGGCGCCGCGGTTTACCACCTGATTGTTGACCCCGTGCGCCTCCGGCGACATGTGGTCCAGCGACTGCAGGCCAGTCAAAAAACCTATGAATTTCAAGCCCAGCTGTTGAGGGAGGAGTTAAAGTCCAAAGAAACCCCGATAATGAGTTTCCTGGAAAAAGCCGTTGGCAAAGTTATGCGGGCCAACATCCAACGCTATCTGCTTCAGGCCGATATCTTTTGGACCCCGGGTAAGTTTTTAACCCTGGCGGCCTTGTTGGGGACTATTGGTTTTATCCTGGGCTTTGTTTGGAATCAGAACTGGCTTTGGGGGCTGGGGGTGGCCCTGATTATTGAACTGGGGTTATTACTATACCTGCGGCGGCAACGGAACCGGAAATCCACTATGTTTGAGGCGCAGATGCCGGACGCCATGCAATTATTGGCCCGGTCCTTACGGGCGGGACATACTTTACCCTCCGCCATTGAGCTACTTAGCCAAGAAGGATCACCCCCGTTGGCCAATGAGATGCGCATCGCCTTCGACCAGCAACGTTTTGGCTTGGGTATGCCCGAGGCCTTAATCCAGATGACCGATCGGGTCAATAGTCGGGACCTGCAATACTTTGTCACCGCGGTTCTCATTCAGGCTGAAACCGGGGGCAATCTCACCGAAGTCATGGAAAAAATCGGCCAACTTATACGAGACCGCTTGAATTTTAAAGCCAAGGTCAAGGGGCTTACCGCAGAAGGACGCTTCTCGGCTCTGGTATTAGTGATCCTGCCGATAGTCATGTTCTTTGTTATACTTCTGATCAATCCTGATTATGGGATGGCCTTGGTGCAGGAAGAATTGGGACATAAGTTATTGCTGGCGGGCTGTATCAGCATACTGTTGGGCTGCCTTTCGATGTATAAAATAATTAAATCGATCGAAACCTAGCCTTTAAGGAAATATTTTTATGCAGTTGCTTATTATGACTGCCTTAATCATCACTTTTACTCTGTTTACTTACGGTCTCCTGACCTATTGGGATAATCGGCGCCAACTAAAAAAACGGTTTGAGACTCCCCAAGCAGGACCAACTATCCCAAATTTCCTCCAAGTCCAAAAAGGTAGCCCCACCAAAAAAAGATTCTTAGATTTGCTGTCTTTTTCCGGCCAATGGGCTTTGAAAGACGAAAAGGAAGTTTCTAAAATACGGGCTAATTTAATTAATGCTGGTTATCGCCACCCCAATGCCCCGGCCATTTACTTCGGGCTGCGCATTCTGAGCGCCTTAATATTGCCGATACCGTTTTTGGCCTACTGTGTCATTCAAGGAAAGCTTAACTCGTTAAATTTAATTTTTGCCTTTTGGTTTTCGGGGATCGGTTTCTTCCTTCCTACTTATGGGTTGCGGATCAAATTGCGTAAACGTCAAAATCATATTGACAAGTCCCTACCTGATGTCCTAGACTTGATAATTATCTGTATGGAAGCGGGATTATCCCTGGGTGCCACGCTGGTCCGGGTGGCCGAGGAGATTCGCGGCGTTTATAAAGATTTCTATACCGAGTTGCAGATCACCAACTGGGAGCTCCGCACCGGCATAGCCTGGAGCGAAGCTTTGAATAATCTGGGTAAACGTACCGGCGTTCAAAGCGTTAAGTCTTTGGTAGCTCTGATGATCCAATCAGAGCGGTTGGGTGCCAGTATAGCTCATGCACTTCGGACGCATGCCGATTTCGTGCGGGCCCAGCGGGCCCTGAAGGCGGAAGAAAAGGCCGCCAAGCTGGCCGTAAAACTGTTGTTTCCTTTATTATTCTTTATTTTTCCAGCTATGTTTATTGTTATCCTGGGACCGGCGGTTATCCGTCTCGGAGAAGTCTTTTCGTCAGGGCTAAAATGAAAAACACAGCCAGAGGCAACCAGGGCCTAAAACCTAATTTCAGACCGGAGATGAGTCTAAAAGTTCTCAATAACCTAAAAAAGTCTATTAAACTAGCGATAATCTTATTGCTGGGCCTCACTTTGGGGGACGGCTGCAGTACTCGCTCGCCTCACAATGCCAGTTTAAGAGATTTTTCCGCCCAGGTGCGTCCTTATTCCCGAAATCTCAACCGCCACCAACAAAATGCCCATTACTTAAAGCTGATCGGTAAACCGGAATTGGCGGTCCAGGAGTTAGAGGCCGCCCTGCAGCAAGACCCCGATAATCTTAAAGTATTAAATACCCTGGCCCGGACCTATGATGAAGGGGGAGAATTTGAGCGGGCCCAAGCACTTTATCAACGGGGTCTGGATCAGCACGGCGATAATCCCGCCTTATTAAATAATTTGGGCTTTTCTTATTATCTAAGTGGTAATTATCAACAGGCCGACTCCTGCTTTCGCCGGGCCCTGGCCCAACAGCCGGAAGATTCATTAGCCCGAAACAATCTGGGACTCTCATTATGTCGACAGGGTCGCCTGGAGGAAGCGCGTCAATTATGGGAAGAGCGAGAAGGGCCAACCCAGGCTCAAGAAAAGCTGCAGGAGGTTTTAACCGCCCTGGGGATGCCGGTGCCTCAACATTATGCCCAACAGGCACTACCGCGGCCGGTTTCTGGACCCATTTTCCACGAACCCCTGGTGGCTCCCCAAAGCACCTCCCCAAAGACTGTGGCTCAGAAAACCGCCGACCCGGTAAGCCCGGAGCCAGAAAAACCACGAAGTCCGGCCCCGGAACCATCTAAGACTGCCGAGACTGCCAGCCTTCCCCCAGTAGTTGCGGCGCCGCCGGGCAAACCCAAAACGGTAAGTCAAAAATCTTTGGTGCCGGTATTGACCGCGTCCGAGCTTATCGAAACTGCCATTGACATTCGCAATGGCAACGGCATTCCGGATCTAGCCCACGATACGCGCACCAAACTTTCCCTGGAGGGTTTCAATGTCGTCGCCATCGTCAACCATCTGGATTTTGGCATGGAAAAGACCACGATTTATTACCGCCCTGGAAAAGAAAAAGTGGCCCAGGCATTGAATGCGAAATTTTTCCCGGTTGCCCAGGTAGAACAGTCGCAAGACTTGCCGGCACGGACCGATATTAAAGTCATCCTGGGACATGATCTGGACCAGCGAGAAACTTATTTAACTAATTTAGCTAAATTAGCCTCGAAATTGAAATCGATAGCCACCCCGGCTCCGAGCGTTCAGCAGTCTTCAATATCACCCGACTTGAAAACCGCCAAGGTTACCGCGCCGGTTGAATCGGCCAGCCAGGCGCACACAACACCCGAAAAAGACCGTATTCATCCACCGCCAAGTCCGGTTAAATCCACCCCGCTAAGACATTCCCCCTTGGCGGTGGCGCCGCCGGCCTCTATCCCCAAGACCATCCAGCAAACATCTCCCGTGCCCGTTTTGACTGCATCAGAGCTTATCAAAACTGCCATCGACATCCGTAATGGTAGCGGCACCCCTAATATAGCCCGCGCCACTCGCACCCTGCTGGCGCTAGAGGGCTTTAATGTGGTGTCCATTGCCAACCATCTAGATTTTGGCAAGGAGAAGACTACGATTTACTACCGCCCCGGCAAAGAACGAGTGGCCCAGGTATTAAATGCGAAATTTTTTCCGGTTGCCCAGTTGGAACAGTCTCTGAGTTTGTCCGGCTGGACCGATATTAAGATCATCCTGGGACACGATCTGGCCAGCGAGACAAGTTTTAAGGCCGGTCTGGCTCAGGGTCTGATCGAATAGGATATTTTTTATGAGTAAACCCAACCAGTTGCTGTGGTCAGTCGTACTTTTAGCTCTGACTGTCTTACTATGCCAATGTTCGAGTAAGCAGTCGACGGCCAAGCCGCGCCTGCTGGAGGGCAATGAATTCGCGGAATTCGCCTCGGCCTATAGCTCGTGGAATGATCGGCGGTCCTCCAAACCCCAAGATCTATCCGATGAACAATTAGAGGCCCTGGCCGATCTCTTTTCCCAGCACCGGGAATATGACAGCTCTTTACTCAATTACCTAAAATTACTTCAGGATCAGCCCGAGAATTACCATCTCATGTATAAAATCGGGGTGATTTTTCTGCTCAAGGGGCAGTTGGAAGCTGCCCAGAAGATGTTGGCGCAGGTTTTACTCCACCAGCCGGAAAATTTGGAAGCTCATGAAGCCCTGGGGCTGGCCCACTTGTTGAGCAAACAAAATCTTAAGGCCATCAACGAATTTCGCTTGGTTCTGAGTTATGATGCCCAGCGTCCCAAGGCGCATTACTTTTTAGGAATTTCTTACCTGGCCGCGGGAGAGCCTCATAAGGCCATATCGGAATTTGAAACCATGGCCCGACAAGATCCTGAACATCTAGCCAACCTCACTGCCTTGGGCCAGGCTTATAATCAAGTGCAGAAGTTTCATCAAGCCATCACCTGGTTGGAAAAGGGCAAACAGCTAAGCCCTAAAGACGCCAAGCTAAATCGCCAACTGGCCATAGCTCTGGCCGGGTTAAAACGTTATCAGGAGGCCCTCCAAGCTTTTTTAGTGGCCGGCGATGAAGCCCAGGCTTACAACAATATCGGCGTTTATTACTTTATGGATGGACAATACGAACAAGCCGCGAAGTGCTTCCAACTGGCCGTAGAACTTAGCCCCACCTTTTACGATAAAGCCAAAGCCAATCTAGAACGTGCCTTAAAAAAGTTGAATGAAAATAAGCCGGAGTCGGGGTAGACAACATTTTTAGTGGTTGACCTGTTAAATATCAGGCTGCCTGCCAACTGCAAGGGAGGAAGATTTAAGATGAAAAAATATTTCTTAGTTCTGGGTCTAGCTCTTTTTGTCCTGGCTTGCGGACCAGGCTCTAAAGAGCCCAGCGCCAGCCAGTTGTTTAAGGCCGGTGAGTCTCATTTCAAAAATCAGGAGTATGATCAAGCCATTGACTGTTTCCAAAAAGTCACCCAGTTAGAGCCTAAATCCGCCGCGGCCTATAATATGCTGGGTATGGCTTATCGCTTCAAAGCCAACCAACTAGGGCAACCGGAATTGCGGATTAAAGAGATGGCGGCCTTCCAAAAAGCCATTGATATTGATCCCAAATACTGGGTGGCGATGATCAACCTGGGGGCAAGTTACTACAATGCCGGAGACCATGCCAAAGCAGTCCCACTGTTTGAAAAGGCTTTAGAGATCAATCCGCAGCATCCTGAAAAGGCCCAATTGGAAAAGATGATTGCCGAAGGACGAGGGCAATGAGGCTAACCGGATAAGTATCGGTAAAATAAGCTGCCTAACGCAAAGACCATTGATTGACTAACAACGGGGGGGATGCCCTAAGATCCCCCCCTGGTTTTTCAGCGTTCGTGGTAGGCGGAACAGGATTCGAACCTGTGACCCCCGGCTTGTAAGGCCGATGCTCTCCCAGCTGAGCTATCCGCCCCTAAGTACGATGCAGCTCGTCAAGGATTTGGAATTTACCAGATATTTTCTACCCCTGTCAAGGGAAATCCCTTAATTGGCCCGAATTTCATGATCGGCCGGGACCTCACCAATAGGTAGAAAGACCGGCTTGGTCGGTAGCGTCGCGGGCGGCTTATGGAATAGGCTGTCAGGATCTTCGAGTACCAACGCCTTTTTTAAGACCTCGTCCATATGTTCCACGGTAACCAGTTCCACGGCTTTCAAAATCCGCGCCGGAATCTCCTTTATATCTTTCTCGTTATCCTTGGAGATGAGCACGGACTTAATCTGCCCGCGATGCGCGGCGATAATCTTTTCTTTCAAGCCGCCGATGGGCAATACCCGGCCGCGCAGGGTAATCTCTCCGGTCATGGCTACATCCCGGCGCACCGGAATCCGGAGCAGCGCCGAAACAATACTGGTAGCAATGGTGATCCCGGCGGACGGTCCGTCTTTGGGGATGGCGCCTTCCGGCACGTGCACGTGGATATCGATCTTACGATAGAATTCCCGGGGTAAACCCAACTCCTCGGCCCGCGACCGCACATAACTTAAGGCGGCCTGGGCCGATTCCTGCATCACCTCTCCCAGTTTGCCGGTGATGATTAACTTGCCCCGGCCCGGCAGGATAACCGCCTCGGTCTGCAGCAGTTCGCCGCCGAATTCGGTCCAGGCCAGTCCGGTGGTCAATCCGATCTCGTCTTGTTCCTCGGTGCGGCCAAACCGGAATTTGGGCACCCCTAGATATTTGGGGATGCTCTGGCTGGAGACCTTGACCTTATGTTCTTTGCCTTCCTTGGCTACCTCTCGGGCCACCTTGCGGCAGATGGAGGCGATTTCCCGCTCCAGGTTCCGCACCCCCGCTTCTCGGGTATATTGCCGAATGATGGTTAAGATGGCGTTTTCAGAAAACTCAATATTGTCCACTTCCAAGCCGTTGGCCTGACGCTGTTTATTAATCAGAAATTGTTGGGCAATATGGAGTTTTTCTACCTCGGTATACCCGGGCAGACGGATAATTTCCATCCGATCCTGCAGGGGCAGCGGGATGGAATAGAGGTTGTTGGCCGTGGTGATAAACATTACCTCGGAAAGATCGTAGTCAACGTCTAAGTAATGATCATTAAAGGCAAAGTTCTGTTCCGGATCCAATACCTCCAAAAGCGCCGCGGACGGGTCGCCGCGGAAATCGGTGCTCATTTTATCCACTTCATCCAGACAGAAGACCGGGTTGTTGGTCTTGGCTTTGCGCAGGGACTGGATAATCTTGCCGGGCAAGGCGCCGATGTAGGTGCGTCGATGCCCCCGGATTTCTGCTTCATCGCGCACTCCCCCCAGGGACAGACGGATGAAATTGCGTCCCAAGGCCCGCGCCACCGACTTGGCCAATGAGGTTTTGCCGACTCCCGGAGGTCCCACCAGGCAGAGGATGGGCCCCTTCATCTTTTTGACCAGACTCTGCACTGCCAGGTGTTCCAAGATGCGTTCCTTGGGCTTTTCCAGCCCATAATGGTCTTCTTCCAAGATGTTTTCGGCGACGACAATATCAAGCTTGTCCTTGGTGCGTTCGTGCCAGGGCAAGGAGATCAGCCAGTCGATGTAGTTGCGCACCACGGTGGCTTCGGCCGACATCGGACTCATCAGTTTGAGTTTTTTCAACTCCTGGCGAGCCTTGGTCATGGCTTCGGCGCTCATGCGTTTTTTCTTGATCTTTTTTTCGAGATCCTGGAGTTCACTACGGAAATCGTCTTTTTCGCCCATTTCCTTCTGAATGGCGCGCATCTGCTCATTCAGGTAGTATTCCTTCTGGGTCTTCTCCATCTGTTTTTTGACCCGGTTTTTAATCCGCCCTTCGATCTGCAAGACCTTGACTTCACGTTGAATTAAGGTCAGGACCTTATCCAGCCGTTTAACCGGGTTGATAACTTCCAGCAGTTGCTGTTTCTCATCGATCTTGATGTTCAGGTGAGCCGCCAGATTATCGGACAGCCGGCCCGGTTCTTCGATGGAACCCACCGCCTGTAAGACCTCTTGTGGGATCTTCTTATTTAACTTGGCATAATTCTCAAAGGCTCCGACCGCCGTCCGGATCAAGGCCTCGGCCTCTACCGAATATTCGTACGGCTCGATGATTTCTTCAATTTCCACCAGGTAGAAGTTGGCATTGGGCAGATATTGGCGAATGGTAGCTCGGCCTTTGCCTTCGATCAGGGCCTTGACGGTTCCATCCGGTAGGCGCAACAGTTGTAATACTTGCCCTACCGTGCCGAACCGATAGATATCGGGCTCACCCGGTTCATCCTTGCGAGCATCTTTTTGGG
The DNA here is from genome assembly GCA_028695935.1 of Desulfobacca sp. GTDB lineage: Bacteria > Desulfobacterota > Desulfobaccia > Desulfobaccales > Desulfobaccaceae > Desulfobacca_B. Next base: position 16,189 of record JAQVHY010000025.1, read on the forward strand.
CACTCAAAATTACCGGACTTTCCTGGCTCATGGCATTTTCTAGCGCCAGGATGGAACGTTCCCGACCGATAAACAGCGGTACTACCATATGCGGAAACACCACGATATCCCTTAGGGGGAGCAGGGGCACGGTACTGAAGAGCTTCCCTTTGGCATCAGCCGTTGATTTCGGTCGGTTTAGCTTAAATATCATAATATTCCTGATCCTTTTATAGTTTTAGGCAATCTCGGCCTGGGGTTCGAAAATCAGGATAGGCGATTCGTGTTTCAAGATAACCTCTTCATTGATCAGACATTCCCGCACATTCTTGAGCGAGGGGATTTCGTACATGACCTCCAACATCGCCTGTTCCAGAATGGCTCGCAATCCCCGGGCTCCGGATTTTCGTTTTAGTGCTTCCCGCGCTACGGCTGCCAGGGCACCATCGGTGAAGCGGACCTGGACATGCTCCATTTCCAAAAGTTTTTGATACTGTTTGACCAAGGCATTGCGCGGTTCCTTGAGGATACGCATCAAGGCGTCTTCGTCCAACTCTTCCAGACTGGCGATGACCGGTAGGCGGCCCACGAATTCCGGAATCAGCCCAAACTTTAACAGATCATAGGGCTGTACTTGGGCCAGAATCTGACCGAGTTTACGGTTGACTTTGCTCTGCACCGGGGCGACAAAACCCATGGTCTTGCGCCCGATGCGGGCGTTAATGATATCCTCCAAGCCATTAAAGGCGCCGCCACAGATAAACAGGATATTGGTAGTATCAACTTTGACGAATTCCTGCTGGGGATGTTTCCGGCCGCCCTTGGGTGGCACGGAAGCCATGGTTCCTTCGATGATCTTGAGCAGGGCCTGCTGCACGCCTTCCCCGGAGACATCCCGAGTAATGGACGGGCTGTCGGTTTTGCGGGCGATCTTATCAATTTCGTCGATGTAAACTATGCCCCGACAGGCCTTGTCGACATCGTAATCGGCTACTTGCAAAAGATTGAGAATGATATTTTCCACATCCTCACCAACGTATCCGGCCTCGGTTAAGGTAGTCGCGTCAGCAATGGTAAACGGTACGTTCAGAATTTTGGCCAGAGTTTGAGCCAACAGGGTTTTTCCCGAACCGGTGGGGCCAATCAACAGGATGTTACTCTTTTGCAGTTCCACCCCGTCCATATCCACCCGGGAGTTGATGCGTTTATAATGGTTGTAGACCGCCACCGACAGGATTTTCTTGGCTCGTTCCTGACCAATGACGTATTCATCGATCTCTTTCTTGATCTCCGCGGGCTCCGGTATTGACAGGCGGGCACTTTTGGCTTCTTCTTTTTCGTATTCTTCGGCAATGATATCATTGCACAATTCAATACACTCATCACAGATATAAACGCTGGGGCCAGCGATAAGCTTTTTTACCTCGCTCTGACTTTTGCCGCAGAAGGAGCAGAAAAGATCAGAGGATTTATCGTTGCCGCGTTTACTCATTGCTTTTTCCTCCCTAAACTAGGGCGCTCACCGCAAAGGCGGTAGCTTCAGTTAATTTTTTAATATGCTTCGGGTGGCTAGCCACCCTGGCTCACCAATCTGTCTGGCGTTAATTAATTTATCGGTTTTTTCGGCCGTTTCTTAAAGGCGGCCGATTCCAGATCAGGCCGCGATATTGGCCAGCTCCATCTGGCGAGAAGTGATGACCTCGTCTACCAGGCCGTATTCTTTGGCCTGCAGTCCGGCCATATAAAAATCGCGCTCGGTGTCGCGGTTGATGTGCTCCAAGGACTGGCCGGTATGCAGAGCCATAATCTCATTAAGTTCCTGGCGCAGCCTTAAAATTTCCCGGGCCTGAATATCGACGTCCGTCGCTTGTCCCTGGAAGCCGCCCAGGGGTTGATGAATTAAAATTCGGGCATGCGGCAGGGCAAAACGTTTGCCCTTGGCCCCCGCGGCTAATAAGAGGGCGGCCATGCTGGCGGCCTGACCCATGCAGAGGGTCGACACCGGGGGTTTGATATATTGCATGGTATCATACAGGGCCAGCCCCGAGGTCACCAGGCCACCGGGTGAATTGATATAAAAATGAATATCTTTATCAGGATCTTCCGATTCTAAAAAGAGCAACTGGGCAATGATCAGATTGGCGATATCATCATTAATCGTTGAACCTAAAAAGATGATCCGATCTTTCAGCAGTCGGGAATAGATATCGTAGGCTCTTTCCCCCCGGCTGCTCTGTTCTACTACAATGGGTATTAACGGCATATTAAGTCCCCTCCTGGGTGGTTTCGGTGTTGGTCAGAGGGGTAGTTCCTTCCGCCTGCTCCAGCAACAGCTTTAAGGCCTTTTCTTCGCGTAGACTTTTTTTGAACTCTTCAACCCTCTGGTTTTGCTGATAGAACTCGCGGATGCGCTCGACCTCTTCACCCAGCCGTTGGGCTAGTTGGTGGTAACCCAGCTCTAACTCAGCCTGGTTAACGGTAATTCCTTCCTGATCGGCGATTCTCTCCAGAATCAGGTGGGAGCGGGCCCGGCGTTCAGCCAGATCCCGCAGCTTTTCTAACAATTTTTCCTTATCAATTCCTGCAAGGTTTATACCACGTCGTTGCAAGGCGTCCAACTGCTCCCGTAAAATATCTTCCTGCTCCTGGCGGATCAGAAACGGCGGGACCTCAAAAGGCGTCTGTTTAATAAGCTGATCCAGCAGTTGCTCGCGTAATTTCGCCTGACGTTGCTGTTCCTTTTTGTAAATTAGATCCTGTTTAATCGATTGTTGTAAGTCCTCCCGGGTCTGAAAACTGCCCCCTAAACTCTGGGCAAATTCGTCATCCAGGACGGGTAACTCCTTCTCCTTGATCTCGTGAATTTTGACTTGCAAGTCAACGGTTTTCCCGGCCAGCACCGGGTTGAAAAAATCCGTGGGCAGGTTAACCCGAATCTGGACTTCCTGACCTCGGGTCATACCGATGAGTTGCTGTTCGAAATCGGCATTAAACTGATTGCTGCCCACCTCCAGGTGATAGTTCTGACTGCCGCCCCCGACGATCGCCTGACCATCCGCCCGGGCCTCGTAATCGAGCAGGACAAAATCGCCCGGTTGAATCGGCCGATCGTCGGCAATCGGCCTGAGCCAGGCGTTGAGTTCTTGAATCTCTCTTAACCGTTGTTCTACCAGGGCATCGCTGACTTCTACCGGGTCGGCGGTTAAGTTCAGACCCCGGTAATTTTCCACCGTAAAGTCAGGAGCCACTTCCAAATCCACACTATATTTAAAGTTGTCTTGCTGGCTTAACGCGGGTAGCTGCTGAGGTAGCTGTAGCATTAACGGCTGCAGCTTGACTTCTTTTAAGGCCTCATCCAAAGAAATGCGCAACAGGTCCTGGGTCACTTCTTCTTCTACCTGCTTCTTGAAGAGCCGTTCTAAGATGCTACGCGGGGCTTTACCGGGTCTAAAGCCTTTGACCTTGGCTTTTTTCTTTAAATTTTTGTAGGCCCGGTCTAGATTTCCCACTACTTCCTGGGAAGGTACTTCAATCCATAACTTGCGTTGTACCGGGCTAATTTCTTCAATTTCCACTTTCATAGAAGGCACCATATTCACCTGAGATTTAGTATCTTGACCTCCGTTGGCAACAGGATGCTTATCACTACGGGCTTAAGTCTTCCGGTCTTAGGTCCTGATATGTATATCCTTCCACAGTTTGGTGCGAGAGGGGGGACTCGAACCCCCACGGTTGCCCTCTGGATCCTAAGTCCAGCGCGTCTGCCAAATTCCGCCACTCTCGCCCGCCTTGTTCAAGTTAATTCGCCACCCCTGGCTTGTCAACCTGAATAGTGCCGCCGGAGCTAAGTTAAATCTATATCTTTTCGATGTTTAAGTCAAGGCAACATCTGACGGCGCGGGCTAAGGGTGCGGACTTCGGAAAGGGGTTGGAGTCAATATTCCCGCCCCCGGGGTGAAAAACACCCTGACTTTCATTGGGATTTCTGCCCAGTAGCTTATGGACGCGTTAATAAGGATGTTGTTTCAACCAAAACCATCAACTCAAACTACCAAGCAATTAATGGCCCTGGCTTTCAGAGTCCGGTACTCCACCCCAGATATAAGCCTGCAGCAGTTGTTTCCTTAAGGCGGCCCTGATCTGCTCCGGGGTGGCGGTCGGGCGGGACCGGGGAAATCTAAATTCTTCTTTATTAACAGCCACCTTTAATTTTTGAGGAGACAATAATCTTTCTAATAGATAAGGCAGGGAGGTCAGAAATTTATAAGCCTCGTCAATCTGACGGAATTTTTCCGGGTTGAACTCCGGCGGATAGCGTCTGACCAGACGCTGATAGGCCCGATCCAAATCCTCTCTGGTCGCCGAGTCCGACACCCGCAATATTGCCAAGGCATCCTTCCGGATCATCTGGTGGATTTCCTCCTGGTCGGTCTGGTCTGACGATATTCTAACAACAGATTAATGATGCGGTTCTGGATCTCGGTGGCTGCTGCTTCTCCGTTTTTAACCCGTTCTTCCAGGCGGCTGCTGAGCTGCAGAAAAAAATTCAGACCATTGGGATGCATAAATTCAGGATGACAGAATCTGTCCACTATTAGCTCGATGGACTCCGGGGAGGCATTGCGTAGATCATCATGGTGCTCTATTATAAACTGAAACAACAGTTCTTCTTGCTCGTCCAACCAATCCCCGGCCGCCATGTTTAAAAACAGATCATCGAGATCGTGGCCCATACCCCTTATCTCCAGGAAATATCTGTCTATTTGGAAAATTAAGTCATCAAAACTCGGCAGCCGACTACAAACCTTTTGGAACAGGGCGCGGTAGCCTTGGGCAGTCAGGTAACCTTCCGAAAAACATTCAGCCAGGTCTTTGAGGACCATAACTTCTTCATAATCTTCCAGTTCTGCTAAATCCTGTTTAAATTTCTGCAAGGTCTGTTGTAAGACTTTCTTTAGGGTTTGGTTGATAGCTGCTGATTTCTCAAATTTGATGCCCATGGCATTGGTTACCAGAAACATTTTTAATTCAGTGAGCAATCGGTCAAAAAGCAAATTCCTTAACTTCACTTCAGTGGGATAAAGGTCGAGTAAATCTTTAACCAGTCGAACGCTGGGGAAAATTAACTGTTCAAAGCTGTCCAGTATCCGGATAAGCTCATTATCTCCCGGATACGGTAGATTTTGCAAATTGCCCCAAGCCTTTTGTTTCAAGGGCCGATTCCCAGTCCTTTCGGCGGTGAACAAGGCCAGGGTTGAAATCATCACCCCGCCACAGCCGGAATTTAGGGCCCGGTTCAAGAAAAATCGGACCTCCTCAGGATCGTCCATCAGCCAATCCAGGTCCCTAAAAATTATCGGATCCATGACTTGCATCAGGTCAAATTTTTCCCGAGGCGAAAGTTCCGTTTGCCTAGCGCCGATTTCGTCCATAACCCGTTCATAGAGATTGTAGAACCGCCGTACTAATTTCCTTGAGGGGTCTAGGGCTCTCAGGGCCAATCTGACTTTACCCAAAGCCGCGATTTTGGCTTCCAGGTCTTGAGGCAAGACTTGTTTGAGATAATCATCCACCTCCGCTTCGGTGACAATTTCTCCCGCCAGTTGGCGGCAGCGGTTTTTGAGGTCCTCGGCTCGCGGCCCCGCGGCTTGGGAAAATATGAAAGGGATTACGGCGGCCAGGTGAGCCAGTTCGTCAAAGTCCTCCCGGTCCACCAACCGCTCAAAGAGCTGGACCGCCTGATAGATAAAGGGATAAAGCAGCACTTCCCGCAAAACCGCATCCAGTGAACTGGCCAGCCGGTCTAAGCGGTTATCCAGCATTTTGAGCTCCCGGTCCGTGAGTCCGACCCAGTTCCGGGTTACCGCGGCCTTGGAATTAAACTTACGGATCTGATTGATATCTTTACTCAAAGACCGGAGGGCTTCTGACAGGGGATGGTTTTTTAGCAGCGTGTTCAGCTCGGTAAAGGTCCTACCGGTAACTTTTTCTGGTTGATTGACCAGCACCTTGATGATTCTGTCGATCTTCTTGTCCTGGCCCGAGTCCCAGGACCAGCCCAGGATTTTTTCCCGCATTAGCTGAGCCGCCGGGCTAAGATCGGTCAGGCTACTGATGTCTGGTCGGACGGCTTCATTATCCAGGAAATCTTGCAAGAGGCGGATGAAGACAATATCCGGATTATCGGGGATATTTTTCAGTTTCGGCAGACGCTGCCAGAATTCTTCCAGATGGTTAGGCAGGCGTAAGGCCCGTCGGCTCAGATTATGCCAGGCCTCCTGCCATTGGGAGGCCTGAGCCTTAACCAGACCTTCCTGTTCGACCAGCCGTAGCCATTCCCAATACTTGCCGGTACGCCAGAGCTTATTGATTTCTTTTAAGACGCGTTTTTGCTTTGCCTTAGCCAAGCTCTAACAGCCTTTCTTCGGCGTCCTCGATGGTGGCCAACAACTCGTCTTCCAAGGCATCGATATCCTTATCTTCCTCTCCGGCTACCAGGGCCTGTTCATAAGCCCCGACCAGCCGGTTGAGGTCGTTTTTTAACTCCCCCGGCAAGCGTGCCTCCGAGAGCAAGTTCTTGGCCTTCTCAATGATATAGTTTACTATCTTACCTGCGGGGGCGCTGGTTTCCTGCTCGATAATCTTTTTCTGGCGGATATCCAGGGTTACCTCTTTGTAGTTCTGGTAGCCCTTCTGGTCCACGGTAATATGGATCATGCCTTCTTTATCATAGGCAAATTCGACGATGACCGGGGAATGGGCCGGAGCCGATTTAAGGGGAAAGTCAAAACTGCCCACGGGCACGTTTGCCTGGCACGAGGGCTTCTCCCCCTGATAGACATCGATGCTGATCATAGTTTGATTCGGAACCACGGTAAAATAGACCTCGGCCTTGCGGGTGGGAATGCGGGTATTTCTTCGGATAATTGTGGAAAAATAGTCGGCTTCGCCGGTTTCCGGGTCAATTTCGTCCACCGTGCGAATGCCCAAAGAATGGGCGGTAACGTCTAGCAGGATGTGCCCCAGGGGCTCGCCGCTGATTAATCCTCCCTGGACCGCGGCTCCCAACGCCACACACAGGTCGGGATCAATGGAATGGTAAATCGGCCGGTCAAACATCTCCTTTAACAGGTCTTGCACCACCGGCATCCGGGTGGCTCCCCCGACCAGGAGAATCTTGCCGATATCCTGGGGCTGTAGCCGGGCTTCTCCCAGGGCGTCCCTGACCTTTTCCGCGGTTCTCTCTACCAAATCCTTTACCAGTTCCTCAAATTCCCGCCGTTTGATTTCCAGATTTAAATTTATCGGTTGGCCCTCAACAGAGAGAACCGCGGCCTCGGAAACCTGACAAAAAGGTTGGTCTGACAAAGTGATTTTGGTTTTTTCGGCGATGTCCCGCAATCTGATCCGGGTTGCCAGGTTCAGGGATAATTCTCCCCGCAGCGGTTCGGTAAGCTGCTTCCAGAAAAAATTCACCAGGCGGTCATCAAAATCATCGCCCCCCAAAGCAGTATCGCCGCAAGAGGCCAGGACTTCTTTGATCTCTCCCTTGACTTCTAAAATGGAGACATCAAAGGTGCCGCCGCCCAGGTCATAAACCATGATATAAGGCGAAGAGGTTTCTTGTTGAAAAGAGACGTAATCATATACCAGGGCCGCGGCCGTCGGTTCATTAACGATTCTGGTTACCTCGAGACCGGCCAATTCTCCGGCCTTAATGGTGGCCCGCCGCTGGGCATCGTTGAAATAGGCCGGGACCGTGATGACCACCTGTTTGATCTTTTCCCCAATAACCTGGGACGCCTTAAAAACCAGATGGTTGAGGATAAAGGACGAGATCTCCTCGGGAGAGAAGCGTTGGTCCCCCAGGCTAACCGGGGTAGTTTGGCCCATCTGCCGCTTGATGGCCCGCACCGTATGCTCCGGGAAGGCCGCCATCCGATTGCGGGCTGAGTGGCCGACGATGATGGTATTGGCCGCCTCATCCAGGCTGACCACGGACGGTACCAGGGCCTGGCCCGTGTCAATGGGAATGGCCACGGCCTCGCCGTCTTTGAGATAGGCAATACTGGAATTGGTGGTGCCCAAATCAATGCCGCAGATTATGTCTCGCATCTTAACCTTCTAAATGATCATTTTTTGACCCGACCACGACCTTGGCGGGCTTCAGAACCATATTGTTAAAAATATATCCCGGTTGCAGGACTTGTAAAACCATTAACTCCGTCGCGCCGTCGGATCGATTTTCAACCGCCTCATAAAGCTGGGGGTCAAAATCATCCCCGGCTCGGCGCATGATCTGGAGGCCGATCATCGACAATAAACCTTCCAATTTGTTCCAGATAATTTCCAGGGTCTCCCGTTGCCCCGGGCTGGAGTGGTCACCGGCCTGGAGCGCCGCGTCGTAATAAAACAAGGCGTCGGCTAAAGCACAATAGGGCTCTAACCTAGGCCGCTGATGATCGACCATCGTTTTAAAGACGTCGTTTTTAAATGATTCCAATAAAAAACTTTGCTTACGCAAGTATTTTTTTAGATCTTGAATTTCCTCCAGAACCTGTAATACCGGTTCCGGGGGTTTGCTGGCTGTTTTCTTTTTTTTAAAGAAATTAAAGATCCTTAGATTCATTGATTCATCGGCGGTAATATCTTAATCTTGCTGGATACGCTAGAAACGACCGCCCCCCCTCCCAACAGGGGGGGCGGCGTTTCTGGAAGGAAACTGACCAGTCTTTGCCTGTAGAGACCATTCGGGTATTTACCAGAACCGGGTCGCATCTCCGGTTAAGGACGGAATTGTAAATGCTTAGGGATCTGGAGCTCGGCCCTCCCCGAGGCCGCCGGGGGTCTTAGGGCTGTAACTGCTTTAAGATGGCCTGACCAAAGGCCGTCGCCGCCGGGGGGCCGGAAGCGGTGATCAATTTGCCGTCCACGCTCACCGCGGCGCCGGTATAGGTGGCGCCGGCCTGCTCCAGCTCCTTTTTCCCACTGGGGTAAACCGTGGCCTTTTTACCGCTTAGCAGTCCAGCCTTAGCCAGGGTCACCGGGGCAATGCAGATGGCGGCCACCACTTTGCCCTGGGCCGCGGCCTGGCGGGCTAACTCTAAGGCCGTGGAATGGTCAAAATATATCGAGGCGCCGCTGCCGCCGACGAAAATTACCGCGTCGAAATCGGCTGCCTTAACATCCTTTAAGAGCACCTCGGGCTTGACTTTAGCTCCCTGCATGCCCCGACATTCGGCCGTGGTGGTGGAAGCCACCGTTACCTTGACCCCACCCTGCTCTAGAACCTGTTTAGTAACTAACAGTTCCTGATCCTGAAAGTTTTCCGGGGCGATCACCATTACTGCCTGGGGCACGGCCACCTGAGCCTGGACCAGGCCAGAAAGCAGCCCCAGACAAAAAATTATGGCGCTCAGGCTTGATAAAATCTTCCGACGCATCGACTGCTCCAATTTTTAATATTAAGCTTTGTTCAAGCCGGGCGGCCAGGATACCGCCCGGCCTAAATTAAGCTGTTACTTTAGGTATCTCAGCAATAGCCTCGTGAATCTTCTCATCCGGATATTCAAAATCTTCCAGTTTACCGCCCAGATAGGCATCGTAGGCCGCCAGATCGAAATGCCCGTGGCCGCTGAAGGCGATGACAATGCATTTTTCCTCGCCAGTAGCCTTGCATTTCAGGGCCTCATCGATGGCCGCATGGACGCAATGGGCCGTTTCCGGGGCCGGGACAATGCCCTCGGTCCGGGCAAAGGTAATGGCCGATTCAAACACCGGGGTTTGGGGGTAGGCCCGCGCCTCCATAATTTTATCATGGACCAACAGGCTGAGCAACGGGGCATCGCCATGATAGCGCAACCCGCCGGCATGAATTCCGGGCGGCACAAAGGAATGCCCCAAGGTATACATCATGATCAGCGGCGTCAGACCCGCGGTGTCACCGAAGTCATAGGTATATTGCCCTTTAGTCAGGGTCGGGCAAGAGGTTGGTTCCACGGCAATGATGCGAATATCTTCACCTTTTAGTTTGCGAGGTACAAATGGGAAGGCAAAACCGGCGAAATTACTGCCGCCCCCGACACAACCTACCAGTATATCCGGTTTTTTCTCCCCTGCCAGGGCTAGCTGCTTCTCGGTTTCAAGGCCGACCACGGTCTGGTGCAACAGCACGTGATTGAGGACGCTCCCTAAGGAATATTTGGTATCCTCATGCTGTACCGCGTCTTCCACCGCCTCGGAGATGGCGATCCCCAGGCTACCGTTAGAGTCTGGATCTTTGGCCAGGATGGCCCGACCGGAATTGGTCATGTCCGTCGGCGACGGGAAAACCTCGGCCCCCCAGATATGGATCAGGGAGCGGCGATAGGGTTTTTGGAAATAACTCACCTTCACCATATAGACCCGGCATTCCAGATCAAAACAACTACAGGCAAAGGACAGGGCGCTGCCCCACTGTCCGGCCCCGGTTTCGGTGGTCAGACGCCGGACGCCCGCCTGTTTGTTGTAGTAGGCCTGGGCTACCGCGGTATTGGGTTTATGGCTGCCCGGGGGGCTGACCGACTCATTTTTATAATAGATCCGGGCCGGGGTTTTGAGCTCGGCCTCCAGCCGCCGGGCCCGATGCAACGGCGATGGCCGCCAGAGCTTTAAGATGCGCCGGACATCATCCGGGATCTCAATAAAACGCTCCTGACTGACTTCCTGTTTGATCAACTCCATGGGGAAAATCGGGGCCATATCCTCCGGGCCCAAGGGCTTATGGGTAACCGGATGAATATAGGGGGGCATGGGCCGGGGCAGATCAGGCTGGATATTGTACCACTGCTGAGGCATGTCCTGCTCGCTCAAAAAGATCTTGTAAGAATCCTTCACGGGGTCCTCTCCTTTTTCGATAATATGAATGCATGTTTATCGAATCAGATCACCTACTGTCAAGCCTTATTAGTAACTTTTTATTCTCAATCAGGGAAAAAACCCTTTGACCCCCGCTTTGGCTTCCAGATCAGGGTTCTGGTGGTAAAATGACTAATTTTCAAATCCTCAGTAGATGGCCTTGTGCTGCAAAGGGCAAAGAGGGTAATTACTCATAGGGATGATAACTAATTAATATTTCACTTTAAATAATCAGATTGGGATTGTCGCAGAGAACTGACAAAATTTATTGTCATGTCTGGCCATTTTTTATAAATCTTAACCCGAAAAATTTCTTGACAGGTAATAACTCCATCAGATATAAATAGATCGTGCTAACATTCACGAGCATCTTGGCCTGATGATGGTTAGCATAACCGGAGGAGGGGCGTGGGGAGCCGCATAACCAATTTGAAACGAATGCAATAAGAAATTTCTTTCCTAAGTCTGTTTCGGGTGCGGAAAGCAAATAGATTATATAGCTTGGGTGCATGATTAAGAATTCTGAATAATTTCAAGAAAGGGGACAAGATATGGAAATGATCGGTCATGGGGGCAAGCCACTGGTCGAACAGGTTATCACCGACAAAGACGAAGCCCGTAAGATGATTAAAGATTTAAAAACGATGCCCGTCTCCCGGCAGATGGCCACCGAGGCCATCGGCATCGCTTACGGGTTTTTTTCGCCCATTGAAGGCTTTATGAAGAAGGCGGATGTCGAGGCGACCTGTAAGAAGATGGAACTGGCAGACGGTACGGTGTGGAGCATTCCTATTGTTTACGACATCTCCGACCAGGAGATCGCCGATTATAAGATCCAACAAGGCGACAAAGTCCTGTTGACCTACGACGGCAATCCCTTGGCGATCTTCGACATCGAGGAAATCTATACTTACGATAAAGAAAGCATCGCTCAGGATGTATATGGGACCAAAGAGGACAAACACCCTGGGGTCAAGCGCACCTACGCCTACAAAGATAAATTCCTGGGCGGCAAGATCACCCTGGTGAATGAACCCAAGATCAGAGAACCTTACACTTCCTACTTCCTGACCCCCAGACAGCACCGGGAATTATTCGGGAAAAAGGGCTGGCAGCGCATTGTCGCCCACCAGACCCGGAATGTGCCCCACTCCGGCCATGAATGGCTGATGAAGCATGCCTACATCGCCGCCCACGGGGACCTGCCGGTGGAGCAACAGGAAACCCTCGAAGGCCGAGCTATTTCCGGGGTCTTGGTCAACTGCATCGTGGGAGAGAAGCGCACCGGTGACTACATTGATGAGGCCATCGTGCTGTGCCAGGATGAGCTGCGCAAATCCGGCTACTTCCGCAACGACATCCACATGGTGACCATGACCTTCTGGGATATGCGCTATGCCGGACCCCGGGAGGCGGTGCACCATGCCATCATCCGTACCAACCTGGGTCTGACCCACCACATGTTTGGCCGCGACCACGCCGGGGTGGGCACCTACTATCATTCCTATCAGGCCCATCATTTGCTGATGAGCATCCCTAAAGAAAAATTGAACATTACCCCCATCTATGTGCTGGAATGGGCCTACTGCCCCCACTGCGGCGAGGTTACCTGCGTCGGTCTGTGCGGGCATCACAAGGAATTGCAGAAATTCAGCGGCACCAAAATCAGGTCGATTATCATGGACGAAGTGAAGCCGACGAGATTGATCTTCCGGCCCGAGGTCTTCGATGTGGTCATGGAATGCTCCAAGAAATACGGCTATGGTTCTCCCTTTGTCACCACGCAATATCTGGAACAGGCCAAGCCGGCCTTCAGCATCGAGCCGCTGTAACTAGCCAAGGCTGCGGTCCGCGAATCTGGAAAAGGAGGAAATGAAATGGCTGAGACTTTTCCCATCAATATATGGATTAATGAAGAAAGGTTCAATGCACTAAAGAATGCTGGCCTCGCCGAGTTACTGAAGGAAGAACTGGCGGGCATGAAGGTACTTATCGTGCCCTGCACCGCCAGCCAGCGGGACAAGGTATTGGAACTGTATCCGATGGCCAAGTTTGATGCGGCCACCACCAAGAGCATTGAGTTGCTGCCCAAGGCGGTTAAGGATAAAATCTACGACATGGTGGTGGCTAAAAAGAGCCTGGAGGTCATGGACGATTTTATCAAAAGCGTTTAAAAAAAGTTGGGTCCTTCGGAAGTCAGGAGGTTGCCTAGATATGGTTCAGGCTGACCATATAACGCAGGAAACTCCGAAGGTCAAGCGCCAATCTCGACCAAAGGTGGAGAGAGGAGGTGGAAGAGGGACAGGACAATCTTCCTTTAAACCATATTAATTTGACCCAAAGTTGATGCTGATAAATCTATTTTAGGAGGTATGAAAAATGCCAAGCTTTGTAATCGTAGAAAAATGCGATGGTTGTAAAGCGTTGGATCGGACGGCCTGTCAATATATCTGTCCGAACGATTTGATGATCCTGGATCACCAGAGCATGAAGGCCTGGAACCAGGAGCCCGATCAGTGCTGGGAATGTTTTAACTGCGTCAAGATCTGCCCGCAACAGGCCATTGAAATCCGGCATTATTCCGACTTTACGCCGCTGGGTTCGAGCACTATTCCGCTGCGCGGCACCGATTCCATCATGTGGACCATCAAGTTCCGGGATGGCAAGACCATGAAACGGTTTAAGTTCCCGATCCGGACTACCGCAGAAGGTTCCATCGATGTCTATAAGGGCAAACCGGAAGCGGACCTCAGCAAGATCAAAGAGCCTGGGTTCTTTAATAATCCGGCCCGGACGCAGTAGATCGCGCTACCCCCGAAAAATTAAGGAGGTCAATACCTATGGAAAAAGAAGTTTGTAGATGGTCATTTTGCGAAAAACCTGAGGCCGAAACAATCGAGACCGACTTTCTAATCGTCGGTGGCGGTATGGCGGCTTGTGGGGCCGCAGTAGAAGCCAAACGCTGGGCGGATGCCGCCGGCCTTAAGGTAA
>JAQVHY010000026.1 GCA_028695935.1 Desulfobacca sp.
CAATAAGTGCTCTGTGACATGCTGTCCTTTTGCCAATTTCTGAGAACAGCTTTATCACAAAATTAAATTTGTCGCCAGCTAAAAATGCTGCCCTTCTCTTTTTTTTTAGACCCTGTGATCAATTACGGTTTCCTGTAGACCCCGAATCTGTCCATGTTTTTGATAGAAACGATGCCGTTGTACATCCTGCCTTGAGATCACGTTTAAAATTACCACGGCGATATTGGCGAATTAATTTAACGGATGAATTCAACGCGTTATTGAAAACGTTGGAGAAAGGAGTCTTACCCTCACCCAGAACGCCAAAAGATAACCTTCGTATCTTATCAAATGAGATTCAACCGTTAATGGTTGATATTACACGCCGAGTACACCATACTCATCCAAATTATGACCTCGAGAATCTATTTGCTGAGGTATTTAAGAATGTTCCAGGTGTTGTTAATGTCCATTGGCAAGGTGGTGCAGGCGATCAGGGTGCCGATATCATTGTTACTTTTGAAAGTGGTTTGCCTATCCCCGGTTTGGAAAGTCAAGCGGTGTTAGTTGTGCAGGTAAAATCATACGAGGGCGAACACTGGGATATAGGGGCCGTTGATGACCTAAGCCGGGCATTTGATCATTATCCGGATGCAAGTATGGGCCTTATTATCTCAACGGCTGATTCGGCATCGGCTATTCTGGAGAGTGCCCTTGATGAGTTACGAGAAAAGAAGGGCAAGCCGGTTACAATCTTAATTGGTCCAGATGTGGCAGCTTTCTTGTTAAGATACGGGACAAAACTATTAGCCTAATGTCTCTCTCAGGATCATTATTTCATGATAGATTATTGGGACGGATAGTGTTTGAGGCCTAAAGGATCACTTGCCAAACCAGAAAATTATCAATCTGTTAACTTGATTAACGCTATAATCTTAATAGAACAACCGAACTTGAGCCTGATTATGGTAAAGAGAATAAACTTACAAAACAAATATTCCCCCCTATCGCTTCACCGTAAATGCCGAGACCTCTTCTCCTTAGGATTATATACGATCAGGGCTTGTAATACATCAGGCCGCGGGCGTAGGGGGCCACCGCGGCTTCCAGATGGCGTTGGGTGGCGGGCGGGAGCGGCTGGAAAGTGCGGGCCGCGGCGGCCAGTTCCAACACCTGGGGGATGGAGTCCGCCCCAATGACCACCAGGCTCACTGGCTGACTCAAGGCATAAGCTACCAGGTGACGCACTTCGGCCACTTGTAGTTGCGGCAACAAGCCCCGACAGAGCACCTTCATGCCCACCACCCCCAGGCCCCGGGATGCGGCCTGAGAGGCCAGCGGCAGGAAATTAAGGTAGTGGGGTTCGGCCGGGTTGACCGGCAAAAGCACCGTGTCAAAGTCATAAAGTTCCAGGGCCTGGCGCAGCACCGCGGGATCGTGGTGGCCGGTAACGCCGATAAACCGCACCTGACCCCGTTGCCGGGCCTGGTGAAAGGCTTCCAGCGCCCCGTCCGGCGCCGCGATCGCCTCCAGGTCGGCCTTAGTCCGCAGATCATGCACCTGCCATAAATCCAGGTAGTCGGTATCCAGGTTTTTTAGGGTGGTAGCCAGATGGGCTTCGGCTTCCGGGCGGGTCCGGGCATGGGATTTGCTGGTCAGAAAGAGACGCGCCCGATGGCTTTTTAATCCCCGGCCCAAATAAGCCTCGCTGCCGGAGTAGGCCCGCGCCGATTCGAAATAATTGATGCCGGCCTCCAGCGCCGCCTGGATCACGGCCTGGGCTTCCCGTTCCTGGCCATAGGTGCGCAACACCCCTTCGCCCCCCAAGCCCAGGATGGTGACTTCGACACCGGTACGGCCCAAAAGACGACGGGGTAAGCTCATGGCTGGCTCCTTTCGAGATCTACTTGACAGGCAAAAGTACGCGGTTATTCTATCAGAAAGAGGATATTAGTGTCTATGCCCAACCCTGAACCCGGTTGCCCGGTCCTGGCCGGGGCGTTACCGCAGATTCCGACCAGTTGTGGGGTTTACCTGTTTAAAGATAAATCCGGGCGGGTGCTGTACGTGGGTAAGGCGGTCAACCTCAAGCATCGCCTCAGCTCCTATCTCAAAGCCCAGGGTAAGCTTGATCCCAAGACCACGCTGCTGCTGCAGAAAATGGCTCAGGTAGATTTCCTGCTCACGGCCACCGAAGTTGAGGCCCTGATCCTGGAGCGCAATCTCATCAAAGAACACCGGCCGCGGTTTAATGTGGTGCTGCGGGATGACAAAAATTATCTTTGTCTGCGCCTGGATCCGCATGAACCATTCCCGCGCCTGGCCCTGGTGCGGCGCTTCGCCAACGATGGTGCCCATTATTTCGGTCCCTTTGTTTCCTCGGCGGCCATCCGGGACATCCTGAAGGTCATGAAACGGGTCTTTCGACTGCGCAGCTGTAAAGATAAAGGCGTCCCCAAACGAACCCGTCCCTGTCTGAATTATCAGTTGGGACGCTGTCTGGCCCCTTGTGTGGGGTTAGTATCCGAGGCCGAATACCGCCAGGCGGTGCAGGAAGCCCTGTGGTTTTTGCAGGGGCAGAATAAAAAGCTGGTCCGCCAGTTGCGCACCCAGATGGAGGCCGCGGCCGCGGACTTGGATTTTGAGCAGGCGGCGATACTGCGCGATCGCCTGGCCGCCATTACCCGCCTGATCGACCGGCAGTGCATTGCCACTCCTAGTTCTAAGGATCAGGATGTGTTGGGGCTGGCCCGCGACGGCGATCAGGCCCTGGTGTTGCTGTTGTTCGTCCGCCGCGGCATGGTCACCGGGAGCTTGACTTATGAATTTTCCCAGCCGAGCACCAGCGACGCAGAGTTGCTGGAGGCCTTTCTCAAACAATATTATACTCCCGGACGCTTGATGCCGGAGGACATCCTACTCCCCTGGCCTTTACCAGATCAGCCGTTGCTGGAGGAAATGTTGCAGAAGCAGAAAGGCGCTCCCATCCGCCTCTTGGCCACCCGGCGAGGCCATCACGGCCGGCTTTTGGGCCTGGCGGCTGAAAACGCCCGGGCGGCTCTCAAAACCCGTCTCGAAGCCCGAGATCCAGGGGAGCCGTTGCTGGAACTTCAGCAACGGCTGCAGTTGCCGAGACTACCCGAACGATTAGAATGTCTGGATATTTCAACCCTGCAAGGGGCGCAGTCAGTGGGGGCCTTGGTAGCCTTTAGCGATGGGCGACCAGACAAGTCCGGGTACCGGCGGTTTCGCATCCGCGAGGTTGAGGGTCAGGATGATTTCGCCATGCTGGCCGAGGTCATCCGGCGGCATTACGGCCGGCCGGGGCAAGCACTCCCGGACCTATTGGTCATCGATGGCGGCCGCGGGCAATTAGCGGTGGTAGTCAAGGTTTTGGCAGAGCTGGGTTTAGCGGCTGAGCTGCCGGTAGTTGGCCTGGCCAAGGCCGGCGTTACTCCAACCGGTAAAGCCGTCCGGGATCGGCTTTATCTACCGGGACGCAAAAATCCGCTATTTCTGCCTCCGGGCTCACCAGGTCTGCTCTTGCTGATGCATTTACGTGATGAGGCCCACCGTTTTGCGGTAAGTTACCATCGCCAGCAGGCCCGCCAGGAAGCTTTACAGTCCGTCCTGAGGCAGGTCCCCGGCATCGGCCCGCAACGCCAAAAAAATCTGTTAAGCCGGTTTGCGGATCTGACGGCCCTACGTCAGGCCAGTCTGGAAGACTTGCTCGCCGTTCCCGGTCTGACCCGTCCCGTGGCTCAGGCTTTATTAGATTTTTTTAATAACGAGAAGCCGAAGCCGTCTGGGCCTCGATCTGCTCCTGAGTGAGGCCAAAACGGCGGTCCCGTTGCTGGTAGGACAATAACGCTTGTAAAAACGCGGTGCGGCGAAAATCCGGCCATAAGGTTTCGGTAAAATAAAGTTCGGTATAGGCTAATTGCCAGAGCAGAAAATTGCTCAGGCGAAACTCACCGCTGGTCCGGATCAGCAGATCCGGATCGGGGTAGTCCGAGGTATAAAGGTAGGTCGAAAAACGCTCCGGGGTCAAGTCGGCAATGGTCAAACGGCCATTTTGTAAATCTTTAAGAGCGCTTTGCGCGGCCTGGACGATCTCAGAGCGTCCGCCATAACTCAAAGCCAGGGTTAGGGTCATCTGCTGATTGGCCGCGGTAGCTGCAATCGTGGCAGCAATCTCCTTTTGGACCCCTGAAGGAAGCTGGGGGATATTGCCAATCACCTGAAAGGCAATGCCGTTTTCTTGCATTTCCGGCAGTTCCTGGCGCAGGTATTGTTTAAGAAGGGTCATCAGGGCCTGCACTTCGCTCCGCGGGCGTTGCCAGTTTTCCTCTGAAAAGGCGTACAGGGTGAGGTAGCGAATCCCCACCTCCCGGGCGGTGCGAACGATGACCCGCACTGATTCCGCCCCTTGCTGGTGGCCATGCAGGCGCGAAAATCCGCGTTGCCGGGCCCAACGGCCATTGCCATCCATGATAATAGCCACATGTTGCGGCAGTCGTCCCAGATCTAGTTGTTGGATAAGCTCAGACAAAGGTAGCCCCCCAAATCAGCTTAAAACGACATGATTTCCGTTTCTTTTTCCGCCGCCAGGCCATCTACCTGTTTGATATAGTCATCGGTGATTTTCTGCACCTCTTCTTGGGCTTTGAAGGCCTCGTCTTCGCTCAACAGCTTTTCCTTTTTTAAGTCCTTTACCTGCTCGTTGGCTTCGCGACGCAGGTTTCTTAAGGCGACTTTGCCTTCCTCAGCCATTTTCTTGATGGTTTTGACTAGTTCCTTACGGCGCTCGGTAGTCAAAGCCGGGATCGGAATCCGAATGATCTTACCATCGTTATTGGGCGTCAGCCCCAGGTCCGATTTCAGGATGGCCTTTTCCAGATCCGCCATGATACTGGGGTCCCAGGGTTGCACGGTGAGCAACCGACTTTCGGGCGCGGCCAGAGAAGCTACCTGGTTAATCGGCATGGTGGTGCCGTAACAATCTACCCTGATGCCCTCTAGCAAGGCCACCGAAGCGCGGCCAGTGCGAATCCGGGAAAAATCTTTGTTTAATACCTCCAGGGCCCGATCCATCTTCCGCCGCATTTCGTTCAGAATTTCATCTTTCATGTTCTTCGCCCTCCACCAGGGTCCCGATCTTCTCGCCCTGGACTACTCTCTTCATATTGCCGCTCTCCAGGAGTTTAAAGACAATAATCGGAACCTTATTGTCCATGGACATGGTCACCGCAGTACTGTCCATCACCTTAAGGCCCTGTTGGATAACTTGTAGATATTTGAGCCGCTCAAACTTTATGGCCTGCTGATCCAGGGCAGGGTCCCGATCATAAACGCCATCGACTTTGGTGCCCTTCAGCAAGGCCTGGGCCCCGATTTCAGTGGCGCGCAGGGCCGCGGCGGTGTCAGTGGTGAAATAGGGGCTGCCGGTGCCGGCCGCAAAGATCACCACCCTACCCTTCTCCAGATGCCTTAAGGCCCGGCGGCGGATGTAAGGCTCGGCCACTTCCGGCATGGCAATGGCCGACATTACCCGACAATGCACCCCGACTTTTTCCAGCGCATCCTGTAAGGCCAGGGAATTAATCACCGTGGCCAGCATGCCCATCTGATCGGCGATGGTGCGCTCCATGTCCCGGGCACTGGCGGCCACGCCCCGAAAGATGTTGCCGCCCCCGATGACAATCCCCACGGCCACGTTTAAATCTACCACCTCTTTGATTTCCCGGGCAATGGCACGCACGGTCAGGGGACACAGGCCAAATTTCTGCTCTCCGGCCAGGGCTTCGCCGCTCATTTTCAACAAGACGCGTGAGTACTTGGGTTTAGTTGAATTCATGCCAGTGGTTTACCTGCCCAGGATTCGCGGCTGGGCAATAGCTAAACGCAGCGGGGAAATATGTGGCCGCCGTCTTCCTTTGGAAAGGGGTCGGAGCCTACGCCCCCCAGCGACTCCGATCTTTACCTCTACCGAGGTTAGGAGCACTGGCCAAGCCTCGGCCTGTATCCCTATATAAGCTAATTTATTAGTTAAACAACTAGGTTATTTCGATCAAGAGCCGACTTTTTCAATCGGCTCCCAATTGGTAGCGGGTAAACCGCCGGATAGTAACATTCTCACCGACCTGGGCAATCACTTCATTCAGATAATCCTGAATGAGCATGTCGGGATTTTTGACATAGGGTTGCTCGAGCAAACAGGCCTCGGAGAAAAATTTTTTTAGCCGTCCCTCGACAATTTTATCGATCACTTTTTCGGGCTTGCCGCTCTCCAGAGCCTGGGCCCGAAAGATGGCCTTCTCCTTTTCCAGCAATTCCGAAGGGATTTCTTCACGCCTAATACATACCGGATTAGTCGCTGCAATCTGCATGCCCAAATTTTTGACGAATTCTTGAAACGCCGGGGTCTTGGCCACAAAATCAGTTTCGCAATTCACCTCGACCAGGACCCCAATCTTGCCGCCGAAATGAATATAGGAATGGATCAGGCCCTCGCTGGTCTCCCGGCCGGAGCGTTTCTGGGCAATAGCCAGCCCTTTCTGCCGCAAGAGGACCACCGCCTGCTCCATATCGCCCTGGGTTTCAGTCAGGGCCTTTTTGCAGTCCATCATCCCGGCGTTGGTTTTATCACGCAGCTCTTTTATCTGTTCCGCAGTAATTTGCAAGTCTTTCCTCCTTCGCCCAACTATATCATCTCCTCAGCGCTGACTTCGGCATCCGGTCGCCGGATAAGGGCTGGGTCAATTAACTTGATAGTGAGGGATATTATCTAGTTTTCATTCGGAAACTCCCCCGCCCCTGGTGGGAGGGGGTAGGGGGAGGGGGAATAAATTTTTTCATGTGGCTTTCCGGATGGACACTAACTAAGATGTTTAATATTATAGGGAACCCGCAAGATCCTCCCCTTTGCCCTGGCTTAGGGATGGATTTCTTGGGGCTCTAATGCCTCAGATTCCGGCTCGATCCCGGCCTCAACCTCGGCCGCCGCGGCTTCGACCGGTTCGGCGCCCACCTCTTCTTCCGGCATCTCCGCCGCCAGTTCCGCCGCCTTATCGCTAGCTGCCTGTCGACGTTCTTCCATCCGCTTAAGACCTTCTAGACAGGCATTGGCAATCCGGGAGGTCAGCAGCCGGATCGCCCGGATGGCATCATCATTGCCGGGGATCACATAATCGATTTCGGTGGGATCACAGTTGCTGTCCACAATGGCCACCACCGGAATCCCCAGTTTACGAGCTTCATGGACCGCAATGTTCTCCCGATGCGGATCAACCACATAAATGATATCTGGTAACCGGTTCATGTCCTTGATCCCGCCTAAAGCTTTCTCCAATTTAACCGCCTTTTTCTCCATGTTAAGAACTTCTTTTTTGGGAAAGCGTTTCAGGCTGCCATCCTCTTTCATGCTTTCAAAGTTCTTGAGGCGATCAATGGACCGTCGGATAGTTTGAAAATTGGTTAACATGCCACCCAGCCAGCGGTGATTGACATGATACATGCCGCACCGGGTCGATTCTTCATAGATGGTATCCTGAGCCTGTTTTTTGGTCCCGACAAATAGGACCTTACCGCCCGCGGCGACCTGTTCGGCAACAAATTCATATGCGATTCTAAAGAGTTGCACAGTTTTTTGCAGGTCGATAATATAAATCCCGTTGCGCGCCCCAAAAATATAAGGTTTCATCTTGGGGTTCCAACGTCTGGTCTGGTGACCGAAATGAACCCCGGCTTCCAACAATTCTTTCATACTTACATAAGCCATACTTCTCTCCCTCTGGTTTTTTGCCGCCGCCCCGGCTATTTGCCAGGATAACTTGCCGCACAAGCACCAGCCTGGCCTACCAAGGCGTGTGAATTTAAACAAATTTATATAACATGAAAACCAAATGGCGGCAAGAAAAAATTCCGACGCAGTCCCGCCAATCATCAACTTCCTAAGATTTTCTTGGTTTGCTCATAAACTGGTGGCACAGGTTTGCAACCTGGGCCGGCGCGGATAAAAGCCTGGGGAGCCGCCATTACTTAAGGCCTCTCGCCAATTTTCGATCTCTTCGGATCTGGTTTTACCAGCGGTACAAACCTCACGGGGCAGATATCTTCCGTAATGAAGCGGTTACCGTGTCTGGTAAGGCGGATTAAAGTCTGGAAGCCGCCGAAGGTCTTTAGCGGCATGATCAGCCGCCCCCCTCCTTCCCGAAGCTGAGCCTTCAGGGCCGCGGGGATTTCCGGGGCTGCGGCGGTTACCAGAATGGCATCAAAAGGGGCCTGTTCCGGCCAGCCCTGGTAGCCATCCCCGCTTCTGACCTGGACCTGGGAATAGCCCAATTTAGCCAAGCGGGCGGCCGCACCCTGGGCTAACTCCGGGATCAGCTCAATGCTATACACCCGATCCGTAAGACAGGCCAAGACCGCGGCCTGATAACCAGAGCCGGTGCCTACTTCTAGCACCTTGTGCCCTGGCTGGATTTCGGCCCACTGGGTCATCAGGGCCACGATATAGGGCTGCGAAATCGTCTGCCCGCCAGCGATGGGCAAAGGAAAATCACCGTACGCCAACGGCGCCAGGCTGGGATCAACGAACAGGTGCCGCGGGACCCGAGCCATGGCCGCCAACACCCGGAGGTCGGTAATGTCCCGACCCCGCAGATCATGCTCCATCATCCGCTGGCGGGTTGCCTCATAGGGGTCGGTGTTTCCGAGCGCCGGGCTAGCCACCCACAGACCGGTAGCCAGGAGCAGAATGACACCAGCAGCCCCGGCAATTATCAAGATCTTCGCCCTCGTCGGTCTTATGATCCGGTTTCTCCATGGCTAATTGACCAATGCGGTGGAGCTATAGCGAAATTTTTCTGTCCCGTTTAGGTTTTCTCCCCCTGGGCCGCGGCAATTTTGGCCCGGAGCTCAGCGATCGCCGCGCCATAATCAGTCTTGCCAAAAATGGCGCTACCGGCCACATAGATGTCAGTTCCGGCCCGCGCCACCTGGTCGATGGTATTGCCGTTGATGCCGCCATCGACTTCGATTCTGATCGGTAAATTCCGGCGGTCAATGAGCTCCCGCAATTGGGCAATTTTGGGAACTACTGCGGGAATAAAATCCTGCCCGCCAAACCCGGGATTGACGGTCATCAACAGCACCAGGTCCACTTCTTCGAGGACATAGGTGACATATTCGAGGGGGGTGGCCGGGTTGAGCACCACCCCTGGCTGACATCCCAAGCGGCGAATTTCGGTTAAGGTGCGGTGTAGATGAGTAGAGGCTTCGACGTGGACCGAAATGATGCGGGCCCCGGCCTCGGCAAAGTCAGCAATATAACCCTCGGGCTGGGCAATCATCAGATGCACATCCAGCGGCAGGCTGCTGATCTTGCGCAGCGCTTCGACCACCGGCGGGCCAATAGTGATGTTGGGGACAAAATGGCCATCCATGACATCGACATGGATCAGATCGGCTCCGGCCGCGGTCACGGCCTGAATTTCTTCTCCTAAGCGGGCAAAATCCGCCGACAGGATCGACGGCGCAATCAGGGCCATTATGGGGTTTCCCTTCTTCAAGCATTATTTATTTGGTAAGATAGCCAAGCTGAGGCCGCGATGCAACCTTTTTGATCACTGGTCTGTTTGACTTGGTGGAGAGCTTAAGAAGTTTGTTCAAAAATCCGGCTTCGCTCCACTTTGGTTTCGTAACTACCTGGCCTTGGTTTTATGGTCCGGCCAGCGTTTCAAATAAACCAGCAGCAGAGAGATCGCCGCCGGGGTAATTCCGGATATGCGTGCTGCTTGGCCTAAAGATAAGGGCTGAATATCCTTTAATTTCTGACGTACTTCGTTGGAAAGCCCGGGGACCGCGTCATAGTCAAAGCCCTCGGGAAGGCGTTTCTGCTCCAGGCGGCTGAACTGCTGCACCGCCTCTATCTGGCGGCGGATATAACCCTCATATTTGTATTTAATCTCTAATTGCTCAATCACCTTCTCCGGCACCTGAGGGTGGTCCCCGGCTAGGCGGTAGAGGGTGGGCAGATTAAGCTCCGGCCGTTTCACCAGTTTCAAGATCGGGGTCGGCTCTTGCAGAGGCGTAGTGCCCAAGGCTGCTAGAGCGGCATTTACCTCGAGCACCGGGTACAGGCGCTTCTCGGCCAGGCGGGTCTCTTCTTCGGCCAGCAGCCGTTTTTTCTCTTGCAGGGCCTCCAGGGCCAGTTTATCCACCAGTCCCAGTTCATAGCCAAGCTCGGAAAGACGCCAATCCGCGTTATCCTCCCGTAACAGCAAACGATATTCCGCCCGCGAGGTAAACATGCGATACGGCTCCCGCGTCCCCTTGGTCACCAGGTCATCTACCAACACCGCCATATAAGCCTGAGACCGATCTAACAGAAAGGGCGGACGGCCCTGGATCTGGCAGGCGGCATTGATTCCGGCCCACAGGCCCTGGGCCGCGGCCTCCTCATAGCCCGAAGTACCATTGATCTGTCCGGCCATGAACAGCCCTTGAACCGCCTTGGTCTCCAGGGTCGGCTTAAGCTGGGTGGGCTGGACAAAATCATATTCGATGGCGTAGGCCGGACGCATGACCTCAGCCGCTTCCAGACCTGGGACGCTGCGGAACAGTTGCAACTGAATTTCGACCGGCAGGCAATTACCCAGGCCCTTGGCATAAATTTCCTCGGTGTCGCGGCCCTCCGGTTCCAGGGTAACCTGGTGCGACGGCTTGTCGGCAAAACGCATCACCTTGTCTTCCAACGACGGGCAGTAGCGGGCACTCACCCCTTTGATAATCCCGCTATAAAGGGGTGAATGATGGATATTATCCCGCACCCAGCGATGCGTTTCCCCCGTGGTATGGGTGACAAAACAGGTGATTTGCGCCACCTCAAGGGAATTGGTCTGCCACGAAAACGGCCTAATGTGATCGGCACCCTCCAGCCGCGCCAGCGAAGTGAAATCAATGGTGGAAGCCCGCAACCGCGGGGGGGTGCCGGTCTTCATCCGGCCCATCTGAAAGCCCAGGGCCTGTAAATTGGCGGCCAGCCGGGTGGAGGCGAATTCTCCGGCCCGGCCCGCGGCAATCTGGGTGGGACCGATATGAATCAGGCCATTTAAAAAGGTACCGGTAGTCAGCAGCACTGCCCGGGCCCGATAACTAAAACCCAGGGACTCCACTACCCCCACCACCCGACCATCTTCCACCAGCAGTTGATCTACCATGGCCTCTCTGAGATCAATCCGGTGTTCCTTCTCCAGGTAAACCTTCATAGCCAGCCGGTAGGCCTGTTTGTCGCATTGCACCCGGGTGCCCCAGACCGCCGGGCCTTTAGAAAGATTGAGAGTGCGGAACTGAATGCCGGTCTGATCCGCCAGATAACCCATGACCCCGCCCAGGGCATCGATCTCTTTGACCAGATGACCTTTGGCCAGACCACCGATAGCCGGATTGCAGGCCATCTGCGCCATGGTATCCAGATTAATATTGAACATCAGGACCTTGAGACCCATACGCGCCGCGGCCAGGGCCCCTTCGCAGCCCGCGTGCCCAGCGCCGACCACGATCAGGTCATAATCTTGGGGATAGAAAATCATGGGGCCGCCATTATAAGGTTGAATTATTTTTACTGATGGTTTAAATGTATTGAACTAGACGGTTATGGAGCCCGGAACCTGAGGCACCTGATAATTTCCCCTGACGCTAAGGAGGCAGGAACATGGTCCATCGGACTTTTAAAGTTTTGAACCCTGAAGGCGAGATTGCAGTCGTACAGCGGCCTGAGGGCGTGGTGGAATTCGTGATTTACCCGAAAACCGGAGACAACTTCGAGTTCCGGATGGCCCGCAAAGATGCTTTTGATTTCGCTATGGAGCTGTTGCAACATCTTTATCGGCTGGGCCCCTCAGAGTAACCTCTGAGCCCGACAGGGTCTCCGGGAGGGGCGATGGAATCAGCGATGCCAGTCAACCTCCCGGAGCAGTTCGATGAATTCCGGCGATTCAATATACCTTTTCAACGCCTCCTGGAAATTTATCCAGCCCTGCCAGAGGTCGATCCATTGTTGATTATGCCAATAATGAGGACTGGCCTCACCGCTTTCTTTAAGACGTAAAAATTCCTGGTATTCCTCCTCACAGGCCAAACAGAAACGGTACGGCCCTTTATGACGTTTGTAGATGTCTTGGGTTTCAAACTGGACGCCGCACTTGGAGCATCGGGCCAGACAACGGCTACACTGCATCACCCGCCGCACTTCCTCCAGCTTTTTGGCCTTCTCGATATTGGCTTTCTTTTTTTTCTCGACCTGGAGTCGCCCTTCGATATCGATAATCTTGCTCATGGCAGGATTCCTGTTCTTTTTTGGAGTTACCTATATTAATAACAATCAAGGGGCTAACCGTCAATAGGGGCTTGCTGGACATGGGCGGCTTAGGATTTCCGGGTTAAAACTTATCCTGGACTAGCCAGCGGCGGGCGTTTCAGGGACCAAGCAGACCGGAGGCGGATAACATTAATCTCCGCCGTAGATTATTGGGGCTTACAGGCAACTTTTATTTAAAGAATGGGGATAACCCACTGAGTCATGGGTAACTGAAATTTCCTTGGTGCCTGGGGCCGGACTCGAACCGGCACGGAGCTAAACCCCGAGGGATTTTAAGTCCCTTGCGTCTACCACTTCCGCCACCCAGGCTAATGAGGGGCATCGGCTAAGCTTAATGCTAAAATTGCCAGCTAGCTGCAGTCTTAAAGAAATAGCCGCCCTGATGCTTTATGGGACTAGCTATTATTTCCAGAAATCGAATATATTAAATTTCTTCAAAACATTCAAGTACAGTGTCGAATCTAATTTCCCTACCTTGGCATTTTTTTCCAAAACCCGTTTATGCTAAAGCTGATCGGCAGTTCAACTCGGTAAACTAAAGGCTGGGAAGATGTTAGGACAGGTCCCGTGAACCAGTCCCAGCCGATCTTGAAACTCTGAGGTCTAGTGGACCGGTCCCGCCCTAGAAAATAAGTGCCCTAATCTATCAGACTTGCCTAGTGCTCTAGCCATTTTTAGGCTAGACATTGCGGAACCAACTGGCTCCGATCATAAAAATCAATTAATTCATTATCTTACCAGGATAGCCTAATCGTTTTAGATCTTTTCGGCCAAAAATTGAGCCAGGCGCGGAAAGTTTTCTGGTCAGGTTGGCAACCTAATTGCTAAAACAATATTTAGAAATAATTCAGCCTGGTTCAATAAAATTTAATAATCATTGATCCGATGGGCTTGAATAGACGGTGACCCCCAGGTAGATGATTAAATGAAGGATATCAGACCCTTAAGGTCGCACCGGCAAGATAGTTGGATTGACTTACCGGCCGAGGAGAAGCTGGATCGTGCCTTGGTAGCGGGGTTGCTCCTAGAGGTTATCCTGGAAACTCCCACACTACCTAATAATATCCAAACGCGGCAGCAATTGATCAGATCCCGCCTCAAGAATTATTTAGTGCAGAATCTGGCTGGCAAGGTAACCCTGGAGCGGTTCCGAACCCTGACCCGGCGGCTGGAACAATGGTTCGAGTTCTATTATCCGTTGTTATCTTCTGATTTTAATCACCCGCAACCTGCGTATCAGGTTAACGAGCCTGCCGTGGAATACCATCTAGAAACTAAGAAAAGTCTCACCCCTCTGCCTGACCAGGTATTTTGGGATGAGTTATTGGATCGTTGGCTAGAGACTCTACGGCCCAGTTTGCCGCATCGCTCCCACCGCAAGCTCAGTTTGGAAAAACTCAAGGAATTTCTTCAAAGAAGCGCCGGGGGCTGGTTTCGGCTAAGGGAATTTGAAAAATTCTTTGGTTTAGACCGTAAGACGGCTTGGGATTATTTACATCAGTTTCTGGAAACCGGACTGCTCTGTCATAATCGCAAAAAGTCGGCCGCGGTGCGCTATTGTGTGGCTCCCCAGGTGCTGAAAGTAGAGGCTGACATCCTCCGTTTGGCGCTCATGTTGGTTTTACCAGACCTGGAGGAAGGAGCCCTGGATCTGATCGGCGACCTGTTGATTGCCACCGGCGGCGAACCTTTCTGTCCCGAGGACTGGGAAAAATATTGGCCGCCCGGTCAGCTCGCCAACATCTATGCCAAATTGATAGCTCATAAAATCCTGGTCACCGAGATCGGCCCCTCCGGCAAACGTCAACTCCGGCTTCGTCACCGCTGGCTACAGACTCAGACGGAGATTGATACCACTGGCCCTGAGGATATTCCGCTTGACGGTGACTGAGCCTTCTGCTATCTTTCCACAGATTTACATCGTGCGGAAAGGTCTAACCACTAATGATTTTTAATGAGGAATTTGAAACCCTGCCCCGCGCAGCCCTGGAAGCCATCCAATTGCGCCGACTACGGGCTCTGGTGGATCGGGTCTATGCTCTGGTCCCGGCTTACCGGCAAAAGTTCGAGGCCGCCGGGGTCCGACCCGAAGACATCCAAACCCTAAAGGATCTGCAGCGGCTACCATTCACCACCAAGCAGGACCTGCGAGACAATTATCCATTTGGCATGTTTGCCGTGCCTATGGAACAGGTAGTCCGCATCCATGCCTCGTCCGGCACCACCGGGAAACCTACGGTAGTAGGCTATACGTTGCGGGATATTCAAACCTGGTCGGAACTCGTGGCCCGTAGCCTGGCCGCGGCAGGAGTACATCGCCATGATATTATCCACAATGCTTATGGTTATGGGCTATTTACTGGTGGCTTGGGTTTCCATTATGGCGTTGAACGGCTAGGGGCCTCGGTCATTCCGGTGTCGGGGGGCAATACCCGGCGGCAGATCATGTTACTTCAGGATTTTGGTCCTACCGTGCTTACCTGTACGCCATCCTTTGCCTTGCACCTCTCTGATGTGGCCCAAGATCTGGGGCTAAATTTTCAAGATTTTAAATTGCGGGTCGGCATTTTCGGAGCCGAACCCTGGTCTGAGGCCATGCGTCAGGAAATTGAAAAAAAACTGGGGCTGGATGCTTTGGATGTTTACGGATTGTCCGAGGTCATGGGTCCGGGGGTAAGCGTCGAGTGTCAGGAGGCCAAACAGGGTTTACACATCGCCGAGGATCATTTTATTGCCGAAATCATCGACCCCCACACGCTCGAAGTTCTCCCCTACGGCCAGACCGGGGAATTAGTGATTACCACCCTTACTAAAGAGGCCTTCCCGGTGATCCGCTACCGCACCCGCGACATCTCCTCTTTAAACCCCGAACCCTGTAAATGTGGCCGCAACCTGGTCCGCATGACCCGGCTCAGCGGCCGTACCGATGACATGATTATTGTGCGCGGAGTTAATGTCTTTCCTTCCCAGATTGAAGCGGTGCTCATGGAAGTACGCGGCCTTGCGCCCCATTACCAGCTCATCGTTGATCGTCTGAACCAGATGGACACCCTGGAAGTTCAGGTTGAAGTAGATGAAGCGACCTTCTCTGACGAAGTTCGAAAAATGCAGCAACTGGAAAAAGGGATTGAGAAAAACATTAAGGATTACCTGGGCGTATCGGCCAAGGTGCGGTTAGTCGAACCCCGTAGCATTCCCCGCAGCGAGGGCAAGGCCCAGAGGGTAATCGATCGGCGTCAGATTTAAACATGGAGCGCAATCCGAGGTAAAAGATATGAAAGTCAAGCAATTATCGGTATTTTTAGAAAATAAGGCGGGCCGCCTGGCCGAAGTCACCAAAGTGCTGGGCGACGCCGGCATCAATATCCGGGCCTTATCTCTGGCCGATACCACTGATTTTGGCATCCTGCGCCTCATCGTCGATCAGTATGACCAAGCTACCCAGGTCTTGAAGCAACACGGCTTTACCGTGGGCAGAACCGAAGTCGTGGCCTTAGAAGTCCCAGACCGGCCGGGCGGACTGGCCAGCGTCCTCCAGATCCTCTCGGCCTCCCAAATCAATGTGGAGTACATGTATGCCTTTGTGCATCATAGCGGCAAAAACGCGGTGATCATTTTCCGCTTTAACAACTTAGACCGGGCCATTGAGCTGTTGCAGCAGCAAGGCGTCCATATTTTTAAGGGACAGGAGGTCTATCGATTATAATATATTTTTCTGTTTTCTGTTTTCTGTTTTCTGTTTTCTGTTTTTCTTTTGAATGCCCTTATCAAATCAATAGGTTAAATGATAAGATGATGGCATTTAAAGTCTAACCTGGTCTAAGGGCCTCAATACCACCTCCGGTCCATATGGGCTGCCCTCTTAAGACAGGTTGGAATAACCGTCCTTCGTATTACCCCTTGGCCGGGCAAGCCCCAGTCCCGGTGCCGTTCCTTGCTGGGCAGTCAAAAATAATTTAAAAAATAAGAATTCCCTGATATAGTATAAATACAGGCGTACCGGTTATTCAGCAGCGGGGAGTAAACCGCGCCTTATGAGCTCAAGTAGCCAAGTTCAGACCATACCAAACCCCGAACTAGCAAGGAGGCCAAAGTCTCTATGAACGATACGGTTACCAACGACGCTGTCCAGGTTGAACCCTTCTCCGGGCTGCTGACCAGGGTGCCATTAATTCTGGCCGCCATTACTGCGGCTATATTTGTCTTAGCCTATTACCTTAAAGAGCCAAAACTGTTTGTTGTCACCGTACTTGCGGTAATAATATACTATCAGCGCTATAAACGCAAACAGACTCAGATTAAGTATGGTTTTGAAGGTTCATTAATCAATATCTCCGTTTTTGCTATATTTCTTAGTTTAATCAATATCTTTATTGTAATTATCATAAAAATTGTTGAGGGCTTTACTAAGTAAGCTTTATGGTGGAGGGCAGCTTAAGTTCAGCTTATTATAATAACATATTATTATTAGCTGCTTAGTGAAGTAAAGTATCGGAGATTAGCTGTGAGGAGGTAGAGATGGCAGAAAAAATATTAAAAAAGCTGAGTTGGTTGGGTCATGACTGTTTTAAATACTCCGGGCCACCGGTGATTTACTTTGATCCTTATGAACTGCGCCAAAGTGACCCGGCTGATCTGATTCTGATCAGCCATGAGCACTTTGATCATTGTTCGCCGACCGATGTCACCAAGGTGCAGCGGCCGGATACGGTCATCGTCACCAACCCCGCCGCGGCGGCGCAACTCTCCGGCAAGGTGATAGTGCTCAGACCCGGAGAACAAACTACTGCCTGTGGACTTACTATTGAGACGGTACCGGCCTATAATATCAATAAACAGTTTCATCCTAAGGCCGCCGGGCACCTGGGGTTTATTGTTACCCTTGACGGGATTAGATTATATCATGCCGGAGATACGGATTTTATTCCGGAAATGAAGGGACTTAAGGTAGATATTGCTTTGCTGCCGGTGTCGGGCACTTATGTTATGACCGCGGCCGAGGCTGCTGAGGCGGCCCGGGCCATCAATCCGAAAATCGCCATTCCCATGCATTATGGCTCGATCGTGGGCTCCGGAGCGGACGCCAAGACCTTCAAATCTCTATTAGAGGGCCAGCTCCGGGTGGAAATCCTGGCCAAAGATTGAGGCCGGCGTCCGGCGGCGATCAGCCCTCTTTCAGAATCACCCGGTGGTTTACCAGGTTGAGGCTGTGGATGGTAGCTTTGATAAGCTTTTGCTCCCCGAATATGTTTACCAGGCGGAGGTTCTCCCCGTCCGGTTCAATCAGGTCCACTTCTTCCAGAAATAGCTCTTCTTTCCCATTTCTGAGCACATAAGCGGCTGCTTCACACATGGTCGGCAATCTCCTTAAGTCTTTTGGTGACGATATGTTCTACTAGGTGAGGTAAGGGCTCGGGTTTGAGACCGACTACCTCAACCCGTTCCTGAGTTAACGGGATAATCAGCTTTAGGCCCGGAGCCGTAGCAATGGCCTCGGCCATCCGGGGCGTCAGTTCCCCCATCATGGAATTGGCCAGCAGAATGGCAATCGGGCCGATGATCACCGCGGCCGTCGGCACCGTCCGCACAATGGCATTTTCGCCGGTGGCGCCTTTATTGGCCCGGGCCTTCATCATCTGGGCAGTAGCAATCGCATTGGTGCCCAGGGCAATGATCTCGTGTTCTTCCTGATAGACCTCCTTGAGCCGTTTAATAATCGTCGCCCCGATGCCGCCGCCCTGTCCATCAATCACACAGATTCGCAATGGTTTTTATCTGTCCTAAGCTTAATTTTCACTACTGTTAATAATAACCCAAATTTTTTGGCCTGACAAGATAGAATTGAGGTCACCGGCGCTTCCGGTTCAGAGCAGCCCATATTTCTCTTTGAGCCGCCGACAGACGATCTCCGGCACCAGGCCCTCGATAGCTCCCCCCAAGCGGGCGGCTTCTTTGAGGATACTGGAACTTAAAAATACCCATTTAAGGCCGGTCATCAGGAAAACCGTTTCAATCTCCGGAGCCAAGCGCCGATTCATCATCGCCAGTTGGAATTCATAATCGAAATCGGTGATGGCTCTCAGTCCTCGGAGCACGATGTTGGTTTTTTGGGTGCGGACATAATCGACTAAGAGGCCGGAAAAATGGTCGATCTTAACTCGGGGATGGTTATCCAGTGACCCGCGGATCAGTTCGATGCGTTCTTCAAAGCTAAACAGTCCGGATTTGATGGGATTGATGGCAATAGCGACGGTGATTTCGTCAAAAATTTTGAGACCTCGCTCGATCAGGTCGATATGGCCATTGGTGATGGGATCAAATGAGCCGGGATAAATTGCAACCTTGGACATTAATAACTATACTCCTTATCTGCCGCCTGGTTGACGTCGCCCGCTCTGAAGCTTAGATAAAACGACACCCGGGTGTCGCCATAGCGGCGTTGATCGACCTGAATCAGGGAACCGCGGTGCTCCGGTACCAAGTCATGAACCCCATGTTCCACTACTACCCGCCCCCCGGCACGGAGCAGCGGCCTCTGAGCCAACAGTTCCAGACTCTGCGCCGCCAATCCCTTACCATAGGGCGGGTCCAGGAAGATCAGCTCAAACCGCTGGGCTTGGACGGCTAGTTGTTTTAAGGCCCGAGGTACGGGTAAGGGCAGGACCTGGGTAGCCGCACCCAGACCGCAACTGGCCAGATTTTTACGCAACACCTGTAAAGCAGTCGAATCATGCTCTACAAATACCGCTTGCCGCGCCCCCCGACTGAGGGCCTCGATCCCCAGAGCACCGGTGCCGGCGAACAGGTCTAATACTCTGACCTCTTCTAACCCCGGCCCCAGGATGTTAAAAATCGCCTCCCGCACCCGATCGGCGGTAGGACGCATCCGGCCCCGGACCCCCGCCAACCGCCGGCCCCGGAAGCGGCCGGCAATAATCCGCACTGCTGCTCCTCATCTGCTTATAAATACTTTTCGGCCAGGACCTCGGCAATCTGGACGGCATTGGTAGCTGCCCCCTTGCGAATATTATCGGCAACAATCCACAGATTAATACCATGAGGAATGCTTTCGTCCTCCCGGATGCGCCCCACCAGGGTCAGATCCTGACCCGCGGCGTCTAAAGGCATGGGGTATTGCCGGTTGCCCGGATCATCAACCACTTTAACGCCAGGAGCATTGGCCAGCATCTCTCGCACCTGGGCCGCGGTTAGTTTCTTTTCGGTTTCCAGGTTGACCGCCTCGGAATGGCCGTAAAACACCGGGACCCGGGCGGTCGTGGCAGTCACCCGGATGGAATCGTCGCCCATGATCTTCCTGGTCTCATTGACCATCTTCATTTCTTCTTTGGTATAACCGTTATCCAGGAAGACATCGATATGCGGGAGGACATTGAAGGCAATCCGATGCGGATAGACCTTGGACACCGGGTCCTGACCGGATAACAGGGCGCGCACCTGGGTAGCCAACTCTTCCACCGCCTTCTGGCCGGTGCCCGACACCGCCTGGTAGGTAGAGACTACCACTCGCTTGATCCGGGCCGCGTCATGGATCGGTTTCAACACTACCACCATCTGGATGGTAGAGCAGTTGGGGTTGGCGATGATGCCGCGTTTGGTATAAAGCCCGATATCGTGGGGATTGACCTCCGGGACTACCAGCGGGATGTCCGGATCCATCCGGAAGGCACTGGAATTATCCACCACTATGGCCCCGGACTGCGCCGCGATCGGTCCATATTTCAGGCTGACCGACGCGCCCGCGGAAAACAGGGCGACATCAATGCCCCGAAAAGAATCCTCGTGCAACACCTCGACCGGCACTTCCTGCCCCTGAAAGTTTACCGTGCGCCCCAAGGAGCGCTCCGAGGCCAGGGGCCGCAGCATCTTTACCGGAAAACGGCGTTCTTCCAGGCAGGCCACCATCTGGGTGCCTACCGCCCCTGTCGCTCCTGCCACCGCGACATTAAAGGTCCGGGCCATGGTTACCTCTTCTCCTGCACAAGTTTTTAAAAATAACCGATGAGGGCGAGCCGCCGGGTCGCCCCTACAGTGTAGGACTATTGTTTGGTATCACAAATCAACTGGCCTGGTTTTTCGTAGGGGGCGGGGTCTCCCCGTCCCATTTGGGCCGGAAAACCCGGCCCCTACAAGAAGGTCACAATATATGAGTACTGGCCACCGGTCTCCTCAAGGGCCATGCCATTTATTAACCATAATCTTGTTAATATTAAAACGGTCAGATAGGCCATCAGGTTGTTCCACTGCAAATTTACTCTCAGGTCAGCCGGAAAGGCTTTCCACTGCATAGCGGGCCACCAGGTCGCCGACTTCAGTGGTACTGTAGCCCATTTTTCCCGCTGACAGGCTTTTCAAATGCTGGGCCACCACCGTCTTGATGCCGTTTTCCATCGCGGTCGCGGCTCGCGGCTCACCCAGATGGTCCAGCATCATCTGGGCCGCGGCAATCGCCGCGATCGGATTGATGACATTTTTGCCGGTATATTTGGGAGCCGAGCCCCCGATCGGCTCAAACATCGACACGCCCTCGGGGTTGATATTACCACCCGCGGCCACGCCCATGCCGCCCTGAATCATGGCGCCCAGATCCGTGATGATATCGCCGAACATGTTATCGGTGACGATGACATCGAACCATTCCGGGTTTTTGACCATCCACATACAGGTAGCGTCCACATGGGCGTAATCCGTGGTAATATCAGGATATTCCGCGGCAATAGCCTTAAAGGCTCGTTCCCACAGGTCAAAGGCATAGGTCAGGACATTGGTCTTGCCGCACAGGGTGAGTTTTTTGGCCTGATTACGTTTACGGGTCAGTTCAAAGGCAAATCGCAAGCAACGGTCCACCCCTTTGCGGGTATTAATTGATTCCTGGACTGCGACTTCATCCGGGGTATTGTAACGCAAGAACCCCCCGGCCCCGGCATACAGCCCTTCGGTGTTCTCCCGCACCACGATGAAATTGATCTCGTCCGGACCTTTGTCTTTTAAGGGGGTGTCCACGCCAGGATAAAGTATTACCGGTCTTAAATTGATATATTGATCCAGGGTAAAGCGTAACTTCAGCAGAATGCCTTTTTCCAAGATGCCGGGCTTGACCTCGGGGTGGCCGATGGCCCCTAAATAGATGGCATTAAAACCGCGCAGTTCATCAATGACGCGGTCCGGCAGGGTGTCGCCAGTCCGCAAATAGCGCTCCCCTCCCAGGTCGTAGGTGGTAAACTCAAACTTGAGGCCGGCCGCCCCCGCCACGGCCTTGAGCACCTTGAGTCCTTCGGCGGCGACCTCCGGGCCGGTGCCATCACCCGGAATTACCGCAATCTGATAAGTCATTGGCTTTGTACTCCGATCTTTTTGATTACGTGCGCCATCAGCCCGCCGTCGGCCAGCAATTCCTGCATAAAAGACGGCAAGGGCTGAGCGGTATAGGTCTTGCCGGTGGTCAGGTCGGCGATTACCCCACTGTCCAGATCGACGCTCACTTCATCCCCGGCCTTGATCTCGGCCGCGGCCGCCGGGCATTCAAAGATCGGCAATCCCATGTTAAAGGCACTACGATAAAAAATCCGGGCAAAACTGGCCGCGATGACTCCCGACAACCCCGCGGCCTTAAGCGCGATCGGGGCATGTTCCCGTGATGAGCCGCAACCGAAATTCTTCCCCGCCACAATAAAATCGCCGGGCCGGGCCTTGACTACAAATTCCGGGTCGGCGTCTTCCATGGCGTGTTTGGCCAATTCCTCTGGGTCCGAGGTCGATAAATATCGACCCGGAATGATCTCGTCGGTATTAATATCATTGCCGAATTTATGGGCCTGGCCTTGCAATTTCATATTATCACCTAAATGCCTCTTATGCGCCAATCGCTGGGGTAGCTCGACCATCGGGACCGCTAACCCAAAACTATCTCTATTTTTCTGATCTCCAGGCGGGGCTTCCTGATTTTCAGGTGAGTCGGCCCGAAATCTGCGTTAGCAAAAACGCGGCTTAGAAATTAAACTAATAAAGACCGGGTGTCAAGTCAGCAGGCCTTGTTTCCCTTCTTTTTTCTATCTCTTATCAACGCCTAATATTTCGCGCCGCCCAGCGGCTAAGCGTCCGTCCGAAAAACCTCGGACCTGGGTTTTGGTCTGGATAACGCTAGCTGAGATTTCATAAATTTGGCCCCTTGGTGTAGGGGCGACCCCGCGGGGCAACCCTACCGTCTTCCGAGGCTAATCTAAGCAATCATTTAAAGTGTTTTACAAAATAACTTTAGTTGCGGCTCAAAGAACCGCTATAAGAATTTTAAGCACTCTACGTTGTTATTTGCAACATTTATCACACCAAAGCTGCAAATTGCAACAGACAATATTTATTATTCACCAATTTATTAAATATAATAAATAAAATGACTAATGTCAGCTAAGCGGAGATTATCTAAGTATTAATTTTAGCTTGACAGACTTTGTGAAAAATCTTATATATGGCCATTTAAATTATCCTTTAGGGGAGGAATATGATGGAAATTTATCTTCCCATTGCCGGGATGAGTATTAATTTTTTTCTGGTCATTGGGATCGGAGCCATGGTCGGCTTTCTCTCTGGCCTGTTCGGGGTTGGAGGGGGGTTCTTGCTCACTCCCTTAATGATGATGATCGGCATACCGGCGCCGGTAGCCGCGGCCTCGGATTCGAACCAGATTGTCGCCGCGGCCAGTTCCGCCGCTTACGCGCATTGGCGTCTGGGTAACGTCGACTTCAAAATGGGAATAATCATTTTGAGCGGAGGTGTGGCGGGCGGCACCATCGGGGTGCAACTGGTAAAATACTTGCGGGGCATCGGCAATTTTGAGTTTGTCATGAAGGTGGTCTATGTGCTGATGTTGGGCCTGATCGGCGGGGCCATGTTTATTGAAAGCCTGCGCACCATTCGCCGTAGTCAGCGCCAGGTCGCTACCCCGGCGGTGGAAGGAGTGCCCACGCCCAAGCATGGGACCTTGTTTTCTAAAATGCCCTTGAAAATGGACTTCCACCGCTCCGGCCTCAAGAACACATCGGCGATCTTTCCCTTTTTAATTGGCATGGCGGTGGGCATTTTGGCCGCCCTGTTGGGGGTCGGCGGTGGTTTTATCATGGTGCCGGCCATGATCTATGTTATTGGTATGCCTACCATTGTGGCCATTGGCACTGATCTGTTTCAGATCGTCTTATCTTGCGCCAATGTTACCCTGCAACAGGCCTGGGTCAATAAAACCGTCGATCTGTTATTGGCCCTGATCCTGTTGTTCGGCTCCACTATCGGCGCCCAATTCGGGGCCATGGCCAGCAAACGGCTCAAGGGGGAGCAGATTCGCATCCTACTGGCGATCATTGTCTTGGCCATGGCAGTGAAACTTTTCGTTGATCTGGTGGTGGAACCCAGTCTCCTGGTCAGCATTGACCCGGGCAAGGGAGGGCACTAATGATGAGAAGAACTTTGACCATTTTGGTGGCGCTGTGGCTGGTGGGCCTTTATGCTGGCCAGGCCCGGGCTCAGACCCCGGAAGCCATGCAAAAAGTTCTGACCGCCGCCACCAAGAATCTGATTGAGATTGACCTGGCGTATCGCGGCGATCGGATTCATTTCTTTGGAGTACACCCGGTTCCCAATACTGACCTGGTAGTTAAGCTGACCGCGGAAAAGTCTGAGACCATCAAACTTTCCGTCAAAGGTAAGGTCGGCCCCTTTTGGATGGCAGTGAAACAATACGAGGTCACCGGCGCTCCTTTTATCTATAAAATTCACAGCCAGAACCCTTTATCCGAGATCATCTCAACGGCTACCGCTCAGGAGTTGGAACTGGGCTATCCCTCCATCCGCCACCATATGAAGATGCACCTGCTCCGGGGTGAGGCCAGCCCGGACGATCAGGATACGCTCTTTAACGGATTGATCAAACTTAAAGAGAAACTTAATCTCTATAATATTGTTGAAGATCCACAGCGGTTGCAAGTTACCGAGGGTAAGTTGTTCAAGCACTATTTTCAGTTTCCCCCCGCAGCCACCGAAGGTCAATATCTGGTGGAATCCTTCTGTTTTGAAAAAGGGGAGTTGGTCGGCTATGGTAAGGATGTGATTGAAATCAAAAAGGTGGGCATTGAAAACTGGCTCACTTCCACCTCGCAAAATTCCCCGCTATTTTTCGGCATCCTGGCAGTTATTGTGGCCATCGTGGCTGGATTAGGAGTCGGAATGATCTTCAAGAAAGGAGGCCATTAATGGAGGAAATCAAAGGCAAGGCCAGATCAGTGGCCGTGGCGATCGATGGCTCGGATCCCTCCTGGGAAGCAATGACCAGAGCGATTAATATGGCCCGTTTGTTGGAACTGCCCTTGGATGTCCTGACCGTCATCCAGATCCGCAAGGCCGGCTACTTTGCCTTTATTGACCGGCATCTACTCGAAGAGCAAGAAGCTTATGCTAAAAAAGTGCTGGTTGAGGCCGAGGAGCGCTGCAAAAAAGCCGGGGTTGAGGTTCAAACCCACTTGTTGGAAAGTGAGAAAGGTCCCTCCGAGGCCATTGTTGGCTGGTTGGAAGAAGCCCGCGGCGTAAAATTTTTGGTCATCGGCAGCTATGGCCACGGTTTTCGGGGACGCCACATTTTGGGTTCGACCACCGAACGGGTGATCCGGGAAGTAGCCCGTCTCGCCCTGCCGGTGCCCGTGTTGGTAGTCCCTTCTTCCTCAGAACCATCCTCTTAAGCTATTTTTTCCTAAACCTGCAAGTTTTAAGATCCAGCTGGGGGCCAGGCATTAATGGCCCCCACCTGATGTCGCTTTCGGTTGTCTGTAAAGATACGAAATTCAAGCAGTGGATGAGTCAAACTTGGGTATAATTAACTTAACTCGTTAATGATTCGAGGTATAAATCATTGCCCTCTTGCCCTTTCTGATCTGAAAAGTGATATTATGCCCGAGAGGCACAACTCGGCCCAAACCATAATTATCTAAGTAGGCTTCATTTGGAAACTCTCCCGCCCCTGTTGGGAGGGGGCTGGGGAGGGGGCATAAATTTCAATATATTGAAATGATATGATATTTATTACCCTCACCCTGACCCTCCCCCATCAAGGGGGAGGGAAACAATGGGTTTCCGGATGGGCACTAACAAGCTTTATAAACCGTATGATTCCTAAACTGATCATTTCAGCCCTGGCCCGGTTGTGGTATCGCCTGGACCGGCGACATCGCCTGATAACCCTGCGCAATTTGGAATTTGCCTACGGCGCGGCCTTGACCCGGTCCCAACGCGAATCTTTAGCCCAAGAAGTCTTTAAACAGTTTATGTGGCTTTTTTGGGAAGGGCTGGAAATGCTTATTCTGCCCTTATCCTACCTTAAAAAAAAGGTCGTAATTATTGGCCAGGAGAATTTTGAGGCGGCATTGGCCCACGGTTGTGGGGTGCTGGCGATCACCGCCCATGCCGGCAACTGGGAATATACGGTTTTGGGTTATGGACTGCAATATCAGCCGGTGGCCGTAGTGGCCCGCGAACAGGACCATCCGGCGCTTAATCGTCTGATCCGTTTTTTAAGGGGCCGGGGACACAACTGGATGATTGCCAAGCAGGGGGGGCTGCAGGCCATTATCGCGCATCTGAAGCAGAACCATATTGTGGGGGTGGTGATCGATCAGAATACCACTACCAAGGGTGGGGTCTTGGTGGACTTTTTCGGCCATCGGGCTCGCACCACCCCCATGGCGGCAATTTTAGCCCGTCGTTTGGGCACCCCGGTGGTGCCGGTGTTTTCTCGCCGCTTGCCCCAGGGCCGCCACCTGTTGGTCATCCAACCACCGCTGCCGTTGGTAAAAACCAGTGATGCCCAGACCGATATCCTGGTCCAGGTTCAGGCCCAGAGCCGAGCCATCGAGGCCTGGGTCCGGCGCTACCCGGAACAGTGGCTCTGGCTGCATAAACGCTGGAAAAATCAGTATCCGGAATTGTATCAGAATTTATAACATGCCTGGGATGATTTCCGTGCCCCCGCCCACGGTCTTTGGTCTGATTGTCGCGTTGCAACGCGAACTCTGGCCTTTCTTGCGGCGGGTACATGGCAAATCGCGAGGTTCAGGACTTTCGGCGGCCTGGACCTTTCAACTGGGGCCCTGGCCCGGAGTGGCAGTCGTGTCGGGCATGGGAGCCCAACGCGCGGAAAACGCGGCTCAGACCTTGATAAAGCTCCACTCCCCCCGCTTGTTAATTTCTCTGGGATATGGGGGCGCGGTTAACCCCGGCCTCGCCGCCGGTACCGTAGTATTAGGGCAGGAGTATTGGTATTATGATCCCGAAGGCCAGATTCTAAAACCAGTTGATCTAGACTTGCCTCGCCAACCAGTCTCAGAGTTGGTTACCGGCCTACAAACGGCAGGTCTGCCCGCCGCAGCCGGGGTGCTGATTTCCACTCCCCGGATCATTTCCAAGCACCAAGAGGCCGAGCCTTTACGCAGTTTAGAAAATCCGGTCCTCGACCTGGAGACCACCGCAGTGGCGGCCGTGGCCCAGGCTTACGGCATCCCCTTTCTTGGTCTGCGGGCCATCACCGACACCGGGGATGAAGAGATTCCTGATTTGGTTATCGCCTTGACCCAAACCGCGGGCGAACCTGGTTGGCGGGCGATCTGGCATTTAGTCATTACCAAACCGGGGTACTGGTTCGATCTGGTCAGGCTGGGGCACCGGTCCCGGGTGGCCAGCCGTCACCTGGCTCTGGCCCTGACTACGCTCCTTCCTTGCCTGGGTCCGGGCCTTGAAGCCCTGCCGCCATATGGCAGCGCTGGAGCAGACCAATGATTAACAAGGTCAACAGCGGGATATAGATAAAACTGCCCACTAGGCCCAGCAGAGTTTCGCCAATATAAAAGGTAATAACCAGGTTAAAGGCCAGGACGGCAAAATACAAGACCGGACCTAGCAACTCCTGACGGGCAAAGTTACGTTTTCCCCAGCTCAACCCTCTGCTCCAGTCCGGCAGGCGACTGATCTGCTGCAATACCGCGATCATCACTAACCCCACGACCAGCCAACCCAGAAAGTTGCTTAAAGGAACCCCGAAATAGATGCCCGGTTCAGGATAGCCATAAATTTGGCCTAGAAACCAGCGGTAGCCTCGCAAGGACACCGGGTCGATAATCACGTCCAGGGTGACAAATAACACGCTGGCCAGGATTAGCGTCCCCCTGGAACATTGCCGTATTTCAGTCTCCAGCCGATAAAATCCGCTGTGCCTATCCCGGATGGGCGCCAGAGCCAAGAGGGCGACAGTATAACTGGCATAAGACAGAAACACATAGGACAGGGAGTCCATGAACGGCACTCCCAGCACCCAAAGTTCCTGGCCTCTAGTTGCCTCAATATAGATATAGCGACCATAGGGCAAGCCAGTGTGGATTGAAGAAAATTCTGAGAGCCAGGCCAACACATAGCCCACGATCAGATAGATCAAGGCCCGTCCCAACCCCAGATGCCAGGTAGCGATGAGCAGATAGGCGGCCAAAAATATAAACACATAAGGCCGCAGTCCCAAAGTGCCGAAAAGAAGCCCCCAAAAACCCTCCATTAACAAAGACCTCCTGGTTATATTCCCAAAGCCGTCGCTGATGAGCCTTGGGCTTCGGCCAAATTGACAAAATTTTGCTGGCGGGCAGTGTCCCCCTAAATTTTATCGGACTCAGAACCTTGAGCTTTGAACTTTAAACTTTGAACTTTTCCTAACAGAATCAGCTATGGAGGTCAATGGACGGCTTCATCGTTTTGATGGGGAAATAAAGCCCTGGGCAGGCTTCAGTTGACAGTCAGGCTAAAAATTGTCAAGCTTAATAAGGATCAAATATTTTCGAGTACCGGAGGCAAGGCTTGAAAGTTATTCTGGCCCAGACCGCGGGCTTCTGCATGGGGGTCAAGCGGGCCATGGAGATGGTCTTCAATGCCATTGATCGCAACCCCGGCAAGATCTATACCTATGGACCGCTGATCCATAATCCCCAAGTATTGGAGTTGCTGGAGGAACGGGGCATTTCGATCCTGCAGCGACATCAGACCGTATCCCAGGGGCTGGTGGTAATCCGGGCTCACGGGATCCCCCCCCAGGAACGTCAGGAACTGCAACAGGCCGGCTGTCAGATCATCGATGCCACCTGTCCACGCGTGGCCCGGGTGCAGGCAATTATCCGGCGCTGGTCTCAACAAGGCTATGCTACCATTATTATCGGTGATCAAGACCACCCCGAGGTTCTGGGTCTGATGGGACATACTAAGGGGCAGGGTTATATCGTCTCCAGCGCGGCGGGGGTAGCCCAACTGCCGGAGCTGGATAAGGTTATCGTGGTCGCCCAGACCACCCAAAGTCAGGTGCTGTTCGACCAGCTAGTTGAGGAAATCCAGGCCCGTTTCCCCCAGGTGCAGATCTATAACACCATCTGCGATGCTACCGCTAACCGCCAGGCCGAGGCCCAGGCCCTGGCCCAAGAAGTAGAGGCCATTGTAGTGGTAGGGGGTCGGGCCAGTGGCAATACCCAACGACTGGTGAAAGTTTCCGAGGCCACTGGAGTTCCCACCTACCATATCGAAACCGAAAGCGAATTAGACCTCAAAGAGATGAGTCGCTATCAGACCGTGGGAGTAACGGCCGGGGCTTCCACCCCGCACTGGCTGATCAGCAATGTGGTCACTACCTTGAAACACGCCTGGGCCTTTCGTCAGGGTTCTGTAGGGCAACTGCTGTTTCGGGCCTGGCGCTTTTTTCTCAAATCCAACCTCTATGTCGCCCTGGGGGCCGGATCGCTCAGTTACACCTCTTCCCTGCTTCAGGATGTGGAGCCGTTGTTTAAATATTTCTTTGTGGCCTTCTTCTACATTTATGCCATGCATATCTTGAATCACTTCACCGATGAAGCCAGCAAACTCAATGACCCGGTGCAGACCATGTTCTATGGCCGCCACCGCCAGTTTCTGTTGATCACCGGCGCGGCCTCGGCGGTCATGGCTCTGTTCATCGGCCTGCTCTTAGGCCTGGTAGCCTTCCTGTTCATTCTGCTGATGACCTTCTTGGGGATCATCTATAATCTTAAAATCTTCCCGGTAGGCCGCGCCTCCATGATGCGGATGGCCCGGCTAAAAGAAATTCCCGGCTCCAAAACCATTTTCACCTCAGTCGCTTGGGGGGTCCTGGCGGCCCTGATTCCGTTGGTCAGTTCGGGGCGAGGCTTCTCTCTGGCTACCATTTTTGCCTTCCTACTGGTAGCTGGTTTAATCTTCATTCGCTCCGGGTTGTTTGAAATCCTGGCCCTGGAAGGCGACCGGGTGGTCGGTAAGGAAACTCTGGCCATCGCCCTGGGTAAGCGGAAGACCTTAAATCTGCTTTATATCCTGGCTGGCGGTCTGTTGGTCACCCTTTATTTAGCCACCGCCAGTCACCTGCTGCCCTCCTTGGGTTATGCCTTGCTCATCTGTGTGTTTTACGCCCTGGCCTATCTCACCCTTTACCAACAGGGCTATGGAGAAAATACCTTACTATTGGAGAGCTTGGTGGAAGGTAATATGGTGCTGGCCGGATTGATTGCCTTTTTGTGGGACCC
>JAQVHY010000027.1 GCA_028695935.1 Desulfobacca sp.
CTGCCGACTACGCCAAATGCAGACATTCCCAGTATTAGTAGAGGCAATTAGTTGTTATTTTAAAGGAAAATCGCCAGATATAACTTGGATTTCTCAAACATAAGTTTATACCCCGTGATCGATTACGATGATACTACCGGTTTAGGTAATTATGCGATTACTTAAGTGATAGTGGTATTATTTTTTTTAGAAAAAATTAGCTTGACAGCAACTATTTAGGTCTATATATGAATAACTATAATCGGGGCCCGAGGATAGCGCAAGCATAATTAAAACTGTTCCTCCGGCTTAGTCGTCTGTTAAATAACAACGCTTAATTATCATAAAATAGAACGGCTTAAAGGAAAGGAAAGATGATCATGGCTTCAGAATTGGTTAAGTTAACCGTTCAGTTGGTATCTTCCCATGCCTCTATTAGCGAACTTACGTCCGCAGAGCTGGTGGAAGAACTCAAGGCGGTGTATCAAACCATCGCTGGCCTGGAGGCCGCTCAGAGCGAGGCGGGAGCCCTGGCAGAAGGTCTAGAACCTAAAGAAGCTCCACCTCTTAAACCCGCTGTTCCCATAGAAGAATCTGTAAAAGACGACCATATTACTTGTTTGGTCTGTGGCAAAAAATTTCGGACCCTGAAAGCCCACTTGCGTCGGGCACATCAGATGAGTCCGGCCGATTATTATAAAGCTTTTGGGCTTGATCCTAAAAAATATTCATTAGTATCTAAAAATTATTCTGAACAACGCAAAACCCTGGCCAAAAAGATGGGTCTGGGTGAACTGCGCCGACGGAAAAAGGCCTGAGGCCACTTATCTCAAGTCTAGTCACCATCTTGACCGGAGCCGGTAGGGGTATATGCTTTCCTGATCAGGGCACTAGGCTCATGATGATGACGGAGAGAAGGATTAGATTATTCCTAAAACCTGAGATCTCAAGGCACCTCCTTGCTTGCCACTTAACCAGGCCACAATTTCCCTGATCTAAGACGGCTACCAAGCAGGCTC
Source organism: Desulfobacca sp. (assembly GCA_028695935.1). Taxonomy (GTDB): domain Bacteria; phylum Desulfobacterota; class Desulfobaccia; order Desulfobaccales; family Desulfobaccaceae; genus Desulfobacca_B. Next base: position 999 of record JAQVHY010000027.1, read on the forward strand.
TATTTATTGGTTATCCTCGAACAGATTCGGGAGTTACGTCTGAACGGCTAAGCAAAAGTAGTTCTTATGGTTTTTAATAATAACCCTAATAATCTAAGAACCTTGTATTTAAGAGGGTATTAATGAAAAATATTTCTTATCCCCTGACTCGCATATTGATTCCCTTCGACGGCAGTCCGGCGGCCCGGTTAGCCATGGAGTTGAGCTCTAGTTTGGTTCGGGCGGGAGGTGAGGCGGTTCAGAACCTAACTTTGCTACGGGTTATCGGTGGTGGTTATCTGTCGCGACACATACAAAATGTAGATCTGCGCGTTACCCACATGGATCAACTGAAAGAATGGCAGCGGATCAGAAACCGCTACCTGGATGAAGAAATCTACCCCTTACTGGCAGAAGCCGAGCAGATTCTGCGTGATCTCGGGGTAACGACATCCATTGCCCGGCGGGTCGCAGAGGGTAAAATTGGTAAGGAAATCATTCGCTTAGCTATGGATGAAGGATTTTCCGCCATAATTATGGGACGACGCGGGCTCTCCACGGTAAAAGAATTGCTGCTGGGCAGTGCGACCCAAAAGGTTCTGGCCCAAGCCCAAGGGATGACCGTCTATGTTGTCGGTCAAAAATTGGGATTGGACCCAAATTGTCCCATCTCTCCTATCCTGGTTCCGATTGATGGTTCCGAACCCAGTATGGAGGCCTTGCGTCAGGCTGCTACTTTGGTTCAGGCCTTCCAAAGTTTTAAGCCTCGTCTGACTCTCCTCCATGTGGTAGATTTGGCGGTTTTGGGACCCAGGATTTCCGAAGGCATTACTCCTTCCCAGCTTACCGAGTTACTCGAAAAACATGAACAAGAATTTCTAAAGGAAGGCCGGGAGGTTCTCCGGGAGGCGGGTTTAAATGGGTTATGGGAAGAAAAACTCTTGACTGGCAACCCCCCTCAGGCCATTGCCCAGGAAGCCGAAGCCGGTCAATATGCCCTGATCATGATGGGTAAAAAAGGCCGGTCGGCCCTGGAAAAACTCTTCATGGGCAGCGTTGCCAGCGGGGTTTTACACCGGGTCTCTCATCCCACCGTGGCCTTAGTGTGTCGTTAATTTTTGGGCGGGCGACTTTCGAAAATTATTTTTTTCGGTTAATCTTCCTCTGTGGCTTGGTGTCTCTGTGGTAGGTAAAAAAATTTAACCACAGAGACACCAAGCCACAGAGATGCACAGATAGAGTTGGTAACCATTATAAATATGATTGTCAGGAAGTTATACCACCATGCGCCTTAGTATTAATTGGCTCAAAGATTATCTTGATCTTACTATATCGCCCGAAGCCCTGGCGGACCGTCTAACCCTAGTCGGCCTGGAGGTCGAGGCCATCGAGACCTTGCAACCGGCTTTCTCGGGGGTCGTGGTGGGCCGGGTCAAAACCGTGGAACCTCACCCGCGGGCTGATCGCCTGCGGGTGGCCGGGGTGGATGATGGCCGCCATGTTTATCAAGTGGTCTGTGGGGCACCCAACCTAGAGTCCGGCCGGCTCTATCCCTTTGCGCCGGTGGGGGCCATTGTGGCCGGCGGCCAGCCCCTGAAGGCGGTTAAATTACGGGGGCTGGTTTCGGAAGGGATGTTATTGGCAGAAGATGAACTGGGTCTGTCCGATGATCATCGCGGGCTGATGGAAGTTCCCCAGGACCTTCAAGTAGGGGCTGATCTGGGTGAGGCCCTGGCCCTCCGGGATGTGGTGTTAGAGGTGGGGATTACCCCCAATCGACCGGATTGCCTGAGCATCCTGGGACTGGCCCGCGAGGTCGCGGCTCTGTTGGATCAACCGCTCCGGATGCCCCAGGTTAGTTTTACCGCAGCCACTGATCGAATTGAGGACTGGGCCGCGGTAATCATTGAGGCGCCGGATCATTGCCCCCGTTATGCGGCTCGCCTGATCCGGAACTTGACAGTTAAGCCCTCACCGTTCTGGATGCGGCAACGGTTGCAGGCCTGCGGCTTACGAGCCATCAATAATCTGGTGGATGTTACCAATTATGTCTTAATAGAGTATGGCCAGCCGCTGCATGCCTTTGATTTTGATCTTTTGGCCGCCGGCCGGATTGTGGTGCGTCTGCCTGGCGTCCAGGAGAAAAGCTTTACCACCCTGGATGGGCAGGAGCGGTTTTTACATCCGGAGACTCTATTAATCTGTGATGACCGCGCTCCGGTGGCGGTGGCCGGGGTGATGGGCGGGCTGAATTCCGAAGTTACGGCCCATACCCGGCAGGTGTTGATTGAAAGCGCCTATTTTAATCCGACTTCCATCCGCCGGACCTCGAAGCGTCTAGGTCTGTCCACTGAAGCCTCTTATCGCTTTGAACGTGGCGTCGATCCCGAAGGGGTGATTCTGGCCCTGGAACGGGCTACCCAGTTGATGGCCGCGATAGGCGAAGGCCAGATCCTGCAAGGTCGGATTGATGTGTATCCGCGCCTGGTGACCCGTCCCCGCTTGCAACTGCGGACTCAACGGACTAATGCCATCTTGGGCACCGATCTGGCCACGGACCGATTGGCAGAGCTGATGCGGCGACTGCAGATGCCGCCCCGGGTGCTTGATGCGGATACCCTGGAAGTGCAGGTGCCGCCTTACCGCGGTGACTTAAGCCGCGAAGTCGATCTGATTGAAGAAGTGGCTCGCTTACATGGCTTTGAACATATTCCGGTGTCCCGGCCGCTGGTGGCCATGGCGGCCCATCGGCCTCCCAAAGCGACGATTATCCGGGATGCAGCTAAGTCCATCATGTTGGGCCTGGGTTTTTTTGAGGTGATTACCTATGCTTTCCAAGCCCCGCGGCTATCCGGCTTTCTCACCGCCGGGAGCGCTAAGTCACTACAATTGCTGGAACTGGCCAACCCCTTGAGTGAAGAACAGGCGGTAATGCGCCCGGACCTGGTTCCGGGCCTATTGGAGACCATGCGCAAGAACGCGGCCCACTTTATTTATGACCTGAAGATCTTTGAACTCTCCAAGATCTTTATTCCCCGACCGGGGGAGCAGCTACCGCAAGAAAAAATGATGCTGGCCGGTCTGATGAGCGGTCTGCGCCAGACACCAGCCTGGAATGTTCCGGAAGCCGAGGTTGATTTTTTTGACCTTAAAGGGGTGGTGGAAACCTTGCTGGCCGGACTGCGGGTCCCCGAGATCAGTTTTCAGCCAGCTCCGGACCAAGAGTTTCTTGAGGACGGCGCCCGGGTATTCTCGGCGGACCTGGAACTCGGCTGGTTAGGTCAGCTCAGACCCGAAGTCGGCAAGCAATTTGACTTGAAGCGCCTGGCCTATATCTTTAATCTGGAATTTGATAAGTTAACTCAGGTAGCCCAAGAATTTCCTAAGTTTACGCCCTTGCCGCGCTATCCCGCGGTCTATCGGGATCTGGCCCTGGTCCTGGACCAGTCTATCCCGACCGCCCAAGTGCTGGCCGCCATTTATCGCTATGGGCAGCCCTGGGTGGTGGATGCCGCGCTATTTGATGTTTACAAGGGGGCACCCATCCCGGAAGGGGAACGCAGTCTGGCCTTTCATCTTTGTTACCAGGACGTCGAGCGCACCCTTACCGATCTCGAAGTCAATCAGCAGCATGAGTCTTTGATCCAAAAGCTAACGCAGGAGTTAGGAGCCCAATTACGCATTTGAGTTTGGTCGCCAGGAGTTGGGGTGGGACCGAAGCCACGGCATAAGAAACTTTTTCGCATCGGTGCAGTAAGCCACATGACCGGCGTGGAACCACATGTGTTGCGTTATTGGGAATCAGAGTTTAACCTGATCAGACCTAACCGTAAACTGTCCAAACAGCGATGGTATCGGCAGTCAGATATCGATCTGATCTTAGAGATTAAACGTCTGTTGCAAGAGGAAAAATATACCTTACCCGGGGTTAAGCAATACCTGGCCCAAAGTCGCCCCCAAACTCGCGCCGCGCCAACTTCGGATAATAATCCAGCTTCAGAACCCGCCGGTTCAGAATCTCAAGAAACCGATCTCATCAGCCTGGTCTGGGCCGAACTCAAGGCTTTGCAAGACATCCTGCGGTAGCCGCGGGTAATTTTATTGGAGCGGCGCCTCCTGTTTTTTTCTGATCGCTACCCTATCATTATTAGAAGAAGCTTTTTAGCCACCCCAGAAAAGATTTTTGGGGCGGCGCCGGTGTGGGGGTTGGGGTCTCGGTCCCCTCTGGGCTGGCATCGGCCTGGGGTTCGGGTGTGGTGGACTCCGGACCCGGAGCCGGTGCCTCAGTGGGGGAAGTGGTGGGTTGAGGACTTTTTTGAGTCATTGTGGGAGTAGGAATAATTATTGGGGGAATTGGAGGCGGAGTGTCCTGCGGGGTAGCAGACGGCGAGGCGGGGCCTGACTCCAAAATTGTGGTGACCTCAGTCTTGGGTTTGGGTGGGGGGATGGTTTCTGGTGCCCGGGCTCGAGATCCGGAGCGTAACCTCAGTCGCGGCAAGGCTTGAATATCCGCCTCGCTCAAACGCAGCTGCCGTTGCAAAAAATGCAGCCGTCGATCAATGTCCAACACCAGGGGACGATAGGCCGCCAAACCGGCAACCTGACCTTTGAGAAAGCGGTAACGGAGCAAGGCCTCTTCAAACTCTGCCAGCCGCAACAATTCTTCGGTTTTGGAAAAAAACTTTATCCCCCCGGCCGAATCAAATTCCTCCCACATCAACCGATAATCCAGGGACACGGGGGAGCGCGGCCAGACCCGCAGACTGAGGGGAGCCAGCAGCATTCCGAACAGGCATATCGCCCCGATTACATAACGTCCAGATCTGAGGTCCAAGTTCTGGTTTTTCCTCCACGGGCTTGCGGTCTTATCATTGTTATCGGTTCAAAGCCGGATAAAGTTTAGCCACCAAGCTGCTGAGATAATCGGCCAGAGGATCTCCAGAACTGATTTCTGCGGCAGGTGCCCCCGGCGTTTGAAGGTTGAGTAAGAAGACCGGCGTCCATGCCCTTTAGCTGGAATTTATGTTAAAGTAATAAATCGGGCATTCCAATATTTAATCTGCTGGCGGTTACCGAGGAGGACTAAATGGATGATAGTGAACGAGTGGCAGTCTACTCCACCGGGATTAATATCTTCTTGGTGGTCCTTAAATATGCCTTGGCAGTGTTCTCCGGCAGTCTGGCCCTGGTGGCCGACGCCATTCACTCCTCCGCGGATGTGATTTCTTCGGCCTCTATCTGGGCCGGAATCAAAATTTCCCGCCGCAAAAGCAAGCGCTTCCCCTACGGGCTTTACAAGGTGGAAAACCTGGTGGCCCTGGTGACCGCCGGGCTGATCTTCCTGGCCGGTTATGAAATTCTCCGCAGCGTATTTGTGGCCGCCGAAAAACTCCGCCCCGAGCGTTTGCCGGTAGCCATCGGCGGGGTCATCCTGGTGGTGCTGATCCTCTGGGCCTTCTCCCGTTACGAACTCAAGAAGGGGAAGCAGCTAGGTTCTCCCAGTCTGGTTGCGGATGCCCAACACGTGGCTACTGACCTGTTCTCCTCGCTCATCATCCTGATCGGGCTGGTCGGTGGTTACTTCCAGATTGATTTTCCTCTGGATAAGGCGGCGGCCCTGATCATCGCCGGGTTGATTATCTGGGCTGGTTTGAGGATTGTCATTGACGCCATTCGGGTGTTACTGGACGCGTCGCTGGATTATGGCACCCTGAATACCATCAGAGAAATCGTCCTGGAGACGCCTCAGGTCGCCCAGATTATTTCCCTGACCGGCCGTAATTCCGGGCCGTTTAAATTCATCGAAGCGGATTTATCTGTAAAGGTCAAGGACCTGGGGAAAGCCCATTCTCTGGCCAAACAGATCGAACAACGGATCCGCCACCAGGTGGCCAATGTTGACCATGTCATTATCCATTATGAGCCTATTCGCAAGGAAACCATGGTCCAGGCCCTGCCCCTTACCGAAGATTATCACCATCTTTCCGAGCACTTCGGGGAAGCCCCGTTTTTCCTGTTAATTACCCGACAGGTTCAGGACTACCGCATCGTGCGAGAGCGGCTACTGGCCAATCCCTTTGTGGAAGTCCCTACCGGCAAGGGCATTAAGGTGGCGGAATGGTTGCTTAGTCTGGGGGTCGATGAGGTTATCACTAGCAAGAGTTTTGCCGGCAAGGGACCATTTTATGTATTCTCCGGAGCTAATGTGGATATGATTCAGACCGATCTGCGGTCCGTCGATGAGATCAAGGCCACCTTAACTACCGGCACGGCCGGGTCCGAATCTAATCAAGAACCGCATAAACTTGACCCGCGGGTTAATGATGCTTAATAGAAACATAACCTATCTGACCAGGGTGTTTATGAACCCCCAGAGTTGCCCCGGTCCCTTGTCGATAATTTTACTAGAACACCAGGAGGATGCCCCATGAGTTACACTAATGACCAGTTGCAGGCCAAAATCGCTGAGATGTATCCTGAAATCCCGCAACATAATATAGACCTTAGTCTAGATTTTAACGCGGAGAAGAACGCTTATATCATCAAGTTAAAGAAGGATCAGCATGAACTCACTACCCACCTCGAAAAGCCAGATGCGGACGCGTGCATGGAAGGCAATAAATGTGTTTACTTCGGGGTCCAAATCGGACAATTCGTCAAAAATTTTGAGAAATGAAATATACTTAACTCAAGCCTAGATTGACCAGGGTAGTTCCGAGAGCAAAAGTTCCCTCCTCCGGTCACCGGGGGAGGGCAACCAGTTCTCTAAGTCAGGGCTAGCAGTTGGTTCTACTTGCCAAAATCTGGTGGTCAGGAGCTGTGGCTACGGATCTCTTAAGGTCGGAACCCTTAAAATTTGTCTGAAAAGGTTTTATCCCGCCAATCATGGCCATACCCAAGATCATTTCTGCCGAATTTTACCTAAGTGCTTACCAACCATCCCAATTTCCGGCGGCGGCTTATCCCGAAGTCGCCTTTATGGGACGTTCTAATGTGGGCAAGTCCTCCCTGATTAATACCTTGTTACAACGTCAACGTCTGGTGCGCACCAGTTCCCGGCCCGGTTGTACTCAGGCGATCAATTTTTTTCTGGTCAATAACCGTTGGTTCCTGGTAGACCTCCCCGGGTATGGTTATGCCCAGGTGCCCCGGTCGGTAAAGGCTGGGTGGCTGCGGCTGCTTCAGATCTATTTGACCAAACGCCGTCAGTTAACCGCGGTAGTGTTTTTGATGGATAGCCGCCGTCTGCCCGGAGATGAGGAAGTGGAGTTATTGCAGAGCTTGGATGAATTGCAGCGCCCGGTAATTCTGGTCCTTACCAAGGCCGACAAACTTAAATCCCATGAACGGCGTCGGCAACTGAAAAATTACGCGGCGCGGCTCCCTACTCTAAAAACCCGCCCCACCGAATTGATCTGGTTTTCGTCCCTCACCCAGGAAGGGCGCAAAGAACTCTGGAGCCACCTATTGCCCTTTCTAAATCCTGGCCGTTAATCTTTGGGTGTTGCCTTCCCCTACTCGCCTGGTTCAGAGAGAGTTTAACTCACAAAAGTGATTTACAATCGGATTTCCTTGGTTTATTATAAAAATTTATAGAAATCCAGCTTGTTCCCTTGGTAATCCTGGGGCTGAGTAAGCTGTGCAAATCTGATAAAATGTTAAATTGACAAAACTCAGTTTGTAACGAAATTTTTACCCTGATGGCTCTTACCGATTGTTATCATATCTTAGGGGTGCCACCCAGCGCCAGTTTTGAGGAAATCCGGCGCCAATATCGGCATCTGGCTTTACGCTATCATCCTGATCGCAATCCTGGTGATCCAAACGCCGCGGCTCGCTTCCGGGAGGTGGCCGAGGCCTATAAAATCCTGCTGGACGCCTACCGCGGCCAACCATTCGGACAGTCCGGCGGTATCAAGGGGCAACGTCCCGCTGGGGCTAGTTTCTACAACTACGATGACCTGTTTTCTCAGTCCGATGATTGGCTGGCAGATTTATTCGGAATCAAGGACCGTGCCTCCCGGTTTAAAAGCTGGTCGGGGCCTGACTTCCGTTATGATCTCCAGATTCCCTTTATGGCCGCCATGCTGGGGATGGAAACCGAGATCGAAATTCGCTGTACCCGGAATTGTGAGTTTTGCAGTGCCACCGGTCTCCAGCCCGGCAGTAGTTATCAGACCTGTCCCGATTGTCAGGGTCAGGGGACGATGTTCCGCACTCCGGGGCTTCTCCGCTTAGGTCCGATCTGTAAACGCTGCCAGGGTCAGGGCCGGATCATTACTTGTCCCTGTTCCCGGTGCCAGGGTAGCGGTAATCTGGAACACGTAGAGCGCTATTGGATAACCATCCCGCCGGGCATTGAAGATGGCGCCCGGCTGCAAATCCCGGGGGAGGGCGGAGACGGCTTCCACAATGGTCCGAGGGGGCATCTGGTCATCGTTATCCATGTGCAACCGGACAATTTTTTCACCCGTTACGGCAATGATCTGTGCTGCCGCATCGAGGTATCTTTTGCGCAAGCGGCCTTGGGTGCGACCATCGAAGTGCCGACCCTGTTAGGTAGTCAATTCCTAGAACTGCCGCGGGGTACCCAATCCGGGCACACCTTCCGCTTTCCAGGATACGGGGTTCCCTGCCGCGGGGGCAATAAACCAGGCGATCAGGTAGTCGAAGTCGTCATCACTACCCCCACTAAATTAAATTATCGCCAACGGCAGGTATTAGACGAATTTTCCCGATTGGATGCCGCCAAACAGACTGGCAACCCATTATGAAGAGTCAAGGATCGACAGAATTTACCCATCTGGATGACCGAGGTCAGGTGCGTCTGGTGGATGTCGGCGATAAACCCGTGACCCGGCGGCAGGCTACCGCCCTGGGATCGATTTATCTGGGGGACAAAATCTATCCCCTGCTGATGTCTGACCAACTTGAGAAGGGCGATGCCTTTGCCGCCGCCCGCCTGGCCGGGATTATGGCCATCAAAAATACCGCCAACCTGATTCCCTTGTGCCATCCCTTGCCGCTTACGGGTATTGAGATTGATTTTATCCCCCAGCCGGAGCAGAAATCACTGGCAATCAAGGCTCAAGTCCGGACCCAGGCCCAGACCGGGGTGGAGATGGAGGCCCTGGTCGGGGTAGCCGTCGCGGCCTTGACTATCTATGACATGTGTAAGGCTATTGATCGGAACATGGTCATTGAAGATATAATGCTGATTGATAAAAGTGGTGGTAAAAGTGGGGCTTATCATCGCCCCGGTGAAGATGGAAGATAGAGGACGCATAAAAGTTGACTCAAAATCGAGGCGTGTTGGTGATGGAACCTGAACGTGTGGAATTCTTTCGAGATCTGCTGCATCGACGGCTCCAGGAACTACTTGAAGAGGCTGGAAGGACAGTCAGCGGTATGACTAATCCTATTGATATGTTCCCGGACCCTACTGATCGGGCTACCCTGGAAACCGACCGCAACTTTACCTTGCGCATCCGAGATCGGGAACGCAAATTGATCAGCAAGATCAAGGAAGCCCTGGATCGCATCGATGATGGCAGCTATGGGATTTGCGAGGCCTGCGGGGAACCGATCTCCGAAAAACGTCTGCTGGCCCGTCCGGTTACGACCTTGTGCATCAAGTGTAAGGCCAAACAGGAAGAGCAGGAGCGCCTACGCGGTCAGTGACCGGTCCCAGAGTCTGAAAGCTTCCGACTACAAAGGCTAGACCTTGGTGCTTGGAGCAGATTCACCATCTATCAAAATGCCGTCTCTCATTGATCTGAAAGAATATACCGCCATAGAATTAGAACGTCTGCTGGCCTCCTGGGGGCAGGCTCCGTACCGGGCCCGGCAGTTGCAGAAATGGTTGTATCGGGGCGCCTTTGACTTCGACCAAATGACCGACCTCAGCAAGGATTTTCGCCGTCAACTGGCCGACAAAGCGCTGATTAGCCGGTTAACCCTGACGGCCCACCAGCGTTCCCAGGATGGCAGCGTAAAGTTTGGCTTTACCCTGGCCGACGGCGGCGGCATCGAAAGCGTGGTCATTCCTGACGGCGAGCATCGCACTCTTTGTCTGTCCACCCAGGTCGGTTGTGCTCAGGGCTGCCGGTTCTGCCTTACCGCGCAACAGGGCTTTACGCGACATCTCAGCGCGGCGGAGATCGTCAATCAGGTCCTGGAGGTCAAGGCCCGGTTGGATCGTGATCAGAAACTCACCAACCTGGTCTTGATGGGGATGGGCGAGCCGTTGGCCAATTTTACCAATACCCTGCGGGCCTTGACCATCCTGACCGCCCCCTGGGGTCTGGATTTTTCGTCCCGTCGGGTAACGGTGTCAACCGTAGGCCTGGCACCGCAGATCATCCAGTTGGGCCAGGCCATCCGGGTCAATCTGGCCGTCTCCCTGAACGCCCCGGACAACGCCACCCGCAGTTGGCTAATGCCGGTTAACCAGCGCTATCCCCTGGAAGAGCTGCTGGCCGCCTGTCGGGCCTTCCCGCTCCCCCAGCACCGCCGCATTACCTTTACTTATGTGCTCCTCAAGGGCGTCAATGATGCCCCCAGCCAGGCTCGGCAATTAGCCCGGCTGCTGTTGGGCCTGAAGGCCAAAATCAATCTCATTGCCTTCAATCCCCATCCGCAACTGCCTTTTGAACGTCCCTCCGAGCATACCATCCTGGCCTTTCAGGAAGTCTTGGTGGCCGCCCACTATACCACCCTGATCCGCAAAACCCGAGGTCTGGATATCACTGCCGCCTGCGGGCAATTATCCGGGAAGAGAGCAATCACGCGGCGCACATTATCCGACAAATTTGCTTCTCCAAAGTAAGTAATAAAAAAATATAACTAAAATCCATCTGGAAACCCCTTATTCTCCTCCCCCTTGATGGGGGAGGTTTAGGGTGGGGGTGAAAAATATTATATCATCACAATATGTTGAAATTTATGACCCTTCCTCCAATCCCCTACCACCAGGGGCGGGGGAGTTTCCGGATGAAAACTAGCTAGGAATAAACTGGGGTCAATCGGGGGACCTGATACTAATGCCGGGGGCGGCGGAAGCCTTGCCGGATATCCTCCATGGTTAATAAGCGCCATAAGGGGCGCCCGTGCGGACAGTGAGAGGAAACCTTAAGCCCATCCAGTTGGGCCAGCAATTGCTGCATTTCTGTTATAGTCAGCCGCTGCCCGGCTTTGATCGCCCCCCGGCAGGACATGGTCAGTCGCAGACGTTCTCGCACCAGCGAGCTATCGGCCAAATCCTTGATGGGTGCCAGGGTATTCACGGTCTCCAGCACCAGGGCTTCCAAGTCCTGGTCTAACAGACAGGCCGGGACCTTGGTGATTAAAAAGCTGTTGCCGCCAAAAGGTTCTAATTCTATTCCGGCCTGTTGCATGAGCGGTAAATGATCCCGCAGCCAGGCGGCTTGCCGGGCCTCCAGTTCCACGGGTCGGGGGAAGAGTAGGGGCTGCAAGGCCCCAGCTTGCTGCCAATCGATGGCCAGGGCCTCGTAAAGGATACGTTCGTGCGCGGCGTGCTGGTCAATCAGGATTAACCCGGCCGGGGCTTCCGCCACAATAAAACTGGCCTGCAATTGACCCAGGACCAAAAGATCAGCAAATCGCCAGTCGGATGGACCGGGGGACGGTGGGGGCCCTGATTCTCGCGGAGCTAGACCGGGGATTGGAATTATGGCGGTAGGAGCTGGTCCACCAGCCGGTTCGGGGGACTTAGATGGGGACAGCGCCGGTCCCCAGCTTTCCTGGATCTGGGTCAGCGATCCTGGTTGCCAGGCGGCATTATAACTCTGACGGCTGGGACGGTGTTGGGCTTCTAAACCCTGGGTCAGGGCAGTCAACACCAGGCCATAGACCCGACCACTGTCCTTAAAGCGGATTTCGGCCTTGGCCGGATGGACATTAACATCCACCAATTCTGGAGGGATTTCCAGGTTGATCACTGCCGCGGGATAGCGCCCGCGCAGCAACCGTCCCTGATAGGCCTGGCGCAGCGCCGCGGCCAGCAGCCGATCGCTGACCAGACGACGGTTGACCAACATAAACTGGAAGCGGCTGCTGGCCAGGCCCTGATCCGGGGCCAGCAACAGACCCCAGACCTTGAACGGCTCCGCTTCTAAGGCAAAGGGTAGCAGCCGTTCCGCCAATTCGGTGCCTAACACCGCGGCCACGCGTTCCGCCAGGGCTTTGTGAGACGGAGCTACTAATACCGACTTCCCCTGGGCTTTAAGAGTGAAGTGCACCTCGGGATAGCCCAGCGCCAAGCTGCGCACCAGTTCCAGGATCTGCCCCTGTTCCGCAGATTTACTTTTCAGAAACTTACGGCGGGCCGGAGTATTATAAAATAGCTCGGCTACGGTAACCTGGGTGCCTACCGCTGCGGCGCAGGGGGAGTTTTCCAAGATCTGACCGCCTGCCAGCCGGAGACGGCAGCCTACCTCCAGATCCTGAGGTCGGCTGATCAGCTCTAGCCGGGAAACCGCCGCCAGACTGGGGAGCGCCTCCCCGCGAAAGCCCAGCGTGGCCAGCTCTAACAGGTCCGGTTCCTGTCGCAACTTACTGGTGGCGTGCCGTTCCAGACTTAGCCGGGCATCCTCCGGAGTCATGCCGCAGCCGTCATCCACCACTCGGATCTGGCCGCGGCCGCCATCCTCTACCTCTACACTGATGGTGGTGGCGCCGGCGTCCAAGGCGTTTTCGATCAACTCCTTGACTACCGAGGCCGGACGGGTAATGACCTCACCGGCGGCAATTTTACTGGCCACCTGGGGGGGCAAAATCTTGATCTGACTCACCGGATTGTCCTTGCTTTATGGCCCCGCATTTTTTAAAATATCAGGTTAAGGAGGGCTGTGACCGGTTCTTCTTACCTGCCCCGCCAGTCAGGTTTGGCCTTCTTCAGGCTGGCGGGGTTATCATTAAATTAATATAACACAACTCTGGAAATTAAGGGAGTCGCGCCAGTGGGATCCTCCAAAAGTCAGCCGGAGTCAATATCGGGTCAGGAAGAACTTATCCTCAAGGTGACTAAAGAGATCATCGTTAAATTTATTGAAGTGGGCCGCGTCTCCCCGACCAGCTTTGCCGAGACCTTCAAGGCGATCAATGACACCGTGCGGGACTCCATCAAGAGATAGATCGGCCCGGTTGAGCAATATCGGATTTTTAGTTTTTATCGGTAAATCATCTAAGTAGCTAAAGACGCGTTCCGTGATCCCAAAGGATTCCATTAATTAGAAGCCAATCAAAGGGTCAGAGTGGATAAGAAGCTTGGTCTGAGGCGGGCCGAGGGTCGTCTGCCGGGGGAACTGCGGCCCCTCCAGATTACCGCCGATTATTTGCCCCAGGCCGAAGGCTCGGCCCTGATCTCCCTGGGACGCACCTGGGTCTTATGTACCGCGACCATTGAAGAGCGGGTGCCGGCCTTTTTGAAAGATTCCGGGCAGGGGTGGGTGACGGCCGAATATGGTATGCTGCCCCGAGCTACCGGCACCCGACGGCCGCGTGAGGGGATTAGCGGACGGCTGAGCGGCCGCACCCAGGAAATTCAACGGCTGATCGGCCGCTCCCTGCGAGCCATCACCGATCTCACCGCCCTGGGACCGCGGACCATCATCCTGGATTGCGATGTGCTGCAGGCCGACGGCGGCACCCGGACCGCGGCGGTCACCGGGGCCTTTGTGGCCTTATACCAGGCCCTGGCCGGTCTCCAACGCCAGGAAGGGTTTGACACCCTACCGCTCCGGGGTCAGGTAGTTGCGGTGAGTCTAGGACTGGTGGATGGCCAATTACTGGTTGATCTAGATTATCAGGAGGATTCCCGGGCTGCGGTCGATGCCAATCTGGTGCTTACCGATCAAGGGGAACTAGTGGAAATCCAAGCGACCGGCGAGGGAGGGCCATTTGCCCCGGCAGTGCTGGCGGAAATGCTGCAATTGGCCCAGGCCAGCGTGAGAAAGTTATGCCAGTTACAAGAGGACGCCATCCGGCCATGGATGCCCCGAACCTGGTAATTGCTACTCATAACCTGGGCAAAATCAAGGAATTGCATCTGCTGCTCAGTGATCTTAGCATCAATTTAATGAGCCTACAGGACTTTCCGGAACTTCCCGAGATAATCGAGGATGGCCAGACTTTTTTGGAAAATGCCCAGAAGAAGGCCCGAACCGTAGCCGATTACACTGGCCTTCCGGCTCTGGCCGATGACTCCGGGCTGGAGGTGGCTGCCCTGGCCGGGCGGCCGGGGGTTCACTCAGCCCGCTATGCCGCGGATCGCACTTATCCCCATACGCCCAATGATGAGGACAACTACCTTAAGTTATTGGATGAATTGGCCGGGGTCCCTTGGGACCAACGCCAGGCCCAGTTTGTCTGCGAAATGGTCCTGGCCTTTCCCAAGGGCGAGATGACGTCCAGCCGGGGGATCTGTCAGGGCATGATCGCCTTTAAACCGCAAGGCCAAAGAGGTTTCGGTTATGATCCGGTCTTTTGGCTGCCGGAATATGGCTGCACCATGGCCCAAGTCGATCTGGCCCTGAAAAACCAGATCAGCCATCGAGCCCGGGCCTTACAACAGATGAAGTCGATAATCACCGCTCAGCTTCAACCACCACCAGCGATGCAAGCCGCAACCTAAGATCTAGCGGGACGTAGCGCAGCCTGGTTAGCGCGCCTGCCTTGGGAGCAGGAGGTCGGCGGTTCAAATCCGCCCGTCCCGACCAGTATTATCAATAAGTAGGGAATCTTGCCAGTTTGTTGAGCGTGCGAAAAAAAAACGCAAATATTTGCGCTTATTTTTGCAAGTGCATTAACCGCTTGTCAACTTCTAATTACAACTGAAATAGCCTCAGTATCGTAATAGCACAAGATGCTTCAAAAGATATAAAATGAGTCCCGAGCGCTTTTTTGATACCCGCGAAAATTAGTTTAAATATTCAATATTAATCAATAACTTAAATTATTGTTTATTTTTTCTATCATCCTCCAAAAAAAAGAGGATATGATTTCTATTTGTCTTGTCTCTGACCAGCGTTTAAAATGTCTGGCCGGGGGCGCCGCCAAATGCCAAAAACTTTCTGACCCGGAGGCCAAGATTTCGTCACTCCTATCAAATAGATGGGGTTATAATTAAAATTTGGATATATTATTTTTTTCGAGGCGATGATGAAATTTTTGCCTTCTCAATTAATGTATTTTCTCCAGAGCCGGGAGACTACCAAAAAAATCCGCTCCTTACTCAAATTTATCTTCTTTTTGGGCTTTTTGATTACTACTTACAGCGTTCTCTTCCACTTCCTGATGGAGTACGAAGGACGCCGGTTTACCTGGATAACCGGCCTTTACTGGACTCTGACGGTGATGTCCACCTTGGGTTTTGGTGACATCACCTTCACCAGCGACTTGGGCCGGGTTTTTTCCATCATCGTGCTCCTGTCCGGGATATTAATGCTCCTGATCATGTTGCCTTTTACTTTTATCACCTTTTTCTATGCCCCCTGGCTCGAAGCGCAGTCGAAGTTTCGGGCCCCCCGGCGCTTGCCGGAAGATTTCAATGACCATGTCATCTTTACCAGTTTCGACCCCATCACCATCAGCCTGGTGGAACGCCTGAGACAGTATCAGCGGCCATATGTCATCCTGACCCCGGATATCCAGCTGGCCTTGGAGCTCATTGATCAAGGGTATAACCCGGTGGTGGGAGAGCTGGACGACCGGGAAACCTACCGGAGGCTCCAGGTGGGACAAGCCGCTATGGTGGTGGCCAATAACGACGATATGAAAAATACCAATATCACTTTCACCGTCCGGGAGATTACCACCGCGACCCCTATTGTCACTAATGCCGATCTGGATGAATCCATTGATATTTTGCATCTGGCGGGAAGCACTTACGTTTACCAGTTCATGAAATTGCTGGGGCAAGCCCTGGCCCGCCGTGCTCTGGGGAGTAGCCCCGGGGCTAATATCATCGGCCGTTTCGAACAGTTGGTCATCGCCGAAGCTGCGGCCATGCGCACCCCCCTGGTGGGCAAAACCCTCCAGGAGAGCGGCATCCGGCAGGCCACCGGCATAAACGTGGTGGGGCTCTGGGAACAAGGACGTTTTGAGTTGCCCCGGCCTCAGAGTCTTATCAACCCAACCACGGTTTTGGTCTTGGCTGGCTCCGAGGAACAATTGGCCAAGTATGATCTTTTAATGGAAAGGGTGGAGGAATCGAACGCCCCCATCCTTATTTTGGGCGGTGGCCGGGTGGGGCGCGCCGCGGCGGAGGCGCTGGAGGAACGAGGCCTTGACTTCCGTATCGTCGAGAATAATCCTGACCTAATCGGAAGAAACGATAAGTATATCCTGGGCAGCGCCGCGGATCTCCAGACCCTGATTCGAGCCGGAATTGAAAAGACCCCCTCGGTCTTCATCACCACCCATACCGACGACCTGAACATTTACCTGACCATCTACTGCCGCCGGCTGCGGCCGGATGTGCAGATTATCAGCCGGGCCACCCTGGATCGCAATATTAGCATTTTGCACACCGCGGGGGCCAACCTGGTGATGTCCGCCGCCTCTTTGGCCGCCAACACCATTTTTAATCTTCTCATCAGCAACAAAGTTCTGATGATCAGCGAGGGTCTCAATATCTTCCGGGTCAAGACCCATCCTTCCCTGGCTGGCAAAACCCTGAGGGAGAGCAAGATTCGGGAAGAGACCGGCTGCACCCTGATTGCCATCCAAACCGATGGAGAAATGAACATCAACCCTAATCCTGATCAGCCCCTGGCCGCCACCGATGAGTTAATCCTGATCGGCACCGGGGAGGCCGAGAAACTTTTCCTTAACCGCTACCCGGAAAAGCTTTGAGGGATAATCGTTTTTTTGGAAAGGAAACTTTTTCAACCTAATGCACAGAAATGATTGACGTTGAACACCACCACCTCGTGGATTAAGTTACCGGCGATTTCAGGCTTGGCCATGAAAGTCAGATCATCGGGAAGCTGACATTTTTACCAGTGTTCTTGTTGTGCCTCAGTGAACCAATTTTGAGGTATATAGAGCTG
This sequence comes from Desulfobacca sp., assembly GCA_028695935.1. GTDB lineage: Bacteria > Desulfobacterota > Desulfobaccia > Desulfobaccales > Desulfobaccaceae > Desulfobacca_B. The sequence continues at coordinate 18,050 of JAQVHY010000027.1, forward strand.
GAATAGCCAATGAATACCCCGGATTGGCAATTGTCCACCTTTCCCCTGGGGCCACAATACTGTCGTGCTCCCCCAACGGACTCTTGGCCTTTTTTGGGAAATCGCAACCGTCGGTTGTAATCATGCCGTCAGGCTCTTGATCAAACCTTCAAGCCGGCCTGGCGCAAGCCGTCCAGGAGACCCTCAACCAGGTAGGGGAATTTGGCATAGCAACTGATGAGAAAGCGGCCGGCGGTCGGGAAATCCGGCTTGAGGTGGAGCAACTCCGCCAAAGCCTGGGCCGCTTCCGGCTCTCTTCCCAACCGGCCTAGCACCGCGGCCCGCAAAAGCGGATCCCAGAAGAATTGCGGCATCTGAAAACCCAGGGCTTCCTGATAGGCTTCCTCACAACCATCCTGAAGATAGTAATAAAAAAACCGGGCCATACGAAACCACCCAGGGAAGTGGGGATTCAATTCCATGCCTTTTTCCAGGATGGCCAGCCCCTGCTCCCACTCGCCATAGAGCGCCAGGAGCCAACCCAGATACCCGATGAGCAAGGGGGAGTTGGGATTGAGGGCCATGGCCTTCTCAACTTCCAGCAGGAATAAGTCCCGTTCATTGTAGCGGAAATGGAGATTGGCCATGGTAGCCCGCACCTGTTGGTTCTGCGAATCCAGCGATACGCCCTTCCTGGCAAAAACCAGGGCTTTTTCCAGAGGCGTCTTTAGGGGAGAGAATTGCAGTGTGTGGTTCATGCTATAAAGGTGTGCCAACAGGGACCAGGCGAGTCCGCATTCCGGCTCTCGGGTCACGGCCTCTTCCAGAACGCGGAGGGCCTCCTCGAAGGTCTCGGAGGTCAAGACGGTGACATGGTGGTAGAACCGGAGGAAGGCATCATAGGTGTCGAGAGATTCAGGGGGCTTCTTCCGGGATTCCTTGGACAGGTTCCGTGGTATGATGCCATACTCGCTGCCGATCTTGGCCGCTACTCTCTGGGCAATCTCCTCCTGTAAGGCGATAAGACTGTCTGCCCGAAGCTCCCGGTGATATTGCTCCCCCCAGAGCCGCAGGCCGTTCAACGTATCTATGACGTTGATGGCGATCTTTACGGTCCGGGCAGCCTTGCGGACGCTCCCTTCCACCAGAAAGCGGACGTTCAGGTCTCGACCTACTTCCCGAACGTCATGCTCCTTCCCTTTCCAGCAGAGGGTGGATTGATAGGCGATCACCCGCAAATCCTGGTAGCGGGCCAATTCACTGGTCAATTCTTCGGCCAGCCCGTCATTAAAATACTCCTGTTTGTGGTCACCGGTCAGGTTTCGCAAGGGCATCACCGCCACGGAGGGCCCGGAGGGGAGTGCCCAAATCCGTTCTTGGAGAATCTCAGGAGTTACCTCGCCGGCGTCCTCCTGCCGAAAAGATGAGCAGAACACTGGTAAATAGGCCCCCAAGGGCACATTGATTACCACCGCATCGCTTGCCCCTTGCCCCTGGTAGTACTGCTCCAGGGCCCGGCGCAGCCTGCTGGCCATAATCCGGACGATCGGGTCCAGGTTAGGGTCGAAGTCCGCCTTCCTCCCCAGCACCTCGGTGGCCACGGTGTAACCCTTAATCTCGGCGCCCTCGCCGGCCAGGGTCTTTTCCACGATAAATCTGAGAAAGTTCTGCAAATTTAGAGACTTAACAAACTGAGGGCTGATCAGGATTTTTTCAAGTTGCTGCCGAATGGACTCCTCCGTGGGAATGGTATGGGCCGCAGAACCTGGAGGAAGTTGATTAATATTTTTGGCAGCCAAGGGGCAACTCCAAGACGAGCTATGAATGTTTCTATAATATCAGAAATAACCCCCGAGTGTAAAGAACCGTAATGTTACCGTAATATTACTTTTAAAGAATAACCGAGTGGGTTAATTAAGGCTTATTGAAATTCGATTCTTCCCAGGTGATCGATATGACCCCGTCAGGCCGCAAAGATGCTCCCCAAAGTCCCGCGCTGGCATCAGTTCTGGAGAATTTTCCGGAGGAGGGGGCCAAAATCCGCCAACTCTTCCAGCAGAGTCCTTCCTTCCAGTCCCTGTGCGAGGATTACCGAGATTGCCTGGCCGCCTGGGAGTACTGGCGGCAGGCCTCGGCCCAGGAAGCCCCAGAATTGAGTCGATCCTATGCCGAACTCCTCCAAGAACTGGAGCAGGAGGTCCGGCAATATTTGGAACCGGGAGAGGTTTAAAGTTTTTCGTTGGGAAGGATCTAGATGACAATGCTTCGGACTTGGCCAGGGCAAGGATGAATACCCCCAATTAGCGGTTAGAGAGCTACCATGGAGAAAATCGCGCATGACGCTCCGGGGTGAAATGTTCATGGAGCAACCTTCAGCCGAGACGTTGAAGGTGATTCTGGCCGGGCACTGGAAGCTGGGCGGTGAACTGCCCAAGGCCGATAAGGTTCAGCAAAGGCTGGAAAGCAGGCCGGGGGTTCGCCACCTGGTCTTTGACACCCGGGGACTGGCCGATTGGGATACCGGACTGCTGACCTTCCTGGTGAATGTGGGCACCTTCTGCTCTCAGCAAAATATCCAATTGAACCGCGACGGACTACCCCCAGGGGCCAAGCGACTGTTGGAATTGGCCGCGGCGGTGCCGGAAAAGAAAGACGCCCGTAAGGCGGAAGAGCGGGTGTCGTTTCTCATTTATTTGGGCAACGAAACCGTCAATTTCTTTCGATCCGCCGGCCAACTGCTGGAATTCATCGGCGAGGCGGTCATTGCCGTTCGGAGGCTGGTGCAAGGCCAGGCCCAGTACCGCCGCGCCGATTTAGGTTTAATCATTCAGGCCGTGAGCGCCCAGGCCTTGCCGATCGTCTCCCTCATCTGTTTTTTGGTGGGGTTGATTCTAGCGTTTATCGGCGCCATCCAGTTGCAGCTCTTCGGGGCCCAAATTTATGTGGCTGATTTGGTGGGCATTGCCATGGTGCGCCTGATGGCGGCGATCATGACCGGCATCGTCATGGCCGGCCGCACCGGCGGGGCCTTTGCCGCCCAGCTGGGGACCATGCAGGTGAACCAGGAGATCGATGCCCTGAAAACCCTGGGCATCTCGCCCATAGAGTTTCTGGTGCTGCCGCGCATGCTGGCCCTGGCCCTGATGATGCCCCTGCTGTGCCTGTACGCTAATGTCATGGGCATCCTGGGGGGTATGGTGGTGGGGGTCGGGATGCTCGATATCGGCTTTATCCAATACTATAACCAGACCGCGGCCGCGGTAGGTCTCTGGAATCTGGGCATCGGCCTATTTTCCGGCACGGTGTTCGGGGTGATCGTGGCCCTGGCCGGGTGCATGCGGGGCATGCAGTGCGGCCGCAGCGCCTCGGCGGTGGGTGACGCGGCCACCTCGGCAGTGGTCACCGCCATTGTCGGCATTATCGTCTCCACCGCGGTGATCACCATTTTGTGCAACTTTCTGGGAATATGAGACGGTTACCCCTTAAGCGGAAAAGCCCCAATACCGGATAAGGTAAACATGACGGAAACAGCAGCCCACATCACGGTGCGCGATCTCACCATGGCTTATGGCGACTTTGTCCTGATGCGGGACCTGACCTTTACCATCAACCGGGGGGACATCTTCATCATCATGGGCGGCAGCGGCTGCGGCAAGAGCACCTTGATGACCATTTTGATGGGCTTGAAGGCCCCGGCTAAGGGTAAGGTCTTTTATGGAGAGGTGGATTTTTGGGGAGCAGATCCTCAGACCCGCAACCGGATCATTCGCCGTTCCGGGGTGATGTACCAGAGCGGGGCGCTCTGGAGTTCTATGACCCTGGCCGAGAATATCGCCCTGCCGCTGGAGACCTATACCAATTTGAGCCCGGCCCAGATCCGCGAAGTGGTCAAACTGAAGCTGGCGCTGGTGGGGATGGCCGGATTCGAAGAGTTTTATCCCGCGGAGATCAGCGGCGGCATGCAGAAACGGGCCGGTATCGCCCGGGCCATGGCCCTGGATCCGGAGATCTTGTTTTTCGATGAGCCTTCCGCCGGCTTGGACCCGGTGAGCGCCCGCCGCCTGGATGACCTGATCCTGGAACTGCGGGAGAGCCTGGGCACCACCATGGTGGTGGTGACCCATGAGTTGGCCAGCATCTTTGCGATTGGCAATAATTCCGTATTTCTGGACGTCTCCCAACGGACCATGACGGCCACCGGCAACCCCAACCAGCTGTTGGCCGAAACTCGAGATCCCAATTTGCGGTTGTTTTTAACCCGGGGCGAGCAATCTTAACTGATAGGATGGGCACACATGGCTAAGCAAGCCAACCACATGATGATCGGCGTGTTCGTGGTCATTGCCGTGATCCTGATGGCCGCCAGCCTGGTGGTCTTCGGTTCGGGCAAATTCTTCAAAAAAACTGTGAAATGCGTGTTGTACTTTGATGAATCCGTCAAGGGATTGAACGTCGGGGCGCCGGTGCTGTTCCAGGGCGTGCAAGTCGGGTCGGTGACCAGCATTATTCTCCAAGTCGACCCCGCTAAGCTGGAGCCACAAATCCCCGTCATCATCGAATTCGAGCCGGAGAAATTCAAGGTGCGGGGAGAGGGCCAAGAAGTGCCCCGAGAGCCCCGGAAAAATATACCCAAGCTCATCGACAAGGGCCTGCGGGCGGTGCTCACCATGCAGAGTTATATTACCGGGCAACTAATGATCGAGATTGATTTTCATCCCGGCACGCCGGTCTCTCTCAAGGGCCTCGACAAGGACTATATCGAGATTCCAACTATCCCCTCCACCAGCGAACGGCTGGCCCAGACCCTGGATAAGCTGGACCTCGAGGGGCTGAAAAAGAACTTGGAATCGACCCTGGCGGGTATCGAACGGTTCATCAACAGCCCGGATATGACCGCCACCCTCCGGGCCCTGAAAGATCTGCTGCAGAACACCGGCAAGCTCGTCAACCGGGTGGAAAATCAGCTAAATCCACTGGCGGGCGACTTGCAGAAATCCGTTAAAGATATCGGCAACCTGGCCCGTAATGCCGACGCCAAGTTGGAACCTCTGGGGACTGGTTTGGATAAAACCATGTCCGCGGCCCGAGGGATCATTTCCGAAGACTCACCGCTGAGGGTGGAACTGCAGAACACCCTGAAGGAGATTGCCGCCATGAGCCGGTCATTTCGGCAGTTGGCCAGTTATCTGGAACAGCATCCCGAAACCGTGATTCGCGGCAAGAAGAGTCCTGGAGGAAAGTAGTATGAAAATGAAGCCATTTTCTCGCGGCCTACCGCTCATCCTGGCCCTACTGGCCATCTTTTTCAGCGGCTGCCTGAGCCGGAGTCAAACGCCGCGTTTTTACAATTTGAGTGCGATTGAGAAAGATCAGGTAGCGGTAAAAAGTGCAAGCCCGGCGCAAAACGCGATTATCGGCATCGGCCCCCTCAAGCTGGCCGATTACCTCGAAACCTCTCAGATCGTCACCCGCACCAGCGACAATCAGGTGGCCAAAGCCGAGTACGATCGCTGGGTCGGCTCCTTCAAGGATGAATTCCTGAATGTCCTGGCCGACAATATCGGGTTTCTTTTGCCCACCGATCAGATCCAGCTCTACCCCTGGCGCCAGAGCGTGCCCATTGACTACCAGGTTACCGTGGACGTGGTGCGTTGCGACGGCCGGTTGGGCGAGGCCGCCTGGCTGGAAAGCCGTTGGAGCATCTTCACGGGTCCGGAGAAAAAGTTGGTGAAAACGATGCGGTCCAGTATCTGCGAGCCAGTGACCGGTGCGAATTACTCCGACCTGGTGGCGGCCCAAAGCCGGGCCCTGGCCCGGCTCAGCCAGGAGATTGCCGAGGCGATTAATAAAGCTGGGAAAAACTGAAGGAATCGGCGCGCCGGAGGAGTTCACCGCCGATTCGGCGGCCTTGCCCTGCAAACCGTATGCTAAATCTTCGCCAAAAGGAGAAGTAGGTATGTTTAAAGAAGAACGGGACGAAAGTCAATTCACCTGGAGCATGCTGGGTGATATCGAAGCCGGCCGTCCGAATCTCGGCCCCATGGTCCACGTGGCGGTGTATCGCCTCATGCAGTACACGCTGCGCGACATCCTCATCCGGGATTGTGGGGTTGAAAAGGCTGACCGGCTTTTTTTCGAGGCGGGCAAGAAAGCCGGTCAAGAGTACTGTGACAATGTGCTCACCAACAAAAGTGACTTAACCAGCTTCTTTGCCGATATCCAACGCACCATGAAGGAACTGGGCATCGGTATCTTCCGGGTCGAATCGGCCGATTACCAGAAGGGCTCTTTCGTGGTAACGGTGGCCGAGGATCTTGATTGTTCGGGCATTCCGGTTTGTGCGGAGGAAGTGTGCATCTATGATGAGGGATTTATTGCCGGCCTGTTGCTCGCCTATACGGGAAAGGACTTCAATGTCAAGGAAGTCGACTGCTGGGGCTCCGGAGATCGGGTCTGTCGATTCACTGTAGACCCCAAATAAGGTCCGAGATGATTGCAGTTGCAGAGGAACTCGTCGATAAGATTACCGAAACGATCTATTACCTGCGCACCGGTAAGGTCCCCCGGCCGATACCCATACCGGACGACCTCCCGGATAACGAGATGCGTCAGCTGATTACCTATGTGAATCGTTTCCTCGTCGAGTTCGCTACCCTCGCTGAGGCCATGGAGCAGATTGCCCAGGGTGAACTGGATACTCGCCCTTTGCTTGGCCGGATGGCCGTGGTCAATTCTTTTAAGGCCCTGCAATCAAATCTCCGGCATCTCACTTGGAAGACCCAGCAAATCGCTTCCGGCGATTTAGAGCAGGAAGTTGATTTCATGGGGGATTTCTCCACCGCCTTCAACAGTATGACCCAGCAGCTCAAGGACTCCCGGGAGCAACTTGTCGATCTGAACCAGCAACTCGAGCGTCGCAATCAGTTCATCCGCCAGACCTTCGGTCGCTATACCAGCGACGAGATCGTGGGAGTGCTTCTCGATATGCCCGAAGGCCTAAATCTTGGTGGTGAGAAGCGCCAGGTTACCTTGCTAATGTCCGATCTGCGGGGCTTCACCGCCCTGGCCGAACGGCTTGAGGCCACCCAGGTTGTCGCCCTGCTTAACTATTATCTTTCGGTCATGATCGAGCTCATTCAGCGAAACGGCGGAACCATCGATGATATCATCGGGGACGCCATCCTGGTGATTTTCGGTGCCCCCGTGGCGCTGCCAGATGCGCCTCAACGTGCGGTCCGCTGCGCCCTGGAGATGCAGAAGGCGATGCGCCAGGTGAATGAACATAACCTTCACATGGGATGGCCGGAAATCGAGATGGGCATCGCCCTGCATACCGGGGAGGTGGTGGTGGGCAATATCGGCTCCACCAAGCGCTCGAAGTACGGAGTCGTGGGGCAGATGGTAAACCTGACGGCTCGTATTGAGAGCTTCACTGTAGGCGGCCAGGTACTCGTCTCCCCCACCCTGATACAAGCCGCCAGCCCGGGCCTCATCCTGGGTGACGAGATCTCGGTCCACGCCAAGGGTATGCGGGAGGCCCTTAGATGTCGTGACTTGCTGGGACATGAAGACTATCCGGAGCTAATGCTTGAGGAGGAGGAGACGATCTTAACGACCCTTGCCCACCCTTTGCCTTGTTACTATCTAGTGCTAACCGGCAAACATCTTGAAGGGCCGATGCAACTCGCCTCCCTGGTCAGCATCTCCCATCGGCGGGCTGTGGTCGAGGTAGATTGCCAGTTACCCCCGCGCACCAACATAATGTTGCGCTTGAAGAAGGAAGGTGGCGAGGAAGAATCGCCCGAGGTGTACGCCAAAGTGATGCACCCTTTGGACGAATTGGGCAAGCGCTACCTCATCCACTTTACCTGGGTTCCAGCGGACATGCAGTGGCGGCTGCAACGACTGACAGACGGCGCCAAGAGCCCTTGAGTCGTACTTTTCAATGACCAGAGTGATCAGAGTCACCGTTTGAAAATAAGGAAGGTTAAAAAACTAATTTTTAACCCAAAGGAGAAAAGCTAATGCAGAACTGGAGCCAAAAAATAAAAAAAGCCGGATGTAGTCTTCGGTATGGTTTATTGTGCTTTATATTTTTTACACTATTCATCTCCCCCGGGTGGGCCCACGCCGCATCCAATTATGAGGCTCCCAGTGATAAGCGGGCCGCCGAGGTGTTGCCGGCTAACCTGAGGTCCGGCCCCCACTTTAAGGTGCAGGACCGAGTAGCGGCGGATGGCTACATGCTCCGCTTCATGGTGGATTCGGATTACGGGACCTTCCCGGTCACCGGCGAGTACGGCCTGCGCAAGCTCATCAAGGAAATTCAAGCCATCGCCACCTTGAAAGAAACGAGTAGAGGCGAGGCCTTCGTGGAGGGGGTGAAAGGCAAGGCGCAAGAAACCCTGGAGTTTGGAGCTAAGCTCGTTACTGATCCCGGTCGCACCCTGGCCAGCGTCCCCCAAGGGGTGGCCAAGCTGTTCGACAACATCGCCACGGGCGTCCAGAAACCAAGTGAGCCCCGGCGTGACCCCGCACGCCAAGAGCTTTTGAAGGTTTCCGATGCCAAGCGGAAAATTGCCTATGACCTGGGGGGGGATGTCTACTCCAGCAACCGGGTGCTGCAGAATGAATTGGAGGGCCTGAGTAAGGCCCAAGCTCTGGGATCGCTGGGGGTTTCCGCGGCCATACCCTATGGCGGCGGAGCCGCAGTAGGGATCAGCAGGCAGTCTCAAACTGCCAGTGAAGTCAACCGGCTGCTGCGGGACGAATCCCCCAGCAGCCTCCGCAATATCAATGAACGAAAGCTTCAGGCCATGGGGGTGGACCAGAGCCTGAGGGAAAGATTCCTCAATCATACCCAGCTCAGTCCGCGCCATAAGACGGTGATCGTCGCCAGCCTGGAAAGGCTACGCGGGGCTCGGGGCCGGGAGGCGTTCATCAATTTTGCCTTGCGCGCCACTGACGAGGATACGGCCAACTTTATGCAAAACATCGCCGAAATTTTAGCGGCCTATCAGCAAACCGTCTCCCCTATCCAGGAGATCGTGGCGCCCGGAGTCATTCTGGCCGCCGCGGCCAATGGTACGGTGCTGATCCCCTTCCCCCTGGACTATGGGGTATGGACGGTGCGAGCCGAGCGGGTGGTTAAGAATACCCTGGCCGGCCTCAAAACGCCCAGCCGAAGCCCGGCCAAGATAGAGTTCTGGGTGACCGGCACGGTTTCGCCCCTGGCCCGCCAACAGCTTCAGGCCCAGGGGATCGAGGTGGTGGAGAACGTCGACCAGCGCATTGGCATGATGGATTGATCACTTTACAGAAAGTATTAGGGCAAATAGGTACTTGCTTATTCGCCCTGGATTAACCGGAAGGCCGCTTTTTCGAAAATCATGCCTAAAATAGACGGAGCTCAAGGCCATTGTGGACAATAATAGAGTGAAGCATACATCAAAGTGTGGGGCCAGGTCAGCCAGGTTCTCCCGGGAAAAACCAGGGTGCACGGGCAGCCATAAACCGGAACAAGCTGGCACATGAATCTCTCCCACCTCCATCCCCGGCAGTTTTGGTCCGATGAAACCGGCCTCACGGTCCTCCTTATATTTTCTCTGGGATATTTTATTGTCCTGAATTCTCTGGGCGGGTTCTGGGGCGGCAGGTTGGTGGCCCAGATCTTCTTTTCTCTGATTATTGTTGCCGGGGTGCTGACCACATTTAAACAGAAGTGGTTGAGTGCTTTGGTCATCGTTTTAGCGGTCGCCAGCCTGGCTCTCAATTGGGCTAAGGAAATCCGGCCCATAGAAGGGTTGGCCGTCCTGACCACCGGCCTCAGCTTGATTTATTTAGGGATCTTGTTGGCCGTAGTAATCGCCCAAGTTTTTCGGGACGGCCCGGTAACGGCCTACCGGATTCACGGGGCCATCCTGATCTACCTCCTCTTGGGGGCGATCTGGGCCTTGTCTTATCAGGTAGTGGCCTTGACCATACCCCAGGCTTTCCGCTGGCCCGAAAATCTGCTGGCAGGCGATTCGGACGTGCTCCGGCAAGAGCTGATGTACTTCAGTTTCATCACTCTCACTACTACCGGTTACGGCGATATCACCGCGGTTTACCCGGTAGCCCGCACCCTGGTCATGCTGGAGGCCTTAGTCGGGCAGTTATATCCGGCCATTATCCTGGCCCGGCTGGTGTCTTTGGCCATTATCCACCGAAAGGGAACATCCTGAAGTTTCAAAGACCTTAATGGACGCTAAGGGGGAAACTTTCTTTAATGAGGACAATTGGGTCAGGCCCGACCAACTGGCCAAGCTCAATATCACCATTCCGGAGATTGTCGACGCCATCCAGAAACAGAGCACCGTGAACCCCTCCGGTCAGGTGGGGGCGGAGCCGGCCCCCAAAGGCCAGGAATATACCTACGCCATCCGCTCCCAGGGCCGGCTGGAAAATCCAGAGGAATTTGAACAGATAGTGCTGCGGGCCAATCCCGACGGGTCGCTGGTCCGTTTGAAAGACGTGGCCCGCATCGAACTGGGCTCCCAGACTTATGCCCTCCAGGGACGTTTGAACGGCAAGGCCGGCGCCGTCTTGGCCCTCTATAAGCTTCCGGGCACCAATGCCATCCAGGCAGTGGATGGGATGAAAAAGCTCCTGGAGCAGGCCAGGAAGTCCTTTCCGCCGGACATGGATTACGTCATTGCCCTGGACACCACCCAGGCGGTCCGGGAGGGCCTGAAGGAAATCGTCCACACCTTGTTTGAGGCCCTGGTTCTGGTCATCATCGTGGTCTTCATCTTCCTCCAGGGCTGGCGGGCCACCCTGATCCCGGCGCTGGCGCTGCATGACACATAAGTAGCGCTATATTTTCTTCCACCGATATGGTTTGGGGTGTTGATTCAAATAGACTATTCCCTGGAGAAGGCCATTTTCGATTTCCTCAGGGGTTTGGTAATCGGTATTAGACCTGGTTTTTCAGTCTGCCATCTTGGAGGTGATAGATCTGGTCGAAACCTTCGATCATCCGGGCGTCGTGGGTTACGGTGATCACCGCGGTCTGGTTCTCTCGGGCGATTTTCTTGAGCATTTCCATGACCTTCTGGCCCCGGGCGGTGTCCAGGGAGGCGGTCGGTTCATCGGCCAGGATGAGTTTGGGCCGGTTGGCCAGGGCCCGGGCAATGGCCACCCGCTGCTGCTCGCCGCCGGAAAGCAGGGCGGGCAGGTAATGGGACCGCTCGGTAATTTCCATGTATTCCAGCAGCTCCCTCACCCGATGCTCGGCCGCCTCCCGGTCGAGACCCACCAGGTTGAGCGGGAAGAGCACGTTTTCTCGGGCCGTAAGAAAGGGGATCAGGTTGGCGGCCTGGAACACAAAACCGATCTTTTCCCGGCGCCGGCGGCGGACGTCCAACCCGGTCCAGCCGTCCTGATAAATCGTCTCCCCGTCAAAGACCACGGTACCGGCGGTGGGTTCGAGGATCAGGCTGATGCACAGGAGCAGGGTGGTCTTGCCCGACCCCGAGGGTCCCATCAGGGCCGCCAGTTCCCCGGCCTGAATGGCGAGGCTGACATCATCGAGGGCCCGCACTTCCAGGTGACCGCTGCCAAAGACCTTAGTCAGGCCAGTGATCTCCAGAACGGCCATCATTGCCCTCCCAGGGCCATAGCGGGTTCGGTCTTGAGAACCTGCCAGATGCCCAGGACACTGGCGATGATGCCGCCCACCAGGGCTACCGCAAAGGTAAGCAGCGTATCCGGGGTAAGTAGCAATATCTTACGGGGGAATAGACCCACGATACTATGGATGACCAGCAGGCCCAGCAAGAAGCTGCTCAGGGCCATAAACAGCGACTGCTCCATGATCATCCGGACGATGACCAGGTTGGGCGCGCCGAT
>JAQVHY010000028.1 GCA_028695935.1 Desulfobacca sp.
GCTTGCCCACGCAGTCACCCACGTAGTATCATCGGCGCTGAGGGGCTTAACTGCTGAGTTCGTGGGGCCGAAGATGGAAATCTAGCCATTAAATCATTGGGGGGGCGGTGACCCCCCCAAACTAACTGAGATTATCTATGCCTGGAAGGCCTTAACAAACTTTTTTAATTACTTATCACTGAAGTAAAACAAGCCTCTTGAAATCGCTTTCGCACAATATTTGAATATTATATCCCTTGGCTATCAATTCCTCTGCCTTGCGGTGTTTAGAACTCTTTTGGTGACCTGCAAGCCTTCTAATATCTTGGTCACCAACAACCAAAATTGTCGTACTTTTCTTAACTGAAGGTGCTACTTCACAGCCAGCGTCGGCCGCTATTTTAGCCGCATCCCTTCTTGGAACTTTCAAAGCACCCGTAAAAACAACAACCTCCCCATATAAAGGCCCTTCTGGATTTCCATCTAGAGATATCTTTGAGGTTGTGCCGATGCCTGATAATATCGGCTTTTTAACTCTATGCAACCATTCACTAACGTTCAATCCAGTCTCTTTTATGGCACTAACAAGAACTTCTCCAGCAGCGCGGGCATCTTCTTCTGCGTTGTGGTGCGCAAAATTTATACCCAAAAATTTGGCAACATCTTTTAGACCATAACCTCGCTGTGAAAATTCTACCCAGGCTCTGCGTACTACCTTTGCGGTGTCAAGCCATGTACAATCGACTGATTTTAACCCATATTTTTCGATAACCTTCGCAAGGGCAACTCTATCGAAAGACGTATGACTAGCTACTATACTGCCTTTTAAGCGATTATTTACATTTTCAAATATGTCTGGGAAGATGGGAGCTCCTTTCACAGCATCTTCTTCAATTCCATGAATTAAGACGTTAAGTCCATCAAAGTAATCTTCAGGATCGATGAGGCTTTGCCATGACTCTTTAACTCTTCCGTTTTCAAAACAAACGATGCCAATCTGACATATGCTCGAGAGGTCTGAGTTGGCGGTTCCGACGTCAATGGCTACGAAATCCATATCGCTCTTTCTCTGATAATTGCCTTACTTTCATACTCAGCATTCATGCTTAAACCAATGTTTCTGTTATTTTTACAATATCCATTTTATCAAATTATAAAAATGTACGCCAAATAAAAAAGACAGGATTGCCCAAAGGTTGGTTTGGGGGAAAAAATTAATTCAGGCGGATTCCTGCCTTATCTGGCTGTTGGTGGCACAGGCATTTGGGCTGTGCTGCTCGCAGGCTGGGAGCCTTTGCCATAGAAGGGACTAACGAACAAATTTGAGATGGAATTATGTCTATCCCTATTTTCATGTGAATTTATTTGCCAAATATAACACGTGGATCATACCACCAATCATTAATTGCATTATCCCAAACATAACTGAACGGAAGCATCTGATGTTCCCTACCCAGCACATCTATTATGCTCCAGGAAATCTCTACCCTAAACATAAACGGGTCTGACTTTCTTGTAATTGGCAATCCAAAATGGCCATAAACAATCTGTGAGGGGTTAAGATTCCAAAGAGCTTCTCCTTCGTAGAGGTCACCAAGTTGAAATTCTATTTTCTTTTCACCCTGGTAAGGTTCGATTTGCAGTCGGAGCTTAACAGGAATATCTTGACTAAGAGTTCTCACTGTACAAGAGATATCTCCAACCTCTCTTTGGACTCTGCTATTAGCAATAAAATTGCTTATCCTTATCTCAACTTGGCGAAGATACGAAAGCGTATGTTTTTCATATATCTGCTCCCTCCTGGTCTTGATTTCAAGAAACCGATACTTCGTGCCTACCGGATGATCTGGATTGTATTTCTCTAACTCACCATGACAGTCAAAACAGACTGGAATGAGATTATCAAGTTCGTTATTGGCAGGATCACCGTCTATATGATGAATTTCGATATTTGTTGTGCAAGACTTTCCGCAGAAACAACAATGCCTTGCGCACCAAAGGAATAACTTTGCTTTATCTTCTTCGGGAATTGGAATTCTCTTTTTGTTCCTCATTTTAGCTCTCATACGGTTCTAATTGAAATAGGAGATAAAGACATTCAAAATTTTTAAGAATATTTTCTCAATTGATAACCAATCCACAAATATTTGTTAATAAAAAAGCCCACCTCCGTCAAGAGGCGGGCTTGGGGCTAGAAAATTAAATCCGGCGGCGTCCTGCTTTCCCACGCAGTCACCCACGTAGTATCATTGGCGCTGAGGGGCTTAACTGCTGAGTTCGGGATGGGATCAGGTGTTTCCCCCTCGCTATGGCCACCGGATTGGGCTTATCTTCTATAAATATTGCCTCTTCCCCCAATCTCATAGATCACGATCACTTTTTCGGTCATGTCCAGACGCAAGAGAATACGCCAAGCGCCAATTCTTAGGCGCCAATCAGTGCGGCCTCTTAATGGTTTAAGATCTAACGCGAAAGGGTCATTTTGGAGCTTTTTTAAAGCAACAAGCAAATTTTGCCGCTCCGGCCGCGGTATTTTGGCAAGTTTTTTATAAAAGCGGTCATGAATTTCTACCTGCCAGGCCGATTTAATCCTCTCGGTCATGTAGCTGCTCTTTTATGACCTGAGCCAATGGTCTGGTTTTTCCAGACAAGTAATCTTCCCAAGCCGCTTCGGAAGCTGCTATTTCTTCCGGGGAAAGTTCTTCCCCATATTCGCGTAGCTTGGCCTGGAGGTATTCCCATTCTTCTAAGGAGACGATAACCGCCACCTTCTTCCCATCGGCATCAATTATATATTGAATTGACATATTCAGTTTGCTCCATTAAAGATTACCTTATGATAATAAAAAAGCCCGGATGGGTCAATCCGGGCTTCAGAAAATTAAATCCGGCGGCGTCCTGCTTTCCCACGCAGTCACCCACGTAGTATCATCGGCGCTGAGGGGCTTAACTGCTGAGTTCGGGATGGGATCAGGTGTTTCCCCCTCGCTATGGCCACCGGAAACTTTTATGAGTTTCGAGTTTCGAGTTTGGAGTTTTGAGTTGAAAAATGTTTCTCTCGAAACTAAAAACTCGAAACTCGAAACTATCTCTGAAAAGTGAATAGAAAGAGCGCGAGTCGGTGATTTCCCAAGTAATCAGGGGGCAAAGATTATGGTCAAGCCGCACGGCCGATTAGTACCAGTCGGCTGAACACATTACTGTGCTTAGACCTCTGGCCTATCAACCTCGTGGTCTCCGAGGGGCCTTTAGGGACTTTACAGTCCGGGAGATCTAATCTTGAGGTCGGCTTCCCGCTTAGATGCTTTCAGCGGTTATCCGGTCCGAACATAGCTACCCAGCGCTGCGCCTGGCGGCACAACTGGAACACCAGCGGTTCGTCCATCCCGGTCCTCTCGTACTAGGGACAGAGCCTCTCAAATCTCCTGCGCCCGCGACAGATAGGGACCAAACTGTCTCACGACGTTTTAAACCCAGCTCACGTACCGCTTTAATTGGCGAACAGCCAAACCCTTGGGACCTGCTTCAGCCCCAGGATGCGATGAGCCGACATCGAGGTGCCAAACCTCCCCGTCGATGTGAACTCTTGGGGGAGATAAGCCTGTTATCCCCGGCGTACCTTTTATCCGTTGAGCGACGGCCCTTCCATACGGGACCGCCGGATCACTAAGGCCTGCTTTCGCACCTGCTCGACTTGTAGGTCTCGCAGTCAAGCTCCCTTATGCCTTTACACTCTGCGGCTGGTTTCCAATCAGCCTGAGGGAACCTTCGCGCGCCTCCGTTACCTTTTGGGAGGCGACCGCCCCAGTCAAACTACCCGCCAGGCAATGTCCCCGACCCGGATAACGGGTCTGGGTTAGAATTCTAAGTTAACCAGGGTGGTATTTCAAGGTTGGCTCCATCCTGACTGGCGTCAGGACTTCTCAGCCTCCCACCTATCCTACACAAATTAACCCAAAATCCAATGCCAAGCTGTAGTAAAGGTGCACGGGGTCTTTCCGTCTAGTCGCGGGTACACGGCATCTTCACCGCGAATACAATTTCGCTGAGTCCCTGGTTGAGACAGTGGGGCAATCGTTACGCCATTCGTGCAGGTCGGAACTTACCCGACAAGGAATTTCGCTACCTTAGGACCGTTATAGTTACGGCCGCCGTTTACCGGCGCTTCGGTTCAGAGCTTCTCCGGGTTGCCCCAGATAACCCCTCCCCTTAACGTTCCGGCACCGGGCAGGCGTCAGACCCTATACATCGTCTTGCGACTTCGCAGAGTCCTGTGTTTTTAGTAAACAGTCGCCACCCCCATTTCTCTGCAACCCCCCTGGGCTCCGGACGCGAGGTCCTTCACCTACCGAGGGCACACCTTCTCCCGAAGTTACGGTGTTATTTTGCCGAGTTCCTTAACCAGGGTTCTCTCAAGCGCCTTGGGATACTCTCCCTGCCTACCTGTGTCGGTTTGCAGTACGATCACCTAGCGAACTACCTAGAGGCTTTTCTTGGCAGCCTGGGCTCAACCAGTTTGTGAGGCAAAGCCTCTCCTCATCACCTCTCGGCGTTAATGGCAGGTGGGATTTACCTCACCTACCCGCCTACGGGCTTGAACCGGGACGTCCAACACCCGGATGGTCTACCCTTCTGCGTCCCCCCATCGGTCGCTGCGCGCCAGGTGGTGCCGGAATGTCAACCGGCTTTCCATCGCCTACGCCTGTCGGCCTCGGCTTAGGGATCGACTAACCCTGGGAAGATTAACTTTACCCAGGAAACCTTAGGCTTACGGCGAAGGGGTTTCTCACCCCTTTTATCGCTACTCATGTCAGCATAATCGCTTGTCGGTCCTCCAGCACTCCTTGCGGTATGCCTTCAACGGTTACGACAATGCTCCCCTACCGATCGATTCGTTTGAAATGGCGACCGATCACTTAGATAAACGATCTAGTCGCCCGAACCGATCCCGCAGCTTCGGTACCATGCTTGAGCCCCGTTAAATTTTCGGCGCAGACCCACTTGACCAGTGAGCTATTACGCTTTCTTTAAAGGATGGCTGCTTCTAAGCCAACCTCCTGGCTGTCTGAGCGTTTCCACATCCTTTCCCACTTAGCATGGATTTGGGGACCTTAGCTGGCGGTCTGGGTTGTTTCCCTCTCGTCCACGAAACTTATCTCCCGTAGACTGACTCCCGCACTAAAGACAACGGCATTCGGAGTTTGGTTGGGTTTGGTAATCTTGTGAGACCCCTAGCCCATTCAGTGCTCTACCTCCGTTGCTCATCATGCGAGGCTATACCTCAATATATTTCGGGGAGAACCAGCTATTTCCGAGTTTGATTAGCCTTTCACTCCTATCCACAGCTCATCCAATAACTTTTCAACGTTAACTGGTTCGGGCCTCCATTCGGTGTTAACCGAACTTTACCCTGGCCATGGATAGATCACTCGGTTTCGGGTCTACTCCAGGCGACTAAGACGCCCTATTCAGACTCGCTTTCGCTACGGCTCCACCTCACGGCTTAACCTGGCCACCTAGAGTAAGTCGCTGACTCATTATGCAAAAGGCACGCAGTTAGACGGGCCGACCGAAGTCGGCCATCGTCCTTCCACAGCTTGTAAGCAATCGGTTTCAGGTACTATTTCACTCGGGTTCCCCCGTTCTTTTCACCTTTCCCTCACGGTACTGGTTCACTATCGGTCGTTGGGGAGTATTTAGCCTTGGAAGATGGTCCTCCCAGCTTCCCACAAGGTTCCACGTGTCCCGTGGTACTCGGGAACTGAATCCAGAAAGCCTCGCTGCTTTCGCCTACAGGACTATCACCTTCTATGGTGGGCCGTTCCAGGCCCTTCGACTAGCAGAGAGGTTGGTAACTTTCCGAGGTGACGGCAATCACCTCCGATTCAGCCCCACAACCCCGATGCCGCAACGCTTGCCGGCTTGACACGGTATCGGTTTGGGCTGTTCCCGGTTCGCTCGCCGCTACTACGGGAATCTCCGTTGATTTCTGTTCCTGGAGGTACTGAGATGTTTCAGTTCCCCCCGTTCGCCTCCCGAACCTATGGATTCAGTTCGGGATATCCCGGCATTACCCGGGATAGGTTGCCCCATTCGGAAATCTCCGGCTCAAAGCCTGTTTAGCGGCTCCCCGAAGCTTATCGCAGCTTACCACGTCCTTCATCGCCTCCCAACGCCAAGGCATCCACCGATTGCCCTTCGTAGCTTGACCATAAGGCCAACTAACTATTCGGGAATATCCCTTGACTCGCGCTCTATCTATTCACTTTTCAAAGAGCCTTGGATCCTAAGACCCAAACTGCAAAATTTTTGAGCTTTGGTGGAGGTGAACGGAATCGAACCGATGACCTCCTGCGTGCAAAGCAGGCGCTCTCCCGTCTGAGCTACACCCCCATGTTTTCTGTGGTGGGCCTAGTTGGAATTGAACCAACGACCTCACGCTTATCAGGCGTGCGCTCTGACCGAAACTGAGCTATAGGCCCTCTTCCAGCCTTCCCTGGTGCTTATTGAGAAAGAAAATCAGTCTAATGTAACCGGACTTTAGACTGAAGCGGGAACCTTGCCTTGCGCTGAGACCTTGAGTGGCCTTTGCTCTCTCAAAACTAAATAGCGAACCCCGAGCGGTTGTAAATGGGTTGTGTCGATTGACACCTTAGAAAGGAGGTGATCCAGCCGCAGGTTCCCCTACGGCTACCTTGTTACGACTTCACCCCAATTACCGATCATACCTTAGGCACCTCCCTCCCCGAAGGGTTAGGCCAGCGACTTCTGGTATCACCGGCTTTCGTGGTGTGACGGGCGGTGTGTACAAGGCCCGGGAACGTATTCACCGTGGCATGCTGATCCACGATTACTAGCGATTCCAACTTCACGGAGTCGAGTTGCAGACTCCGATCCGAACTGAGGACCGCTTTTTGGGATTAGCTCCCTCTTGCGAGGTGGCGACCCTTTGTACGGCCCATTGTAGCACGTGTGTAGCCCTGGGCATAAAGGCCATGAGGACTTGACGTCATCCCCACCTTCCTCCGGTTTAACACCGGCAGTCTCTTTAAAGTGCCCAACTTAATGCTGGCAACTAAAGACAAGGGTTGCGCTCGTTGCGGGACTTAACCCAACATCTCACGACACGAGCTGACGACAGCCATGCAGCACCTGTCTTGCGGCTCCCCTTGCGGGGCACCCCAATGTTTCCATCAGGTTCCGCAGATGTCAAGCCCAGGTAAGGTTCTTCGCGTTGCGTCGAATTAAACCACATGCTCCACCGCTTGTGCGGGCCCCCGTCAATTCCTTTGAGTTTTAGCCTTGCGGCCGTACTCCCCAGGCGGGGCACTTAATGCGTTAGCTGCGGCACAGAAGGATTAAAAACCTCCTACACCTAGTGCCCATCGTTTACAGCGTGGACTACCAGGGTATCTAATCCTGTTTGCTCCCCACGCTTTCGCGTCTCAGCGTCAGTGTCGGTCCAGAAAGCCGCCTACGCCACCGGTGTTCCTCCCAATATCTACGAATTTCACCTCTACACTGGGAATTCCGCTTTCCTCTCCCGCACTCAAGTCAGCCAGTTTCAAATGCCCTTCCGGGGTTAAGCCCCGGGCTTTCACATCTGACTTAACTAACCGCCTACACGCTCTTTACGCCCAATAATTCCGAATAACGCTTGCACCCTCCGTATTACCGCGGCTGCTGGCACGGAGTTAGCCGGTGCTTCCTTCAGTGGTACCGTCAGGCCCAGAAGTTATTCGCTTCCGGACTATTCTTCCCACTTGACAGGGCTTTACGATCCGAAGACCTTCTTCACCCACGCGGCGTTGCTGCGTCAGGGTTTCCCCCATTGCGCAAAATTCCTCACTGCTGCCTCCCGTAGGAGTCTGGACCGTGTTCCAGTTCCAGTGTGGCTGGCCATCCTCTCAGACCAGCTACCCATCGTTGCCTTGGTAGGCCCTTACCCTACCAACTAGCTAATGGGACGCGGGCTCATCTTACCACGGTAGCTTGCATGCAGAGGCCACCTTTGACGGCGAAGGCCGAAGACTTCACCGTAGTATGCGGTATTAGCCCACCTTTCGGTAGGTTATCCCCCATGGTAAGGTAGATTACCCACGCGCTACTCACCCGTGCGCCACTTTACTTGCCCGGCGAACCAGGCTTTCTCGTCCGACTTGCATGTGTTAGGCACGCCGCCAGCGTTTATTCTGAGCCAGGATCAAACTCTCCAGTTAAACGAGTTGTTCCGCTCTTAAGGCTCGCTATTTAGTTTTCAAAGAGCAATCTTCTTTAATCTAAATTTAACATTCAATTTTGCTCCTGTCAAGCCCCTTTTTTTTGGCCCCCGCGGAGCAGCGTTGAACATTCATATATATACAGGATTTTTTGAGGCTGTCAATATTTTTTTTAAAATTTTTACAGTACCTCAAGCAGGTTTGGTTTATATATCTTCTTTCTTAATTTTTGGCAAGCCCTGGAGAAAAAATTTTTTGCCCTCCCGGAAAAAATTATCGCAGATCCGTCCGCATTCAGCATCTTAATAATTGTCGGGCCTCTCGGTTGATGTATAATACTGCTCAATAAAACTAGACAATCACCAAAACTTGGATTTAAGTGATGTTTAAAGATTAATCAAGGAGGGGACATGGAAGCAAACCGCCTGGAGGCCATTTTTAAACCGCAGAGCGTGGCGGTCATCGGGGCTTCGACCGTACCTGGCAAACTGGGACATGATATCTTGGCCAACCTGATCAGGGCCGGTTTTGAAGGCCTGATCTATCCGGTCAATCCCAAGGCCGAGGAAATTTTAGCACTGCCAGCCTTTAAGCAGATCAGCGATACGCCCTCGCCCCCGGAGCTGGCGGTCATCGTCATCCCGGCTAAAGCAGTACCGAACGCTTTAGAGCAATGCGGCCAGGCCGGGGTCAAGGCCGCGATAGTAATTACCGGCGGGTTTGCTGAAGCTGGCTCGGAAGGAGAACAGCTTCAGCAGCAACTCACCGACATCGCTCGGCGCTACGGCCTTCGGGTCCTGGGTCCCAACTGTCAGGGGGTCAATCATCCTTACCATCAACTCTGCGCGTCCTGGCCGCTTTTGACTACCAAGGGCCGCATCGCCCTGGTGTCCCAAAGCGGCACGGTGGGCGCCGCCCTGATGGATTGGGCCAACCAGGAAAAATTGGGGGTCAGTACCTTTGTCAGTCTAGGCAACCGCGCCGATGTCGATGAAGCCGATGTGATCCAGTATCTCAATCAGGATGACCATACCCAGGTGATCGCTCTTTATGTCGAAGGGGTGAAACGGCCGGTTTATTTTTTGGATGCCCTGGCCGAGGCCACCAAGCCTCTGGTCATCTTAAAGGCCGGTCGCACCGAGAAGGGCAGGCAGGCCGCGGAATCCCATACCAAATCCCTGGCCGGGGTAGATGCGGTCTATGATGCCATCTTCCGTAAATATCGGGTACACCGGGCCGATAGCTTGGAAGAACTCTACGATTATGCCAAGGGCCTGGCCTATCTGCCCAAGCCCAAGGGACGTCGCCTGTTAAATATCAGCAGTTCCGGCGGCGCCGCCATCCTGGCCATTGATCAGGCCGAAAAATTGGGATTCACGGTCCCGGAACCCAGTCCGGCGCTCAAAGACCAACTGGCGTCTTTCTTACCCGCGCATTGTATGATCGGCAATCCGGTGGATCTGACCGGCGATGTGATCAGCGATGCCGAGCTCTATAAAAAGGTCATCGACGCGGCCCAGGCCGAGTATGACACCATGGTCATCATCTTCGGCGATCCGATTCCCCGGGCTTCCCAGATAGTTACTCCCGGGGCTGCCGAGTTGGTGGTGTTCCTGGGGGGAGCCGACATCGAGCGCCAGGAAGTCCCGTTAATTCAAGGCCAGGGGATTCCGGTGTTTCCGACCCCAGAGCGCGGTGTCAAGGCCCTGCATCAGTTTTTCCGCTTTGAGTCCGCACCCCCAGCGATGCCAGCGCCCACCTTGCCGCCCGCGGGTTTGCAACTGCTGCCCGCATCCGAAGCCGCACAACTGCTGGCCCGGTATGGCATCCCGGCCGCGGCCGCGCCCCTGGCGACCTCGGCTGAGGAAGCGGTGCAGGTGGCCGAAAGCTTTGGATTCCCGGTGGCCCTGAAGATTGCCTCACCGGATCTGCCCCATAAGAGCGATGTCGGCGGCGTCCGTCTTAATCTGGGAAATGCTGAGGAGGTCAACTATGCCTATCAGGACATCTTGGCCACGGTCCACTTGAATGCCCGCAAAGCTCAGATCGACGGGGTGACGGTGTCGCCCATGGCCAAACCCGGCGGCCTGGAGGTGATTATTGGCATGAACTGCGATCCCCAATATGGCCCCATCCTGATGTTTGGACTGGGGGGTATTTTTACCGAGATCTATCGGGATGTGCAGTTTTCATTGCTGTCGAACCAGGAGGAAGACTATCGGCAAATGATCCGGGGCATTACCGGCTATCCTCTGCTGGCCGGGGCGCGCGGCCAGCGTCCCAAGGATGAAGAGGCCTTAATCCAGGTCCTGAAAGGCGTGGCCCGGCTGGCCCAGAGTCACCCGGAATTTGACCAGATCGATCTCAACCCGGTGTTGGTCTATGAGCGGGGGGTCTTTGTGGTCGACGTCCGCATCTTCAGTTGCATAAAATAAAATAAAAAATTTATCTCACGCCAAGACGCCAAGACGCCGAGTTTTTATAAATCTTAGCGCCTTGGCGTCTTGGCGAGATGTTTGATCCGGTGTTTGAATATCAGACCTAAAATAAACCGCATGTCCTGGCAGCAACTCTGGCACAAAAAGCCCCCGAACCCCGAGGCCCGGTCGGAAGATAATCCCCGGACCTTAAAACGTTCCCTGACCCGGCTGGATCTGGTGGTGATTGGCCTGGCCCAGATCATTGGCGCCGGCATCTTTGTGATTTCCGGCGTCGGGGTGCAGGTCGCGGGGCCGGGGATTATCCTCTCCTTTGTGGTTTCCGGTCTGGCCTGCACTTTAGCCGCCTTATGTTATGCCGAGTTGGCGGCGATGATCCCGGAGACCGGCAGCGCCTATGCTTACGCCTATGCCATTTTTGGCGAGATGGTGGCCTGGATCATCGGCTGGGATCTGATTCTGGAATATGGTATGGGGGCCAGCACCGTGGCCTCGGGCTGGTCGTACTACTTCCAGGATCTGCTGCGCGCCTCGGCCTGGGAATTGCCACGCTGGGCCGCCAGCGATCCCCTGAGCCGAGCGGGCGGCCTAGTCAATCTGCCTGCGGCGCTGATCATCATGTTGCTGGCCATTTTACTGGTGTTCCGCACCAAGATGAATGCCCTAGTGGCCCGGTGGTTGGTAGCCGTCAAGTTGGGGATCATCTTCTTTATTATGGTGGTCGGCGCATTTTATGTGCGCCCGGCTAACTGGGCCCCCCTGACGCCTTTCGGCCATTTTAGTATTATTCAAGGCGCGGCCCTAATGTTTTTTGCCTATCTGGGCTTTGATGTAGTCTCGGTGGCTGCCGAAGAAGCCCGCCACCCCAGCCGCGACGTCCCCTTTGGCATTATCGGCTCGCTATTTTTTTGTACCATCATCTACATCCTGGTGGCTCTGGTGTTAATCGGCATGGTGCCCTTTGCCCAGATTGACCCCGGTGCGCCGTTTTCCATGGCCTTCCGCCAGATCGGCCTGCCCTGGGCCGCGGGGCTGATCTCGATGGGGGCGTTGGTCGGGCTGACCAGTGTGCTCTATATCTTGCTGCTGGCCCAGCCCCGGGTGCTGTTTGCCATGGGACGAGACGGCTTGCTGCCCGGCTGGACCGCGGCGGTCCACCCCCGGTATCGCACCCCGCACATCATGACCCTGGTCTGTGGTTCGGTCATTGCCCTATGCAGCGCTTTAACTCCCATTGAAAAACTGGCCTTTTTGTGCAATATCGGCACCTTGTTCGCCTTCTTCATTGTCTGCCTGGGAGTATTGGTCCTGCGCTACACCCAGCCCCAGGCCCGGCGGCCCTTCCGCTGCCCGGCCGGCAAAATCGTCGCGCTGTTGGGGGCCTTGGCCTCCCTGGGGATGATGCTCTCCATGCCGTTCGATTCCTGGCTGCGGCTGGGAATCTGGTTGACCTTGGGTCTGATTATTTATTTTTTTTATGGCTGGCAGGCTGGGCGGTGGGGTAGGGCACGGTGATAGGTGGTGGAATAGTCTTCAAGTAATTCCTGGCCGTATCAGATTAACTATCAGTTAAGATTGACCAAATCCGCCAGCCAGGATAGTTTGAGGAATGTTATTGACAAAATTATATTGATCATTATATAATTATAAAATTTTGTAAATTTATTTAACCCATAGAAAGGGGGATGATCATCATGGACTGTGTAACCATCAAGGCGGGGTATCCGTGCCCCTTCATGACCAAGAAAGGTTGTACGTTCAACGGGGGTAAGTGTCACCCCATCATTGACAAATGTGAGGGCTGCGATCGGATTCTGGATCTGGAAACCGGACGTTTTTGTATGATCAGTCCGGATCCGGCCATGAAATGGCGACATGGCAATTGTAATATGGCCACCCATGTGAAAAGCGGCAATAACGGCGGCCAGACGGCCAAACTGAATCCCCTCAAGGCCTCCAAGCGGGGTGCCAGTAGTAAGTGAACTCTCCGAGGCGTGCAGCGCGCCGGCCCGGCAACCATGGCCGGTCGCGCTGACACCTTAAGCAATTCATCCACCTAATTTTTCTAAAGCTTGCCTTAAGCGCTCCACTCCTGTCGCAATCCGCTCCCTAGAGGTAGCATAGGAAAAGCGGAGACAATTATCTTCGCCAAAGCCGCTTCCGGCCACTACCGCGACATGCGCCTCCTCCAACAGATAATTTGCTAGGACGTCCGAAAAACTTTCCTCGGGGCCCGGCTGTAAGTATTTATAATATTGAGAAAAGTTGGGGAAGACGTAAAAGGCCCCCCCGGGTCGCATACAGCTAACCCCGGGAAGCTGGGCCAGGCGGGAGAGGATATCATCCCGGCGCCAGGCGAATTCCTGGACCATCGCCGCGACCGAATCTTGGGGCCCGCGCAGGGCCTCGACCGCGGCCTTCTGGGCAATGGAGTTGGGATTAGAGGTGCTCTGACTCTGGATCTTGGTCACCGCCTTGATCACGGTTTCCAGCCCGGCCATGTAGCCGATGCGCCAGCCGGTCATGGCGTAGGTTTTGGATACTCCGTTCAGGACAAAGGTCCGGGCCTTTAATTCCGGGTCCAGTTGCGCCAGACTGACAAATTCCTGGCCGTCGAACAGAATCTTTTCATAAATATCGTCTGAAATCACGAACAGATGGTGTTCTAAAATCACTTCCGCCAGGGCTTCCAGTTCCTGCCGGGTATAAACCGAACCGGTAGGATTGGAGGGGCTATTCAGGATCAAGCCTTTGGTGCGGGGCGTCAGGCATTCCCGTAACCTTTCCGGGGTAAGTTTAAAGCCGTTGTCCTCCGGGGTGGCGACGATTACCGGCACGGCCTCGGCCAACAGCAGCATGGGTGGATAGGACACCCAATAAGGAGCGGGGACCATGACCTCGTCGCCCCGTTCAAACAGGACCTGGAACAGGTTATAGAGCGAATGTTTGCCGCCGCAGGACACCACGATCTCCTCGGGCCGGTAATCCAGGTTATTATCCGCTTTAAATTTTTGGATAATGGCCTCTTTTAAATCAGGGATACCGCCGACCGCGGTATAGCGGGTGAACCCCTCCCGGATGGCCTGAATGGCGGCCTGGCGGATATTATCAGGGGTGTCAAAGTCCGGTTCCCCAATGCCAAAGTTAACGATATCCACGCCTTGGGCGGCCAGGGCCTTGCATTTGGTGTCAATCGCTAAGGTGGGGGAGGGTTTAATCTGCCCGATGCGTTTTGCCAAAACCACTTTCTTTATTCTCCTTAATCTGGTCTAGAATACGAGATTGATAAATATAAGAAACTGTGATATTTGTCAACGGTGATGCGGTCATAAAAGTTATCACCAGTAACTATCGTGGATCTCGAATGTTGATCCGGTTAAAGTTGGTTACAATTACTATCTGAGCAAAGCTGAGTCGATGATTCAACAACTGGCCATTATCACTAAAAAACATAAGTCTGATGCCTATCAGGCCGGGGCGGAGTTGCAGAGCTGGCTGGCGGCCCGTGGGCGCCAGGCTCTGTTATTCGAAAACGAACCTGAGCCCGCCATTCCCAGTCTAACACCCGACACCGAGTTAATCGTGGTCTTGGGGGGCGACGGCACCTTGCTCAGCGCCGCCCGGCATTATGGCCAGCAAGGTATCCCCATTCTAGGGGTCAATGTCGGCGGTCTGGGGTTCATCACCGAAATTGCCCTGCAAGAGCTCTATCCGGTCATGGAACAGGTCCTAGCGCACGATTTTGTCATTGAAAAGCGCATGTTGCTGGCCGCCACCGTCATCCGGGCCGGGAAAAAGCTAGAGCAACAGTGTGTCCTCAATGATGTGGTGATCAATAAAGGCGCGCTGGCCCGGATCGTGGAGTTGGATACCTTCATTGACGATCAGTATTTAACCACTTATCGGGCCGATGGCCTGATTGTCTCCACTCCCACCGGCTCCACGGCCTACACCCTGGCGGCCGGCGGGCCGATTGTCTATCCGACCCTGAAGACGATTACGCTGATTCCCATCTGTCCTTTTGCCCTGACCAACCGGCCCATTATTCTACCTGACCAGGTAACCATCACGGTCACCATGGATGCCAAAAGCCGGGATGTTTATGTTACTTTTGACGGCCAGATCGGGTTGGCTCTGCAACCCCAGGATCGGGTGGAGATTCGCAAAGCCGCCCGGTCCATCCGGCTGGTGAAATCACCCTCAAAAAGCTATTTTGAAATTTTGCGCACCAAGCTGCGCTGGGGATGAGCAGTAATACAGTTTTCTGTTTTGGGTTTTCTGTTTTCTGTTGAAATGATCAATCCAATCAATCCAATTAATGGGTTAATTGATTAGTTTGTTACATTTGACTGAGAAATTGGTACAATAGAGTTTATATATGGTTCTGAGGATAATGACCCCGTCGGTTCCAGTCTCCCAGGGTCGGCGGGACCACAAACTGGCGGCAAAGGAGACGTTTAGGATGGAGAAAATTAATATCGGCACCAACGTTAGCCCCTATCCCATGCCCATGGCCCTGGTAGGCGCGATGGTCGGCGGCCGGATCAATTTTTTGACCGTGGCCTGGTTGGCCCGGGTCAATTATAAACCCGCGATCATGGCGGTGGCGATCAACCGTCGGCATTTCACCACTCCGGGGATTAGAGAAAACGGGGTATTTAGCGTCAACTATCCCAGTGCCGATCTGATAGCCGAGACGGACTATTGCGGTATGGTTTCCGGACGGGTGGCCGATAAATCAGATATTTTCGAGGTTTTCTATGGAGAACTGGAAAATGCCCCGATGATCAAAAAATGCCCGCTATGTCTGGAATGTCGGGTGATTGACACCATAACCCTGCCCAGTAATGAACTTTTCCTGGGCGAAATCATCGGGGCCTACACCGAGGAACAATATCTGACGGACGGCAAACCCGACATCAAGAAGATTAATCCGTTGCTTCTATCAATGCCCGACAACAACTACTGGACCGTGGGAGAGCATGCCGGGACCCCCTGGGAGGCCGGTAAGCAATTCAAACGGGAGAAAAAAATAGGTGGGGTATAAGTTGATAGTTTTAGTTGGTGGTTTTAGTTGAAACAGTCGTGGCCAGAAATTGACCGCTCGGGGGAATTATACCCCCCTTATTTTGGTTTAGAAGAAGGGAAGGTGGAGCAACCCCTTTAAGGTCCTTTTTTTAAAGGGGGATTTAGGGGGATTTTCAAGGTAATTCCCCGTTGACTACCGATCATTGCCCGCGAACTTTTGAGAACAGGCATGCCCAGCCGAATTGCTAAGAACCAAGTCCTAAAATACTCTCCTCATCAACTATTAGAGGTAGAAGAAGCCGTAGCTGCGGAACAGTTGCTGGCGATTAGGATTGATAGTAAATTTTATCAAGATTTCTTATACTTGCCCGGCCAGGAGCAGGACCTGGCCCTGGGTTGGTTATTCACCGCCGGGATTATTAACGGTATCGAAGACATTACGGCCATAAAGTTTTATCCCGCGGATGTGAAGGCAGCCCGGCCCTGGGCTTGCGTAGACGTTGGTCTAACCGGCGCGGCTCAGGCCCGCGGCTCCGAGGGCGACCTGGCGATGACGGTGTTAAAAGGCCTTGGGGGCGGTCAGAAAACTAGTGCCGACCTCCCAAGCCGTTTGCCGATCATCAACTCTGAGCCACGCATTTCGGCTCCGATTTTAACTGCCCTGATGGCTAAGCTACCCCAACAACAGGAAGTTTTCCGGCAAACGGGCGCTACTCATGCCATCGCCGTCGCCTCGGTCCGGGGCGAGATTATCCTTAGTGCCGAAGATGTCGGTCGCCATAATGCCTTGGATAAGGTCATCGGCCGCGCCTTGCGGGAGGGGATTTCCCTAACCGATAAGATTGCCCTGTTGAGCGGCCGGGTCAGCTATGAGATGTTGTTCAAGGCGGCGCGGGCCGGGATTCCCCTCCTGGCCTCGGTCTCCGCCCCCACCCATCTGGCCATCCGCCTGGCGGAACAGTGGGGGCTTACCCTGGCCGGTTTTGTCCGCGGGGAGAGAATGAATATTTACAGCCACCCGGAACGGCTCACTGATCTGGCCCCTGGCAGCCCAGCACTTTAAGTCACATTTTATTGGTTTTGGGGGGTGGTGGGTTCGACCTGGAGTTTCTCTAATTCGCTACAGCATAACGGGTGGCCCAGACGGCACCCCTGCTGATAATCGGCGATGGCCTTGTCTTTCTGATTCAGGTGATAGAGGTAGAGATTGCCACGGAAAAAATAGGCATGGGGCAGATCCGGCCCCAGTTGAATGGCCTGGGTAAAATCCGCTATCGCCCCTTCGTAGTCCCCCTGGCAAAATTTCGCCATGCCGCGGTGGTTAAAAACCCAGACATCTTTGGGATTCAGCGCCGCGGCCTGGTCAAGATTTTTAAGGGCCTCGGCAAAGCAGCCCTCTTGGGCCTGAATGGCTCCCCGTTCCTTCCAGGCTTCGGCGTTCTTGGGATCCAGGGTAATGACCTGGCTAAAGGCGGCAATGGCCTGGGGATTCTGCTTCATTTTGGCCAAGAGTTTGCCGCGTTCCAAGAGTAAAGAAATATCTTGAGGATGCCGGGCCAACGCCTGGTCCAGTTGGGCCAGGGCCTCAGGGTCACGCTCCAATCGGCTCAAGGCCAGGGCGCGATAGCGGCTGGCCTCCGCGGCGTCAGGGTGCTTTTTCAGATATTGTCCTAATAACTTTTCGGCCTTAGCGTGCTGGTTTTGTTGATAAGCAGCGAGCCTCTGGTTCAGCAGACTTTCTTTGGCCTCAACGGGCAGAGTTAGACAGCCAAACCAGATCAGCCCCAGGATGATTAATGAACGTCTCGGCACCTTAAAAACCCCACATAAAGTCTTCGGTTTTCAGTTTTCAGTTTTCTGTTAACATAAATAACCTAAGTAAGGCTTTAAAATAACAAGTTATTTGCGTTTATCTAATAATCGGGCATGACGCCATTTCTGCTTTCACATACCACAAGCAACGAAATCAACTTAGTAATCTCTTCAGTAGTGTCCGGCAAGTTCCTTGCATGACCATCGATTGTTAGACGGTATTAAGATTGAATAGGGTTAACTGAGGAAGAGACCTTTGTTGGGGTCTGAGGATTTCCCTCCGGATAGCGCGTTCCATGTCATTCTCGCCAATGTTTGGGATCATTGAGCGTGTCAGCGCATTCCACCTGCCCCAGAACACTCCCAATCATCCCCGGTTGCAGTTCCTGAACCATCCAGGCGTCAGCATGCTCCGGCGGAATCGGATAGGGGGCCTCGAACCCTCGTGTTCCGGCCGGGACAAAGCCATACTTGGGGTAATAGCCAGGATGGCCGAGGACAAAAACCAAGCCGACGCCCATTGCCTTCAACTGGTTGAGCCCACCCCGGATTAGTTGCCCCCCAATTCCTTGATTTTGGTAATTTGCATGCACCGATAACGGGGCCAGAATGGCCGACGAAAAAATTTGGAGAGATTGCTTGAGCCGCGTGCGCGTAAACAGGACATGGCCAACAACACGATCATTGGCAGTGGCAACAAGCGATATCACTGGCTGCGCACTGCGATCTTTCAATAAGTCGATGATAAGATCTGCGATTTCTTGCCCTTGTTCGTTGCCAAAAGCAGACAGGACAACATCCAAAATGGCTGGCATATCGGTGTCAAATGCTGCGCGGATTTGTACTCTCATACAATTTCCCACCGAAAACCGAAAACCGAAAACTGTTAAAAAGGGCCATCTGCGCCGCGGCAAATGACCCTTTCATTTCTGCCCCAGTGCGGTTTAAAGGTCTTAATAACTACGCATGGCCCGTAGCCGCGCCACTCGTTCCTCAATCGGCGGGTGAGTACTGAACCAGCTCATCAGTCCGCCGCCGGTCAGCGGATTGACGATGAACATATGCGCGGTGCTGGGGTTGGCGTCCATGGGAATCCGCTGATTGCCATAAGCCAACTTTTCCAGGGCGCTGGCCAGGGCTTGGGGATTGTGGCACAGTCGCGCTCCGGTGGCGTCGGCCAGGTATTCCCGGGAGCGGGAGATGGCCATCTGAATGAGCATGGCGGCAATCGGTGCCAGGATAGCCATAAACAGCGCTCCCAAGGCACTGCCGCCGTCTTCGTCATCCCGACCGCCAAAAATAGCCGCCCACTGACCCATGTAAGCCAGATAGGTAATCGCGCCGCCCAAGGTCGCGGCAACCGTCTGGATTAAAATATCCCGATTTTTAACATGTCCCATTTCATGGGCCAAAACCCCCTTTAGTTCAGTGGGCGACAGGATTTTTAGGATGCCATTGGTGACCGCCACCGCGGCATGTGACGGGTTCCGACCGGTAGCAAAGGCGTTGGGGGTATCGGTCGGCACAACATAGACCTTGGGCATCGGCACCTGTGCTTCTCGGGCCAATTCCCCCACCATGGCATGCAGTTGAGGGGCTTCCTGGGGACTGACCTCTTGGGCCCCATAAAGGCGCAACACAATCTTGTCCGAATACCAGTAACTGAAAAAATTCATGGCTAACGCCAGGATCAAGGCAATCTTGACCCCGCTTTTCCCACCAATGACTTGACCCATAAACAGGATCAGGCCGGTTAAGGCTCCTAACAACAGAACCGTTCTTATCTGATTGCTCACGGATTAACCTCCATTTGCCAGTCAACAACTACCTGTTACGCTTGTTGGTTAAGGTTTTCTTATTTTTAAATATTAATGTGCTAACCCGACTTTGTCAATAGGTCCCAAGTCCAAAACCCGCAACCTCAGGAGCGGGCATCGGCCTAAAACTGGGTGATTCGAATTCCGTCACAAGTTTACTTTGAATAGCATGGAGAATTTTGGTTTTAACCGAAAACCGAAAACCGAAAACTGTATTATAAGGTCAACACCAGAGGCAGAATCATCGGCCGTCGTTCCAGGAGTTTGAAGAAATACTTGCGCAGCGCTTTACCGATTTGGATCTGGATTTCCAGCCAATCCTGGGTCGGCTCGGTTAAGGCCCGGGAGACGATTTCCTGAATAATCTCCCGCGCCGTGTTCAGCATCGGGGTCTGTTCCTCTTCAAAGACAAAGCCTCGTGAGACCAGATCCGGACCGGAGATGATTTTCCCTTCCTGGGCATCAACGGCCACCAAGGCAATGACCAAACCATCTTCCGCCAGGTGGCGGCGGTCGCGCAGCACAATCTGGCTGACGTCGCCCACCCCTTTGCCATCGACAAACACCCGGCCGACTTCCACTTGATCTACCACCCGGCCGCTGCCGGCCGTAAATCGCAACCGGCTGCCATTGTGGGCCAATAGCACCCGCTCTGCCGCGATCCCCAGGCATTGGGCTATCTGGGTATGTTTGATCAGATGGCGCAATTCTCCATGAATGGGGATAAAATACTGCGGCTTGGTGAGGTTGATGAGCAGTTTCAATTCCTCCTGGGAGGCGTGCCCGGAGACATGGATATCAGCCACTTCCTCATAGACTACTTCGGCTCCCAGCCGGTATAGATTGTTTATAACGGTGCTGATGGCCTTCTCATTGCCGGGGATGAATTTGGAGGACAGGATCACCAGGTCTCCGGCCTTGATGTGGATATGTTTATGGGAATCCAGGGCAATGCGGGCCAGAGCCGACATGGGTTCGCCCTGGCTGCCGGTAGTGACGATCACCACTTCCGCATCCGGCAGGTGCTTGAGCTGGCTGACCGAGATCTCCTGTTCGGGGGGGATCTTGAGATAACCCAGTTCCTTGGCGATCCGCACATTAATAGTCATGCTCTTGCCGTTAAAGAGCAGTTTGCGGTCAAATTTAGCCGCGAGCTGGACAATCTGTTGCAAGCGGGGGATATGGGAAGCGAAGACCGCAATGATTATCCGGCCTGAGGCCTCCCGAAACAGATTTTCCAGGGTCTCGCCAATATCGCGCTCCGACATGGTGTAACCGGGCCGCTCGGCATTAGTTGAATCCGACAACAGGGCCAGGACGCCCTTTTCACCGTATCCCGCAAACCGGTTGAGATCGGTGACCTCTCCGCTCATGGGGGTCTGATCGATCTTGAAATCGCCGGAATGGATGAACGTCCCTACCGGGGTGGCCAGGGCAAAGCCGACGCCATCGACGATGCTGTGGGCGACTCGAATAAAGTCAAACTCAAACGGTCCGATCGCCAACCTTTGGCGCGGCTGGATCAGCCGCAGCTCGGCCTGCTCTAATAATCGGTGTTCTTTAAGTTTTTCTTTGAGCAATTCCAGGGTCAGGGGAGTGCCATAAACCGGCATCGGCATCTCTTTCAGGAGAAAAGGCACGGCGCCGATATGGTCCTCATGGCCGTGGGTCAGGACCAGGGCCGCAACCTTGGGGCCGCGTTCCCGAATATAGGAAAAGTCCGGGATGACCACATCAATGCCCAACATGTAGTCTTCCGGGAACATGATACCGGCGTCGATGATGATCAGGCTCTCGGCGCTTTCAAACACCATCATATTGAGGCCGATTTCGCCCAGACCACCCAGAAAAACTATATCTATCCAGGGAGTTTCCGGGTCAGGAATTTGTGGGGGAAGGGACATCGATTCAGGTCCCTGGCTTGGTAGGGGCCGGGCCATAGGGAAAATCAGGGTCATAGTTTTTCTCAATGGCCGCCCGCAACTCTGCCATTAATTCCTGCTTACGGTTAAGGGTATAATTAGAGGTTTCTAAGGGAGGTCCCAACACTACCTTAACCGGACCGGGATGGATACCGAGCACCCCCCGGGGTTGGATGAAACGGGTGCCGCTAATACTGACTGGCATGATCGGCTGGCCGGATTTGATGGCCAGGGCAAATCCGCCTTTTTTAAAAGGCAACAATTGCCCGGTGGCTCCGCGGGTGCCCTCGGGAAAGATGATAATGGAAGTCCCGGCCTGGACCTTGGCCGCGGCCTGATCCAGACTTCTGATGGCCGCCTGTCGATTACTCCGATCGATCGGCAGACTTCCCATCCGCCGCAGGGCCTGTCCAAAGATGGGGATGTGAAAAAGCTCAACCTTGGCCAGCCAGCGGAACTGACCGGGCAAATAGGCCTGAAGTACGAAGATATCAAACTGACTCTGATGATTGGCCGCGAAAATATAGGCCTGATCGGCTGACAGATGCTCCAGACCCTGGATGGCGACGGAAACACCGGCAATCCTTAACAGCGTTTTGCCCCACCAGCGGCCGACTTCATGAACCCGATTCCCCTGCCGGTCATGCAACGATAACATAATGGCCACCGTGCCGGCGACGATAGTTAAAACAAATAACCAGAAATTAAACCATATACTCTTGAGCATGATCTCCGTGACCTCCCAGGGGCAACAGTCTGGGTTTATC
Organism: Desulfobacca sp.; assembly: GCA_028695935.1. GTDB lineage: Bacteria > Desulfobacterota > Desulfobaccia > Desulfobaccales > Desulfobaccaceae > Desulfobacca_B. Next base: position 21,983 of record JAQVHY010000028.1, read on the forward strand.
TTTACTGGGAATGACCAGCGGCGTCAACCTTTATTCTAGCTGATAGACTCCAGTGGCCCAGCGCCAGGAATACTAATATTTTACCATAAAGAGTCAATGCCGCGCTTTGGTTACCTGCAAAGTGCAGTCCTTTGGTAAAAAGGCAAGCGGAATAGATAGTCTCTTATGCTAAATTGCCATCGAATGGATATCTTTTTAGAGGCTTGATTTATTAAGCCCTTCAGGGCGCGCTAAATTGCGCCCCTACCGTAAGGTATAAATAGTTTTCGGAAACAACTTGGTATTAGTGTTAATTGTGCTATATTAAAAATTTAGTGGTAAATTTAGCCCGGCTTCTGGTCAGACTTAACCTCTTATTAGAATTGGGAACTAGTGGTCTCTAGTGGGTGAAGTAATTGAGTTAGAGCGTTTTCGCCAGAAAATGGCGGCGGATCGCGGCTTTCACAGCTGGCTGCAGCGGTTTCGCGAACAGTTCGGCCCAGGGACTCGTTTCCAAGACTTATCCGATCAGACCCTGCTTTTCCTGGCCACCCCGGGGGAGGAGAACCTGTTCGTATTCATTGACCTGGTGATGGGCGCGCAAGGTCTGGGGGACTCCACCCGCTTCCGTCTGGCTGACCTGGAAATCAGCGCCAAGGAGCATATTCTTGACCTCGCTTTGGGACTGCTGGACCGGGCCCGGTTTGAGGTGATGCGCCGTTTAGGCTGGGTGAGCGCCGTGCCGGACGAAAATCTGCCCATCATCCAGCTCCTAGCCGGAGCCAGACCGCCAGTTGGGGCGGAAACGGTCAAGCTCCCCCTGCTGGCGCCTGAGCATCCCCGATTTGCTGAGTACCAAGCCCTCCCGGCCCACGACCAAGGTATTTTTATCCGCCGTCTGATTCCCCGCGCCGTTAGTGAATTCCGTCACCGGCTAGCCGGCCCTTAACCGACCGGTAAATTTAAATTGCTAATCTTTTGCATTTTAAGCGGCGCCACCCCGGCTCGCACTATCCCTAATCTACGGGCTATGCCATAAGAGACATCAAGATCCCGACCCTTGATATAGGGGCCGCGATCAGTAACCGTCGCGGTTATTTCCCGGTTATTTCGGGGGTTAGTCAGACGGACCTCGGTGCCCAGGGGCAATGAGCGATGCGCCACCGTATCGGCAAACATATTAAATGGTTGGCCATTCGCCATTAATTGGCCATGATGTTGGCTGCCGTACCAACTAGCAACCACTATTTGCCCGCCGGGCTGAGGTCGGGGCTTAGGAAGCGGCAGCGGCGGGTTGGTTAGAGAGGACGGGGCGCGGTGGCAAGCCTGCTCCGGGTTCGTCTCTGTGGCGCCGGGCAGTTTTAATACCTGGCCGATCGCTAGATGATCCGGGTCTGATAATTGATTAAGGCTAGCTAAGGCCAACGGGTTCTGGATGCCGACGTCACGGCTAATTTTAGCAAGGGTATCACCGGGTTGGACCACGTATTGGCAAACTTGGGAGGAGGCATTGGTATCTTTAGGCTGGTTTGCCAATCGGACCGGTGGTTGGTAAGAAGTTGGCGACGGGCCAGCCTGTGGCTGACTGGGGAGCTTCAGCACCTGTCCTATTTTTAATAGATCGGGATTATCCAGGCCATTGGCGCGAGCCAGAGTGTGATGGTCAGAGATACCTAATTTCTGGCAAATAGTGTAGAGATTATCGCCCTCCTGCACCACATAACGCGCCGTTGGTGCCATCGCGGGAGATTGCGGAGCCGAGGCCGCCTGATTTGCCAAGGTGGCCTCCAACAGATTGACAAATTTAGTGGTTCCGGCCAGGTCCTGGAGGTCATGGTACCTGGCACAGGCATCAGTATCGGGGATCAGCGCCACCGGGACTAATGGGGAAGAATCTAAGCTAGGCATGGTCATCTCCTGAGCAAAAGATTAGCAATTTTTATGCCCGCCACTTAACCTAACTCAATTTTCGAAGCTCTAGCGACGATTTTAAGGCCTGCGTCCCTTCCGAGGCCCTTCATTTTCTGGGCTTGATAATTTTACCGCACCTGATAATTGCCGATCCGGAAAAATTCACCGCTTCTCTGGGCAATTTAAGGGAAAAAGTTGCTCTGGTCGGCGTGGCTCGCCAATCGGCCTCCCGGTTTTAAACAGGATAAACAACGCCGACAAGCTAAGGACGGCTAAGAGCAGCAAGGTCTGGCGCAAACCCCAGAGGGGCAGCGCCACCAGGCTCATTCCCAGGGTGCCCAGTGTCGCACCCACTAGATCTAGGGCATACAGCACACCGGCGCTGATCGCCAGCTTAGTCCCGGATTGCTGTAGGAGTTCCGCCTGACTGGCAAAGATCCCTCCGGCCAGGAAGCCCACACCTCCCAATATCAGGGCAAAGCAGGCCTGTGCATAACCTTCCCAATTCAGCCAGGGTAGCTCCAAAAGATGCGGCAATACTAGGCCTAGTGCTCCGGCCAGGAGAACCAGAGCGCCCTGAAAAATCAGCGATAAACGCCAGGCCCCGATCTGATCGGAGATCAGGCGCGGGGTCAGGCCGGAGCCGATTCCCATGCCCAACATAAAGGCGGCCATCAGCAGACCTAACTGGCCGTAAAGAAAACCTAATTGAATCTGGAATAAGATAATCAAAGTAATCTCCAAGGCCATGGCACTTAACCCCATGATCAGGACATTATAGAGATAGGGTCCGGGGCGTTGCTTGGTCAGGTCGCCAGTGCCCGTGGTTTGGGGCCGTCGCCACCGCCACCATAACCATATGGTCACCAGCACCACGGCGGCCGGGAACAACCAGAAGGGCAGGGGGCCGAGCTTCAGAAGCAGATTTCTAACCCCCGCCACCTCTTCGGTCCAACTCAGGATTAGGTCATAATAATAACATCGGGGGAATAAATCCGTATTGATGCCGGTTTCGGTCTGTGCCAGGATCTGTTGCACATAGGACTGCCGGCTGGGTGAGAGCTCATCATAGAGATAATATTCCTGAACATAATACAATTTAAGCCCGCGGGTCTGAAGGCGGGAGAGCAGGACCGCGGGATCGCTTACCAGTAGCCCCGGCTGGGGACTGGCGAAGAAACGCACGGTCAGACCGGGGAACACCCGAACTTCGGGGAAGACCTGCTGCAAGGTATGGTAAGCCAGGGCCAGATATTGGGCCCGCCAGGGACTGAGGCTGACCTCGCCGCCGCTGAGGCCGAAACTGAACACGCCCGCGGGCTGCAATCGCGCTTTGACCTCTTGAAAAAATTCCCGGGTGTAGAACCGGTTGAGTAAGGCATTCTTGGGTTCCGGCAGGCAGAGCAGAATTAAATCGTAGGTGGAATCGGTATATTTGATAAAGCGCCGACCGTCCTGATGAATTAGCCGTACCCGGGGGTCTCGGAGGCTCTGAGTCGCGTCCTGGGGCAACACCCGCTGGGCCAGACCAATGAGACGCGGATCTAACTCAACATAATCCAGGGCCGTGAGGCCCGGGGTCTGGAGAATCTGAGCCACCGCGCCACCCATGCCGCCGCCGATCAATAACACCCGCTGGGGTTGGGGGTGTTGCAACAGGCCGTATTGCACATTGGCCTCAGCGTTTAACGGGTCCGGGTAGCTGAAGTACCACAAATGATTTTCAAAGAAATTGACCTGTTGGGCAGTGCGCGTGGCGCTAAGCAGGCCATAGGGGCTTTCTTGAATTGCCAGCAAACTCTGTTGGGGCCACTGCCCGCGGCGGCTCAGGGCTTCCAACTGCCAGTTCTGGCTCAACAACCCGCCCAGCACCAACAGGCTCAACCCGGTAATTACCCAGCGCGGCTTCGACTGGGGCGCGGCGGGCGGCAGGATGGCCAACAGATTTAAGATCAGACCCAGACCCAGGGCCAGTGCCAGACTGGGATAGCCGGCGATCAGCAAGAATTGTAAGAAGCCCATCCCCACTGCCGCGCCCAAGGTATCCAGAAAGTAAACCCGGCCGACCGTGCCCCAGGTCTGGGAACCTCTTAGCCCCTGACAGGCCAGGGGGAAGAAGAGTCCGGAAACCAGGCAAAAGGGTGCCAGCAAGACCAGGAACAGGAGACCGGCCTTCAGGGGCGACAGTACTTGCCCGGCCGGCAACTGCAGCAGGGTAGGGATGATACGGGTTAAAAACACCGTGGCCGGTAACATAAACCCCAAGACCGCCAATAACCCGGCCAGAGTGGCAGGTGAGACCGACCGGGAGGAGGCCAGATGTCCGCCCGCCCAACTTCCCAAGCCGGTCCACCACAGCCAGGCCCACAGACCCAATCCCAACTGCAATTCATTGCCCTGGGCCAAGACTAAAAATTCCCGTAACAGCAGTACTTGTGCGGCCAGAGCGGCAGCGCCGTAGAACAGCACCAGGGTAGGGCGGAAGTGATCCCGGAGTTCGGGGGGGGCCGGAGTTAGGGGGGAACCCACGTGTTAACTCAGCGGCGGTGGTGATTATTCAATATGATAACGTTTGAGCTTCTCACGCAAGGTCTTGCGGTCAATTCCCAAGGCTTCGGCGGTCTCTCTTTTGTGCCCGTCAAAGCGGTGCAACATCTCAATGATATGTGCTCGCTCCAGGTCCCGGAGACTGGTAGCCTTTTTCTGGGGCGCTCCAGAAAGCACCGCCCCTGAAAAGGCCAGATCCGAAGGCTCCAAATAAAATCCGGTGCTCAGTACCACCAGGCGTTCAATAATATTTTCCAATTCCCGGACATTACCCGGCCAGTCATGTTGCATCAGCAGGTCCATGGCCTCTTCGGAAATCCCCCGCACCTGTTTCTTGAGACGCTGGTTATATTTTTCCAAAAAACTGTGGACTAACAAGGGGATATCTTCTTTGCGATCTCTGAGCGGCGGCAGATGAATGGACACCACGTTAAGCCGGTAAAACAGGTCCTCGCGAAAGTTGCCTTCTTTAATAGCCAGGGCTAAATCTTGATTGGTCGCGGCGATAATGCGAACATCGACATTAATTACCCGGTGACTGCCTACCTTGGAGATCTTGCGTTCCTCTACGGCACGCAACAGCTTGGCCTGCACCTCCAGACTGATATTGCTGACTTCGTCAAAGAATAGGGTACCGTTCTGGGCCAGTTCGAATTTGCCGATCTTATTGGCGTCGGCCCCGGTAAAAGAACCTTTGACATGGCCAAAAAGTTCGCTTTCGAACAGGGTTTCCACCAGGGTGCCACAATCCACGGTGACAAACGGCCGACGTTGGCGCGCACTCAAGCGATGGATTTTGCTGGCCACCAACCCCTTGCCGGTTCCCGATTCCCCGGTAATCAGCACGGTGCTGTCGCTGGGTGCGACCCGTTCGACCATATCCATGATCCGGCCCATGCTGTCACTCTGAAAGACGATCCGGCCGCGCTCATCTTTGCGCTTCAATTCGGAGCGCAGATAAAGGTTTTCCAGATCCAGACGGCGTTTTTCCAAGGCCCGTTTGACCGATAGGCGTAAGTCATCCGGAGCAAAGGGCTTGGGCAAAAAATCGAAGGCCCCGGTCTTCATCGATTCCACTGCGGATTGGATGCTGCCATAGCCGGTGATAATGGTTACCAAGGCCTCGGGATCCAGGGTTCTGATTTTTTTGAGTACTTCCAAACCATTCATGTCGGGCATGACCAGGTCGAGCAGAATCAAATCATAAGAGTACTTCTCTAACTGGGCCAGGCCTTGACGGCCGTTGGGAGCCAGATCGACCTCGTGACCGAGCCGGGAGAGGATTTGGAAGCAGGCATCCCGCATGGCCTTTTCATCATCAATAACCAGGATTTTGACTTTGCTGTTGGTCAACGCGGTTACCGATTCACTAGGTTTCAAACGACTGTAATTCCAATAACTTTTAAGCTAGATTAACAAAAATCACTAGTGGCTGTCAAGCCTTATCCCAAAGTTCAAAGTTCAAGGTTTAAGGTTGAGGGTCTGATGAGAGTAGGTAGGACAGTACCCGTTGCCTGGCGGAGTTGGGCGTGGAGGTGCGACTGCGGCCCGGCCGCTTGGGTCGGGCCCAGCCGCTTGGGTCAGGCCCAGCCGCGATCAGCACCTTTTCAGCTTCCTATTACTCCCGGGTAAGGGTTATGCCGTTGCCGGTGAGAATAAAATAATGCTCTTTGGCACAGGCCAGACAGGTAGGCTGGCCATCCCGCATACAGACCCGGGTCTCCATGATCTCCTCACCGCAGATGCTACAGCACACTGAAGCAAAGATGCGGGCATAGGCCGGCATATTGATGGTCAGATGTTCGATATCAAATTGCTCTTCCAGGGGGGTCTGCAATTCTTTTTTGGCCATGGCGTGCCACAGATGATCCAGCCGGTGATGGTCTTCCTCGTTGCCCTGACGGTCCACTACTACTTTTTTAAACAACGGCCCCGCGGCCGGGTATTTCTCGAACAGCCGCTGCCGGAAATTCGGTTTGACCACTAACCGCACCGCAAAGCCGTCGTCACGGCGGGCCACGGTTACCGCGGTTTTACCCAGGTCTTTGAAAATCAGGGCGTTGTTACCGAAGGTGCAGCCGGTAACGGTCTGGATGCCATCGCTAAAACAATTATTGCATTCCACAATCGCCACTACCTCTTCCATGCCGGTATTTTTCCGGTTCAAGGTGGTCATGGCATAATGTCCGGCCTGAATCCCCCAGGCCACGCCGGGACAGACATGGCCGTGGATGGTCTCGACATGGCGCAGTAAGCCTTCCAAATCGCCGCTGCGAATCATCGCTTCAATGGGCCCGCGGGCCGCCGCAAATTCATGCATGTTATCATGTCTCCTGATTTAGTTTAGATTCGTCTTTTGGGGAATGAAGCTAATTTTAATTCTACCCCCTTAGGAATAATTTCTTTAACCATTAACCTTCATATTTATGAGCCAAGGGATCCTTGCCATTAGGGAACATTGAGCCATAGAGTTCAAACTTATCGACCTCTATGACGGTACAAAATTTCATCCCGGTATTACTGCCGGTCATCATCAGGGGCCGGGCCTTTTTGACATCCAGGGAGCCGTCGGGCAGATATGCCTCATCTTCGACCTCCAGCTGGACGACTTTTCCCATGATCAGCACATATTGGTCCTCAGTGTAGGCTTGATATAATTGGCATTCCATCCAGGCGTAACAGCCCATGATTCCGGGGGCCTTGATTTGCACCGAGGGTTTGGCCGTCAAGCCCGCCACCTCAAATTCGTCCACTTCCGGCGGCGTATAGCGCGCCGTCGGGATTACTTTATCGGCCAGCTCCACCCCAGGAAAGTTTAACACAAATTCGCGGGTAGCACGAATATTATTCAGGGTGTCCCGTCGATGGGCCGAGGCTATACAGACCAGATCCAGGGGTCGCAACACCGGCATCACACAGGAATAGGGAGCAATGTTGCGAATGCCATCCACACTGAGGGTCGAAATAAACGCCACCGGTAGCGGCATGATTGATTCTCTTTTGCAAGGGTTTAAGATCATTATTTTTTCCTTTGCCTTTGATGATCATATTATGGTTCCCAAGTACAACTTGGGAACCAGGTACGGAGCTGAGCTTGGGAACCGGGCGCGTCCAACTATCAACTAAAACTATCAACTAAAACTAATACCGTAACTGCACCCCGCCGTACACGGTCTGCGTCGGCAAGGGGAACCCGGCGGCTTCTTCGTAGTATTCGCCGAAAAGGTTATCGATGCCGCCATAGAGATAGCCCTTCATGCCGCCTTTCTGGAC
>JAQVHY010000146.1 GCA_028695935.1 Desulfobacca sp.
CACCTCAGGGGTGCAAATTAAGGCGTCGGCCCCTGATGGTGGTGATATTAAGTTATGAGCAAACTTTCGGGCCCAGCGATCTACATTTAAAACCTGGTCCAGGGAAGTTAAGGCTTCCGCCTGATGGGCCTTTAGGGTCTGGGCGATAATCTGGTAAATCTCCAGGAAGGGCAACTTTTCCGCCAGAAACGCCGCGACCGCCACTTCGTTAGCCGCATTAAGCACGGCCGGCGCGGTGCCCCCGGTGCGGGCTGCGGCAAAGGCCAGGCCTAAACTCGGAAACCGCTCCAGATCCGGGGGTTCAAAGGTGAGTTGCCCGACTTGAAACAGATCCAGAGGTGGCAAATCTAGCGGCAACCGCCGCGGATAGGCCAGGGCATAAGCGATCGGCACCCGCATATCCGGGATCCCCAATTGGGCAATCACCGAGCCGTCGATATACTCCACCAGGGAATGAATGATACTCTGGGGATGGATGTGGACGGCAATACGTTCCGGGGGCAACTGGAACAGCACACTGGCTTCGATTACCTCCAACCCCTTATTCATCATGGTGGCGGAATCAACGGTGATCTTGGGACCCATACTCCAATTGGGATGATTCAGGGCCTGCGCCGGAGTGACGGTCGCCAACTGCTCCCAGGAGTGGCGTAAGAACGGGCCGCCCGAGGCGGTCAACCATAGACGCCGGATATCCTGGGGCCGATGTCCCTGCAGGGATTGAAAAATGGCACTATGTTCGCTGTCAATCGGGATGATCGTTAATCCTTGCCGCCGGGCTGCGGCCATCACCAGGGGGCCGGCCATCACCAGGGTCTCTTTGTTGGCCAGGGCCACCGGGATGCCATGCTCCAGCGCCGCCAGGGTCGGTTGCAGGCCGACCGCGCCCACCATGGCCGAGACCACCAGGTGGTTTTGCGGATCAGTGGCCAGGGCCACGGCCCCCGCGGTGCCTACCAGGATTTCCAGGCCATTTTTGTCAGGCAAAAGTTCGGCCAGGGCTGCGGCGCTATCAGCATCCTGGACTGAGACCCGGGCGGGCCGGAACCGGCTGATCTGCTCCGCTAACAACCGGACATTTTTCCCGGCCCCCAGACCGAGTACTGCAAATTCTTCCGGGTGTTGGGCCACTACCGCCAGGGCATTGCGGCCGATGGACCCGGTTGACCCCAGGATGGCTAGTTTTTTTTTCATTTTACCTCAGCTAAACCTGGAACAGGTTGGAAACCTGTTCCACCGATCTTATGCTACTTTATATTATACTGTTTTCCTGGTGCAGTTAAAAATAGCAGATGGCGTGCTTCATCAGGAAAAACAGCTTGATATAATAGACTCCCGCGGCGGCGAACAGCAGGCTGTCCAGACGGTCCAGCAGTCCGCCGTGGCCGGGCAGTAAGCTGCCGGTGTCTTTGATCTGGGCCCGCCGTTTGAGCATCGAAACAAACAAATCCCCTAATTGCCCGATTAAGGCCAGAATGAGCGCCAGTCCGAACAGGGTGGGGATATTGATACCGTTCAGAAGCCAGCGGCCCACGGCCACCCCGACTACCAGGCTGGCGAGCAGCCCCCCCAGGGAGCCCATCATGGTTTTGCCGGGGCTGACCGCCGGGTAAAGTTTGCGTTGGCCGAACCAGCGGCCCGTGTAAAAAGCCCCGGTATCGTCGGCAAAGATCACTAAAAGCAGCCACAACACCCAATATTGGCCATCCGGTAATACCCGCAGCCAGATAAAATGGCCGAGCAGAAAAGGGACATATACCAGCCCCAGACAACTCAGTCCCAATTCCGCCAAGAGACCTGGAGAGTATTCGAAATTGAGCAGATAGAACAGGAAATAGACGAACAGGCTGAGGATGAGCAGAAATATCGGCCAACTCTGGTGAAAGGCGCAAAAACTCCAGGTCAACAGCAACCCCAGCCCCAATCCCAGAACCTGCTGGGGCCATTCGATGTTAGGCAGGGCCAGGGCCAGATACTCCCAGTGGGCCAGGCCGCTGACCGCCAGTATGAGCAGGGCAAAACTGAGCCGGGACCCTTTCAGGAGGATGAGGAGCAGGATCGGAATGCCGATCAACGCGGTAAGCCAACGTTTAAGCTGCAACATAACCTCCTGAGGATCGGGCCGGGGTTTAAGGTCAGGTTCTGGTGTGTAAATAAGATCCTTTTCCGGAACGCAGCTGCCAGTAACGCCATAAGAGCCAGCCCCCAAAGCCGACGGCCAGCAGCAGGGCAATGACCTGGGTCAGCGGCATCCCGGCCACGATCACCGGACCGCGAAAATCACCGCGGAAGAATTCCACCGCAAAGCGGATCAGCCCGGCTAAGGCCAGATAAGCGCAGGTCAACTGGCCATCAAAACTCTTCCGCTTCCGCAGCCACAAGATAAGAGCAAAATTACCAAAGGCCAGCAGCGATTCGTAAAGCTGGGTGGGGTGAACGGGGATCCCCTGAGGTGCTAAAGTCTGGGGGTCGGTAAAGGTCACACACCAGAAAAAATCGCAGGGGCGGCCATAACAGCAGCCGGCCATGAAGCAGCCGATACGGCCGATCGCCTGCCCCAAGGGCGCGCCGACCGCCAGGATATCAAAGGTTCCCAAGATCGGCATCTGATGGCGCCGCATATAAACGATAGACACGATCACCGCCAGGATTACCCCGCCCTGGAAGGCCAGGCCGCCTTTCCAGAGCTTGATCATTTCCAGGGGATTATCCAGGAAATACGTGGGTGACATTAAGATGTGCAACAGTCGAGAGCCGACCAGGGCGGCCACCACAATCCAGAAGCATAAATCATAAATCTGCTCGACCCGGACGCCCAGGCGTTTGGCCTCCCGACCGGCCATGCCAATACCCAACAGGAAGGCCAGGGCCAGGCAAAAGCCATACGTGAAGATCGACACCGGCCCTAATTTAAACAGTATGGGATGCATTGTTAGCTTCCTCCGCGCCCCAAATGGCCAAAAACAGCAGCCCGGCCCCTACGCAGATCAGACTGTCCGCCACATTAAAGGCGGGCCAGTGATATTGGCCAATATAAAAATCTAAAAAATCAATAACTTCTCCTAAACGCAAGCGGTCGATCAGATTGCCTAAAGCGCCTGCCATGATCAGAGCATAGCCACTGGCGGATAGCGCCTCGGTGTCGGGCAGCCGATAAAACAGGTAACCAAGGACGGCCAACACGATCAGGGTGGTACAGATAAAAAATATACTGGTAAAGGCCTCCGGCCAGTTGGACAGCAGTCCAAAGGCCGCCCCGCGGTTGTGGACATGCACCAGATTAAAGAACTGGGGAATAACCACAATGGTCGCATAGCGCGGCAAAGACAGGCTTATTATGGCCTTGCTGAGCTGATCGAGTACCAGTCCCAAGGGAACGATCAGCAGCAGGAGGCGATACTTAGGAGAGATCGATCTTTGGGCAGGGGCCATTCTCAGACCTCCAGCACCTGGCGACAGCGAGCGCAGAGGGTGGGATGATCGGGGTCCTCGCCGGTAGTCCGGGAATAATACCAACAGCGTTCGCACTTCTGCCCCAGAGCCTTTTCCACCTTCATACTAAGTCCAGGAATTTCTTTACTTTCCAGACCAGATAAAGCCTCGGGCCGGACCTCCAGCTCTGAAACCATGGTCAGGGTCAGCAGTTCCGGAATGTGAGTCTGAAGCTGGTCGTAGAGGGAACCAGTCGCCCTCAGGGTCACTCGGGCCTCCAGGGAGTTACCGATCAGCTTCACCCGCCGGGCCTCCTCCAGGGCGCGATAAATCTCTCCTCTGACCTTAAGCAAAATCTCCCATTTGCTCAACAACACCTCGTCCGGATATCCGGGCGGGGGCTCGGGGAAGGCCGCCAGATGGACGCTGGCCTCCCGGCCGCTGCCGGGCAGATAACCCCAAATTTCCTCGGCGGTAAAAGACAGGATCGGGGCCATCAGCCGGATGAGACTGGTAAGCAGGTCATACAAGGTGCTCTGGGCGCTGCGTCGGGCCGGAGAATCGGCCCGCGACACATAGAGTCGATCTTTGAGAATATCCAGATATAGGGCAGACAGTTCTACGGCACAGAACTGATGCAGGCGATGGTAGGCCCGGTGAAATTCAAAGCGGTCATAGGCCTCCCGCACCCGCCCTATGAGCTGCGCCAGCCAGGACAGGGCCAGGCGGTCTAATTCTTCCCGCGCGGCCGCCGGCACTAGATCCCGGCCGGGGTCAAAATCATATAAGTTACCCAGCAAAAACCGGGCCGTGTTGCGGATCCGGCGGTAGGCCTCGGTGAGCTGTTTGAGAATCGGATCGGAGAGCCGCACATCATCGCGATAATCCTCGGCCGCCACCCAGAGTCGCAGGATTTCCGCGCCAAAGCGCTGGATCACATCCTGGGGGGCAATGACATTGCCCAGGGATTTGGCCATCTTCTTGCCTTCGCCATCTACTGCAAAACCGTGGGTTAACACCCCCCGATAGGGGGCCTGACCGCGGGTGGCCACCGCGGTCAACAGGGCGCTGTGGAACCAACCGCGATGTTGATCCGAGCCTTCCAGATAAAGGTCAGCCGGAAACCGCAGCCCCGGATTGGTCTCCAGCACCGCGGCAAAACTGACCCCGGAATCGAACCAGACATCCAGGATATCGCTTTCTTTGTGGAATTCGGTGCCGCCGCACTGGGGGCAACGGCTCCCGGCGGGCAGCAAATCTGCGGCCTCGCGCTTAAACCAGGCATCGGCCCCCTCGCGGCCGACCAAGTCGATGATATTATCAATGATCTCCTGGTTAAGCAAAATCTGACCGCAATTCTGGCAATGAAAGGCGATGATCGGCACTCCCCAGGCCCGCTGTCGGGAGATACACCAGTCCGGGCGATTTTCGACCATGCCATGGATGCGCTCCCGCCCCCAACGCGGCACCCAGGTCACCTGATCAATGGCCTTCAGGGCCTGGCCCCGCAAGTCATTATGGTCCATGGAGATGAACCACTGCTCGGTAGCCCGGAAGATGACCGGCTGCTTGCACCGCCAGCAATGCGGGTAGCTGTGGCTGATCTTTTCCACCCCCAACAATGCTCCCCGTTTTTGTAGGAGCTCGATGATATGGGGGTTCGCCTCCCACACCTGCATACCAGCAAACTCCGCTACGTCGGGAAGAAAACGGCCGTCATCGTCCACCGGCGAGTAGGTCTCCAAACCATAGCGCCGACCGCTGTCAAAGTCCTCCTGACCGTGGCCGGGGGCAATATGGACCAGCCCGGTGCCCGCTTCCAGGGTGACATAATCGGCCAGAATCACCCGCGACTGGCGATCAATCCAGGGGTGCTGGCAGACCAGTCCTTCCAGGCGGGTGGCCGGAATCCGGGCCTGTTCCACCCCGGTCAAACCCAGGCTCTGGAGCACCGGTTCGGCCAGGTCAACGGCTAAAATGAGGATTTCCTCTTCGACCTGGAAGGCGGCATAGTCAAATTGAGGATTCAGGGCAATGGCCAGGTTGGCAGGCAGCGTCCAGGGGGTGGTAGTCCAGATTACCAGCGAGATCGGACGACCGGCCAGTTCCGGATAATCCGCACTCAGATCGGACAATAAGGCAAATTTCACGAAGATCGACGGGGTTTCGTGGTCGTAATACTCAACTTCGGCTTCGGCCAGGGCGGTATGGCAGGTATTGCACCAATAGATCGGTTTTTTGCTGCGATAAACTGCCCCGGACAGAGCGATGCGCCCGTATTCCCGAATAATCCCCGCGACATAGTCATTGGTCATGGTCAGGTAGGGATGTTGCCAATCGCCCATTACCCCCAGGCGAATAAACTCCTGGCGCTGGATATCCACAAACCGGAGGGCATATTCCCGGCAGCGCTGACGAATCTCGGGCCGCGCCAGTTGCAGCCCCTTAGCTTTGGTCTGTTTGTCCACCTCATGTTCAATAGGTAGTCCATGGCAGTCCCAGCCCGGCACATAGGGGCAGTCAAAGCCGCTCATCTGACGCGATTTAATGATGATGTCCTTCAAAATTTTATTCAGCGCATGGCCGACATGAATATGACCATTGGCATAAGGCGGGCCGTCATGGAGAATATAACGCGGTCGTCCCTGATTCTGGGCGCGCAGTTGCGCATAGAGATCCATTTCTGCCCAGCGCCTTAAGATCTCGGGCTCCATCCGGCCCAGATTGGCCTTCATGGGAAACTTGGTCTGGGGCAGATTCAACGTAGCTTTGTAATCAATGGCCATCAACAGCCTCCGGCCCTAGGGTAAGTCTCAATGATTAATACTAATTACCCTGCAATTGAGTATTTTTAGCCTTTATCCCCTGTCCCCAGGGGGGAGCCGGGATAAAGGTGTTAATCTTAATTTGGACATAGATAACAATAAGTTGTGCAACTTAGTACTAGTTTATAATGGTAACTCATCCCGGGTCTTGGTAACCGAGGCCGCGGATTTTTGAAGCATGCCCTGCTCTTCCGGAGTAACCGGCAGTTCCAAAATCTTCTCCATGCCTTTGGCCCCCAATACTACCGGCACGCCGAAGTAGATGTCTTTCAGGCCGTATTCGCCTTCCATATAAACCGACACCGGCACCAGACGTTTCTGATCCTTCAGGATGGCCTCGGCCATTTGGGCCGCAGCCGCAGCCGGGGCATAATAGGCCGAGCCGGTCTTGAGCAGGGCGACAATCTCACCGCCGCCTTTGCGAGTCCGGTCTACCATGGCATTCAGACGTTCCGCGCTGACTAAATGGGTGATAGGGATGCCTGAAACCGTAGTATAACTCAATAACGGCACCATGTCATCGCCGTGGCCGCCCAAGACTACGGAGT
>JAQVHY010000147.1 GCA_028695935.1 Desulfobacca sp.
GACAGGAGCCATTGGAGTTCGAAGGGCGAGGTAACATAATTTCTGGCCCCGGAGGGGTGGGTGGCCGGGTCCGGGACCTGGTTATGCCGTACCCGTGGCCTGAGAGCCTCTAGATAGCCGCGGAGGTCGAGCAGGTAGAGATTGCGGCGGGCCAAGGAAAAACGCATATTATAAAAGCCGACTTCGATGATGCCATTGCGGTAGCTTTCAAAATCCCACCGATAGCCCCGCATCAAGACCTGGTTGATCTGGTTGATTTTCCGCTCAATGGCGCTCAGGAGCTGGGTTCTGGCGGCCGCGGTAAATTGCGGAGCATCCGGAGTGCGGGCCACCACGGCCCGGCCCTGCTGTTGCATGACATGAACCAATTCGTGCGACAACAAGCGCCGCCCGGCCTCGGAGTACGGGGCAAAATGCCCGGGACCGAAAAAGATGTGCAAGCCCATGGTGCAGGCCTGGGCCTGGAGTTTTTGGGCCAGGTCAGCGGACTGGACATCGGTGTGGACCCGCACCTCGCCGAAATCCTGGCCAAAGCGGGGTTCAAAGAAGGCGCGCACCGCTTCCGGCAAAGGCTGGCCGCCGCCTTGGAGAGAGTTAATCCTAGATTCAAGGTCTGAACTTATCTCAGCCCCCTGGCCTGCCCTCATTTTGGCGTGGATGGTTATTCCCGCTTCTTCCTCTCTGTCTTCCTCTTCTTCTAAGGTATGTTCCTGTCTTTGTACCAGGGGAGTAATAGTCGCAACCGAAGGGTAAGTCGGCAGTCCCAATTCCTCTTCTTTCCCGCACGGAGGAATGCTGTCAGCTCCGGTAGGCTTTGGTTGGACGGCCGGCCCCGGCAGGCTCATTACCAGATCAGCCACGCGATCGGCTTCCTGTTCGTAAATATCGTCGGGAGAGCTAATCGTGAGCTTGGCCTGCAGGGGAAATTTCCGCAAAATCTGGCGTACCTGGCTCTTGTGGCCATAATCCTGGGTTGCTAAAAAGGATATTTGGGACCGTGAAGAACGACCGTGGTTAGAATAATACCCTTTTTTCGTCAATGTATGGATTGGCATCAGCATTACCAACTGTTGGCCGGGAGGTTGGCGGCCTGCGCTAATTCCTGGACCACGGTAACTATCCGACCGCCGCCGACCATCTGACCATTGGGGGAGGCCCGCCGGATGCGGTTGCCGGTATAAATGGCGGTGCTGCCCACCACCCAACCGACGCGCTCAGCCACGGTCTGGAAATCATTGGCGGCCAGGGTCAGATTTTCATTTACCAATTGATGGCCGGGGCGCGCCAGGCTATTACCCTGAAGCTGAACAGCGCGGTATAGCCCGGTTAGTTCTCCCCCTCCGGTAGCGATTATATTTCTAAGGTGCTCAATCATCCGGGCACTCACCGTTAGCCGGGAAAGGCGATTGCCCCAGACCTGGAGGATCGAACTAACGGCCCGGAAATTAACCTGCATTTCAGGACCGATCAGACCCGCCAGTTGTTTGAGTTCCTCCAGGGTCAGCTCTTCCCCGCCGGGGGCACCATAAAAGCTGAAGTTCCCGAATATATTATTGTCAGTCACGGCCAGACTGGCCAGGGCATCCTGGGCGACAACTCCCCGCCCGGCTACGGCGTGATGCGCCTGGTCCCGGATCTCCAATAATCCCTTAAGTAATTCTGAATCCTTCACCTTTTCAGGCACCAGAACCAGTTTAAGTTGCTGGTAAGCCATCACCTCGTCGGGGCTGAGTCGGTTGCCCATCTCTCTAACCGCCGCCAACATCCGTTCAACTAGCTGAAGCCGCTGATTGCGCGGCAGCTTCGCCAGCTCGGCAGCCACTATTGCGGTCCGGGTCAAGAAATCGTGGCGTCTAGGAAGGTCAAACAGCTTGGCCAGGCCTGACTCAAAACTAAACACTTCTTGAGGGTTTTTCAGCCCTGGGGTAGTATAAGCTTCCAGGAAGTTCTTCTCCAGCCGGACCCGATCGCCGCCGTTAAACCGTATAAGTGGTTCTTGCCGAGCTAAGCCCACATGGTGCAGTTCAGTCAGGACCAGGGCGCTACAGCCGTTGGCCACCAGCGGCCGTTCTTGCTGCAATGATCCGTCCAGGGCAAATTTTTCTAGAGTTAGCGAGTCCAATCCTTGAAACACCAGGGGGTCTTCCAGGATTATCTTCGTGCCCCGACCGCACCCGCTGATGGCTAAGTTAAAGTGGTCGTATGCGCTTTTTTTGTCCCAGGTGCCCCCGAAGCGGTGCTCTCCCGGCAGCAGACAAAGGCAGATATCAAATATTTGTTGTCCCAGCAGGGTATTGAGGGCCTGCTCCAGGGTGGGGAATTGCCCCTCCGGGCCTATTGTCACCTTGCAGCCCCCGCCACCAGAACGGGTACATAAGGCATCCAGGGCATCCTGCACGGTGGTGATCCCCGGCTGATCCAGAAAGGTGCAGCCAGGGCCGGGCTGATAAGCCACCTGAACGGCCTTCAGGTCACAGAGCAGGGTCAGGGCATCGGCAATCGTGTTGACGATTTTACCCTGATAAATACTGGTGTCGCAGGGCTTGGTAAAGCCGACATCTTGGGCCTGAATATTACATATCTGGTCCAGGGCCTCCTTGACGGTGCCAATAAAATTTTGAAATATTCCTTTATTGCAATCGGCGGTATAGGCGACATGTTCGGCGGCCAGCTCACAGAGGCGGTCCAGGGCCTTTTTGACGTTGTCATGGGTGACGTCGAACAAGCCGCTGTCGCAGTCGGTCTGATAGCCCACATCCGGGGCTTGTAGATCGGTCAGCGGCGGGAAGGTATGGCGGCGGCGGTCGGCATCGTTAACGTAGTGGGTTACCGTGCCGTCGGCCTCGACCTGGGCCAACTTCAGGTAGTGATGCGCGATGCCTTCGGGCCCGACGCTGGTCAGCACCTCGCTCCCGGGGAGGTGTACCGCCTCCCGGACCGGCGCCCACCAGAAGTCACCGGCCACAAAGGTCTTGCCGGCCAACTCGAGGGTCATTAGCATAGCTTCCAAATTGACTGACAGCTCCGGACCTAACGAGACGTACCCGGGGGCGGTGTTACCTACCGTGGTAGAAAGCTCCACCCCTTTGTCCCAGCCCTGGACCAGGGACCACTGGAGGCCAAGGCGGGTAAGTTCACAGTGGCCGTCCCAACGCCGCACAAAATCTTTGGGGTCAGCCGGACCGGCCGGAATTTCGTAAACGGTCTTCAGGAGCCCAGGCGTAGGAGAAAAATCGGGGTTAAGGTGGACGCCCAGATGTTTTTCGCTGGTCAGGTTGAAGAACTCGTACAGGTAATGGGAGCTGACAAATCCTGGGGGCATTTTTTCTGAGCTCTGGGCCAGGTATTGTTCCGCGCCATTTTCGCTGGACCATTTCAGGATCAGCCGGGTGGGATTATTAGCCGCGCCTTCCACCCGATGGACTTCCAGCCGAAAAAGATAATTACCCACTCGACCTTCCCCGGCGGCCAGCAGTCCGGCACAGGGATCGCAGGGGTCCCCCGCTTCCAGACTGGAATGCAATTCCAGGGACAGGCGGGCGTCGCCTTGGGGCGGAATATCGGTTTCAGGATCAGTGGTGAGCGGGCAGGTCTTGATCTGCAGCATGGTTTGGGTGCGGGTGCAGGTATCGGCCCCATAGAGACCCGCATCACGCAGGTAATCATCCTCGAGCGCAGTAACCGTCCGCTCCCAGACATCGGCATAGACCTGGTAGGGACCGGTAGCGGGCAGATTGGGGTAACCGGGCAGGTCAGGTTGAGCAGCGGCGGTCACTGGCTGGGTGCCCGGGAGCACGGCTCGCGGCCCATCGACATACAAATCCCCCGGTTGAATCGAGCGGTCATTATTTATCCGTACCGCACCCAGGCGCGGGGTGCCATTGCCCACTACATCCTGCAGGGCTTGGGCCAGTTCCCCTTTGAGCCGGTCCACCAGTTCATTCCAGTCGGCATCGGTAAGCATCCGCCCCTGTTGCTGATAGACCCCGGAGTAACGATCATCCTGCCGGTAGGCATTTCTGGATATCTGTGTCTTCATTTTTACTCCGTCGCCTCCCAAGCGCTGAATTAGTCAAATTGGCAATATTTCAGGCTACAACCTGAGGACAGGGGGCCAGCGGCAGCCGATGCAAGCGCAAGTCCGGCACCATGACCGCCTCCATCCCTACGGGTAG
Source organism: Desulfobacca sp. (assembly GCA_028695935.1). GTDB lineage: Bacteria > Desulfobacterota > Desulfobaccia > Desulfobaccales > Desulfobaccaceae > Desulfobacca_B. The sequence goes on from JAQVHY010000147.1 coordinate 4,176, forward strand.
AAAATTTCTGAGTTTTTCCTGAACCGCAGCCAGTAACCGGCTATAACGCCAGTCATGGTAGGCTCCCATCTCGCCGCCATCCTCGGCCCCGAAGCGGATCTGCTCGGCGCTGGCCGGATGGAGGACGGCGCACCCCGGTTCCCCAAATACCGGTAAGCGCCGCACCGCGGCGCCGCCGTGGTCAAATTCAAATTCGTAAAATACCGGCGGTTCAGAGGTGTTATGGTAGGCCAGCAGGTGGACCACGGAAAGCCCGGCCGGAATCCTGGAAAAACGGACACAGTGGGGTGCAGCCCAGGTTGTGGGTGGTAAACTTAAATCTCCCAGAAAAATACTGTCGCTGGCCTGCAGACGTTCGGCTTTAAATCCGGCCAAGACCGTGCAATATTCCAGGCACGCCAGGCCCTGGATCTCAGCCCGGTCTAGCAAAGAACCGGTAGCGGTTAGGACCGCGGCTTCCCCTGGTAAGGGTGTAATAATTGCTAAATTTTTCACCGCGCAGCCTTGGAGCCGCAGTTTGCCTGCGGTAACCCGCAACTTACCAGTAAAAATGGTATTTTCGAAAACATGTTCTTTATCTTCATTTAGTTCTAGATCTCCCTGGATCGGGAAGCGGCCCGGTTCAAAAAATCCCGGGGGCGGAGGAAAATAGAGAATCGCGCGTTTAGGATGGGCCTGACCCTGCTGCCAGTTGGGGGTCCGGAAGTCCACGGTCCGCCGGGAGACGTCTTCGTAGCTGCCCGGAAAGCAAGGACTGCCATGGGGATTAACCTGACGCCACCATAAGCTGTGGCCGGCAAAATTAGTCTGCTGGGCCGCGGGGTTCTGGGGAATCTCACCCGCCGCCCCCTCTAATTGCATGGCCCGCGAGGGATAGCGCAGATCAATGATCGTGGCCGGCAGCCCCGGATGACGCGCCCTCCAGTTGGGATGCTCCGCATAGACCTCCCAATCCCACTGGGCGGATTCCCCTAGGGCCTTGGCAGGCAAGAGCGGCAGGCCGATCCGCGCGGTGGTGGCCACCCGCTGCCAACCCTCCTGCACTTCGACCTCCAAGCGCCCGACCTTTTCGGCGATCTGTTCCAGGGTATAGGGTGTTCCTTTGCGTTGCCGCCAGGCCACGGCGTGGGCAACTTCATGGCGTCGTCCCACCTCATCCGGGGAGACCAATCGGACATCAAGCAATTCGGCAAAATACGGCAACAGCCAGGCCTGGCAGGCCAGACCCGAGGCAGGCTGATCCGGAAAGCAATCGGCCAGGCGCTGATCCAGGGTTCGTCGAATCAAAGTCAAAAGCTGGCCGCAGGCGTCCAAAAATCTGGCCAGATCACCCTTAGCTTCCGGGCCATAGGTATCCCGAGTGCGATAAACCTCGGGTAGCAGATTGAACAGTTGTCGGCCCAGCGGGGTTTTGAGGTATTCGTCGGCGCTCATAAGATCCGCTTTCTAATTTTTATGCCTTACCTAGCTCGGTCAGCAGCTCCCTGAGCGTCAGCATCGGCAAATATTCCTCATCCATGGCGATCTGCAAAATGCGCAGTTTGGTTTGCAGGGCTTCGATAACTTGCCGCCCCAGGCCGCTGTTCTGAGCCAAAGTCTGGGTGTCGGTCAGCAGCAGCTCGGCTAGCGATCGACTGAGCAACGGGGACATTAACGACTTATCCAGATCCAGGCTAAGGACTAGTCCGGCTTTGGTTTTAAATTCGGCCAGGCGGATAGGAGTGATCCCGGCCGGGGCTTGGGCCGGGTCTAATCGGACTAACTCGGTCAGGGTGCGTATCCCGGCGGCCTGCAGAAGACTGGCATATTGGGGGCCGACGCCCTGAATCAGGCGCACCGGTCGTTTGCCGACCAACCGATTGAGCGGCAAGGGCTCGGCTGGGGTGGTAACAGTGGCCTCGGTCTGGGAGGTTTCCCGGCCTTCGTAGTCCACCGCCAGATTACCGAGAATCAGCACCTCCCGGTCTTCGGCGGCAACCCGCCGGATGGCGCCTTGACCGTTGATCACTGCCCGGGAATGTATAACTCCCGTTACCCCTTCCACTACCTGATAGACCTCGCTCAGGAATAGATCCTGCCCCAGTTTACGCCGTTCTAAGGAAAATTTGGTTTTTAGCGCGGTCTTAACCGTGGTCATGACTGCCTCGGGATTATATTCCTGGGCATTAACCGAGATCAGTACCTCCAGGGCAAAGGTCCGGCTCTGATAAGGAAGAACCATTACCTCGGCCCCCGGAATGGCACGGGCCATCAGGAAGTCGGTCAGGGTCTGGGCTAACGACCCCAGATTACCGCCCCCGGCGGGCACGACCACCACCTCAATTTTGATCTCCCGGCCCAAACCGGTGGGGCGGATAAAGGCCCGGGCCTGCCAGACGCTGCTATGGCTCATGGCTAAATAGCTAAAATCCTCCAGGGACACGGCCCGCTCCAGGGTCAGCAGGGTGGCCGGGGCGTTTTCCCGCAGGGATGGCACCCCTTCCCGATCATTGCCGCCCGTGGCCGCCAGGGGCTGGCGCACCGCGGCCACCAGACGATGGGGCTTAGCCAGCCTGGTCAGACTGCCGGGGGCCAGATTACCAGCCAACCCCGTCCCCTGCCGGTATTTAAGCCGCACATTGTTG
>JAQVHY010000148.1 GCA_028695935.1 Desulfobacca sp.
CCACAGTTGTCGCTGAACCGCGAAACCCCCACTACCACCGCGCTAGCGTATTAGTGGCGGGTAGTTCATTGTGACAGAAATTTCGGTAGTCTCACTCTGGCTGGTTTGATCTGCATATATGATGGCCTTAACGGAAGGCCTTCCCAACTTTAGCCTGTGCGGATAAAGAGCAGGTATACGTAACCAGTAAAGTGGCATCCAGGGCCTAAATAATGCTTCCTGTTAACTTACTTTAAATGGTTCGGACTAAAATTAACATGATGGGGAAAAAGGGCATGGGATTTCCGCCCCCTGCCGCCACCCAGGCTATCCGAGCCGATTGAAGGAGCTATCGGACAATTAGAACGCTGCAGGGAGCATGGCGGCTCACTTTCTCGGCAGTAGTGCCCAGAAACTTGGCCCAGACGCCGGAAAGGCCGCTGTGTCCCACCAGAATGAGGTCGTGCTGACCTTCGGTAGCTACCTGCACGACCATCTGGGCAGGATGGCCAAGGCGAAGGATGGTCTCCAGTTCCAGCCCCGCCTCCTGAGCCTGAACCTGGGCGTTACTTAAAATTTCCCCATATTGGCGTTCGGCGAATTCCTTTTCCTCTTTGACCTCATTTATGGTGCCACTGAAGCGGGGGAGTCTTTCCCATACCGCCAGGGCGCAAAGTTTGGCCTGGTGCAACCGGGCTAGATCAATTCCCAATGCCAGGGCCTTTTTGGCTCCTTCTGAGCCGTCATAAGCCAACAAGATTTTCTTAAACATATTGACCTCCATGACCTTGGTTGACATCTGCCTGGACAAGCCACGGCAGAATCATGGTAAACGAGGAGCCAGACAAACTTTCCGGGCCATAAGTAGAAACAGGGGGATGGCCAGGAGTTGGGTGATTATGGAAAAGACGATAAGTGCGGTCAGGGAGACTGTATAGAGCACCCCCATCAAGGCGCTGCCCAAAAACCAGAAAAGACCGAAGCCGGTGTGGAAGATGCCGAAGGCGGTGGCCCGGCGGTGGGCCGGGGCCAGATCAGCTAGCGCCGCCTTCAGGATGGACTCCAACGCTCCCATGCCGACGCCCCAAAGCACCATTCCCCCTAAGGCCACCCAAAACCCCCCAAGAAATACCAGGGGGGCAAAAAGGGCGGACACCGCAGGTGAGGCCACTAATACCAACATTCCCAGGCGGTCAAAGAGCTTTCCCAGAAGGAGGGCGGCGACCGCGTCCACCCCCATGGCTATGGCGTAGAACAGGGGAATCCAAGCAGCCGGGATAGCGCTGGTGTGGTGGAAATGGTAGGCGATAAGCGGGAAATCGGCATAGCCGGCGCCGATCAGGGCCACTGCCGTAACATAAAGCCAGAACGGCCGTCTCCAACCCGTCGTTTCTAGATGCGGGACGCTCACCTCCAGGTGGCGGGGCTGGGGATAACGCCGGGCCGTTAAGCCCAACACCAGCAGGGCCAGCACCGCGGGGCCGAGGAGGGCGGCAAAGGCGGGACGGTAATCGCTGGACAGATAAAACACCCCGGCTACCAGGAGGGGACCTGCGACCGCGCCGATCTGGTCCATGGCTTCGTGGAAGCCGAAGCCGAAGCCCCGCCCCACCTGGCTGGCGGCGTGGGACAGCATGGCATCCCGGGCCGGGGTACGGATGGCCTTGCCCAGACGCTCCAAAAGCAAGAGGACGGCCGCTGCTTCCCAGCGCCAGGCCAGGGCCAGCAGCGGCACGGCCAACAGGTTGACTCCATAGCCGAGAATAGTCAGGGACCAATATTTGCCGGTGCGGTCGGCCAGATAGCCCGAGGCCAGGCGCAGGGCGTAGCCGATGAATTCCCCCAGTCCGGCCACCACTCCCACTACGACGGCGCCGGCCTGGAGGGTACCCAGAAAGGGACCGCTGATGCTGCGCGCCCCTTCGTAGGTCAGATCGCTGAAGAGGCTGATGACGCCGATGAAGATAATAAACTGAAAGGCCTGGGCTCTAGTCGAATTCTGGGAGGACATGTCTGCTGCCTTTCTCTCATTCTTCCGGCATGTGCAGTACGTGATCAGGGCTACCCACGTATTTAACCAACTTCTCCCCCCAGGCACTGACTTGCTTCGGATAAAACCAGGCTTGCCCAATGAGTGTGGGGATCACCGCCGAGCCGATTACTGCAGTTACCAACAGGGAATATTGCGCCTGGGTGACATAGCCGTAGGTTAAGCCATAAAGGGCGGAGATGCTGCCAAAGGTGAGCCCGGTGGACATCATGCAGGTGGTATAATTGGTCTCCCGGCTCGGCATCTTGAATAAGCGGCAGGTGGGCCAGACCGCCGCCACCTTGGTGATCATTTTGGACCAGAACAGGGCCAACAATAGGCCAATTCCGGCCAGCAAAGCCGGCAAAGACACCAGGGTGCCAGCCTTGATAAAGAAGAACGGCGTCAGCATGGCAAAGACAATGGAGCGCAGGCGCAGCATAATTACCTTGTCATGGACAAATAAGCCGGCCACTACCATGCCGAAGATATAAGCCGGAAGCACGGCTTCACTGCGGGCGGTGACCGCTAAGGCACCTAGAGCGCAAAGGACCAGAAAGATGAATTTGATTTCCGGTTCGCTCACCCGGCCGCCCCACCAGGCAAAGACCCGCCGGGTAAGAGCCGGTGTAAAAAGTAGCACCACCGTGGTTACCACTACAAAGATCAGCAGCCAGTAGTCATAATTGGCGAAGATCAAACCCAGGGCGAGCACGGTGCCCAGGTCGTTGACGAAACAGGCGGCCAGGATAAGTTTGCCCAACTCTGTTTCATTCAGCCCGGTCTCCACCATGACCGCATAAACTACCGCCATGGAGGTGGTGGACAGGGCGATGCCGGCGATCTGAGCGGCCTGGAGACTCCATCCCGCTATGTAATAGGCATAGGCCATGCATCCCAGGAAGGGCGCTAAGAAGGCAATGGTGCCGATGGTGAGGCTGGGTACTAACTGTTTGCGGAGGGTTTCGGGGTCGATCTCGGCCCCGGCCAGGAAGGTCAAGACCACCGAGCCGAAACCGGCCAGAAAGTTGATCCAGGCAGTGGGCTGAAAAATTGCGGAACCCAAGTAGGCTCCAAGGTTACCCGCGACAAACCCTAAAATGATTTCTACCAGGGCCACCGAAATACCGATACGAATGGAAATCAGGCTGGCCAGGAGAGCCACCCCGATCCAGGCGGTTGCCGTATACCAGACTTGCTCCACGATTATACCTCTGCTTTTACTCTTGCTAATTTTCTCTCAGGAATTTATGGTTTCAGGAGGATTTGGTGACTCTTCGGCATCCTCATCTTCAACTAGTTCCCATTCCGCATGAAAAGCATCCCCTTCGGTCAGAATCAGAGTAATAGTTTCTCCGGACTCAGGAAGCAGATTATCTGATGATTCCTGCAATACCACTTTGATTGCCGGGAGGGGCTCAGATTGGTTCTTTTGCCTAATTTCCTGACTGTGGACATCTGTCTTGCTATTTGAGTTCCAAATAATACTGCGACCTCTGAGCTTCTGGATAAGGATATAGGCCAACAGTCCGGCGTAAAGAATTATAACTAGTTCCATCGGTCCTCCCTGTGAAGATCTCCGGAGGATAAGGCCAATAAAAAACTCCTGCCCTCACGGAAGTGAGCACAGGAGTTATTAGCTCATGGCGCGGTTCGGACGGTTGGGGCCGTCCGGGCGAACTCCATCACCACTTCAATGTTAAAACTTCTGGTCAATGAATGCAATATTTTTTTTCAAGGATAGGTTGACTTTTTGATTGCAAGGACTTAATTATAAATTTAGGTGATGAAGTCCACCTAAACCGCCCCGGAATTTATTAAAATGGGGACGATGACTTCTGTCCACGGGCAGAAGTCATTTTTTTTCTGCCCGACTCATTCCCAAAGGAGGGTCCGCCATGAAAGATTATGAGGAAATCATCCGGCAAAAAGGATTACCCCATGTCGGGCAAACGGTGCGCAGCAAGAAATACGGCACCTTGTGGCGCGTCATGGAGAAAAAGGAGCTGTGGCGCAACATCGATCCGGACCCCACAACCGGAGAACCCCGTATGATCCCAGCCATTTATTTGAACTACTGGAAAGTACAGGAGGGGGAAATCCCTGGGGTGGGCAAGATGATGGGTTATACCTACACCCTGTATGACAACACGTTCGAGGCTAATTGGGAAATCGTTCCCTGAGCTAACCCCAGATATAATTAAAGAAGGCAGCAATGAAATCAGGAGGCTGTTAAAATTGGCGACCACGGCAAACCTCCATAACCGAAAAGGCCAACCCCTGATCAGGGGCTCAGGAAGGAGATCTAACAATGGGAAAGGTTTTAGAGCTCCGCCTAACCAAGAAGGCCATTTACCGGGCAGCTGAAAGAGAAATGAGAAAGATGTATCAGCTTTCAGCAGGTGGCAGTGACCCGATCATCGATGACGCGTCCAGAGAAATGTTTGAAAGAGGTGAAATCGACGAAGTACGTTGGAGGGATTGGACAACCTACTGCTTGATGGTTTTAAATAGGATAGGAAAATAGTGAGGGGCCATTATTAAAAATTAACTAAGGGAGAACCGCGAGATCGTAGGAGTCTGGTGAGTAACCCGGTTAAATGGTATACCGGAAAATGTGATAAATATCACAAGAAGGAGGGTATTATTATGGCAAAATATGATCCCACCTCCCAAGAGGATTGGCAAATCGGCGAGCTTGCGGAAGAGGAACTGGATTTTAACCGACAATGCGACAAAATCGGCATCTTGCCCGAAGAGCGCATCCCGATGGGCCGCAAAATCGGCCGGGTGGAGTACATGAAGGTCCTGGAGCGTCTCAAGGACAAGCCTGATGGCTATTACATCGATATCACCGCCATCACCCCCACCCCCTTAGGGGAAGGCAAGACCGTGACCACCATGGGCCTGATTGAAGGCCTGGGGGCACGGGGAATGAACGTTGGGGGCGCTATCCGGCAGCCCTCGGGCGGGCCCACCATGAACATCAAGGGCACTGCGGCCGGCAGCGGCATAGCGCTCTTGATTCCGATGACCGACTTCTCCCTGGGCCTAACTGGTGACATCAACGCCATCATGATCGCCAATAACCTGGCCATGGTGGCGCTGACTTCCCGGCTACAACATGAGTTCAACTACGATGACGAGCAACTGGCCAAGATTCCCCTCAAACGGTTGAACATCGATCCCAGAAGGGTGGAGATGAAATGGTGCTTTGATTTGTGCGCCCAGACGTTGCGCAACATCATCATCGGCCGGGGCACCAAGATGGACGGCTTCCAGATGGACTCCAGCTTCTGCATCGCAGTGGCTTCGGAAGTGATGGCCATCCTTTCCATGTTCAAAGACCTGCCGGACCTGCGCAGGAGGTTGGGCGAGATCACCGTGGCCTATGACAAGAAGGGCAACCCGGTCACCACCGAGGACCTGGAATGCGCCGGGGCCATGACTGCCTGGATGTTTAAGACCATCAACCCCACCCTGTGCGCTACGGTGGAATTGCAGCCGGTCTTTGTGCATGCCGGGCCCTTCGGAAACATTGCGGTGGCCCAGTCCTCCATCGTCGCCTGCCGGACCGGCTTGAAGCTCTTTGACTACCACTGTACCGAGTCCGGCTTCGGCTGCGACCTGGGCTTTGAGAAGTTTTGGAACATCAAGTGCCGGGAGAGCGGGCTCAAACCCAATGTGGCGGTGCTCACCAGCTCGGTGCGGGCCCTGAAGCACCATGGGGTCAATGCCGGGGCCCTGCCCGTCCGGCCGGGGAAACCCATCCCCGACGAATACTATACCTCCACCCCCCAGACCCTGGCCTGGCTGGAGGACGGCCTCAAGAACCTAGTCCATAACATCAACATCGTCAAGAAGTCCGGCATCAAGCCGGTGGTTTCCCTCAACCGCTTTCCCACCGACAGCGATGAGGAGATCAAGATGGTCAAACGGTGTGCCGAGGCCGAAGGGGTCCGAGCGGCGGAGGGCAACTACTGGCGCTATGGCGGCCAGGGCGGCCTGGAGCTGGCAGACGCGGTCATTGACGCCTGCAAAGAGAAGGTGGACTTCAAATTCCTCTACCCCACGGAGATGCCGCTCCGGCAAAAGATAGAAACCATCGCCCGGGAAATATACGGTGCCGACGGCGTGGTCTATACGCCTGAGGCCGAGGCCAAGGCAAAGGCCTTTGAAGCCGATCCAAAGTTTAGAGATTATCATGTGATGATGGTGAAGACGCACCTGTCCCTGACCCATGATCCCACCCGGAAGGGGGTCCCCAAGGGCTGGCAACTGGCGGTGCGGGACTTCCTGTTGTACAGCGGCGCCAAGTATATCTGCCCGTGTACCGGCACCATCAGCCTGATGCCGGGCACCAGCTCCAACCCGGCCTTCCGCAGAGTGGACGTGAATCTTGAGACTGGTAAACCTTACGGTCTGTTTTAACCGCGGTCCTCTCATTCCAGGGCCCATGAGCCTAGAAGTCTTTTAAAGGAGCCTCTTCGGCTTTCGGCTAGACCCGGAAGCCGGAGAGGGCTGTCCTCTGGCCTGCTCCTTAAAACTCTCCCGACTTTACGTTAGGCCGCCTTAAGGGGTTTTTAACTTTAAATTTTACCTAAATTTTGCAATTGGCATTTAGTGTGAGTAATTTTTAAAAACCGACTAGAGGTTGTGAACTGGTTTTAGGAAAATATCTCCGGATCTTCGTCAAAGAGGAGAAATTTCCAGGCAATTTTCCA
>JAQVHY010000149.1 GCA_028695935.1 Desulfobacca sp.
CTTTGGTTTTACGGGGCTTAAAAGGCTTAGCCTTTTTAACCAGCTTCGATAATTTTTGGGGCCCCTGGGCTACCAGGTAATCGTCCACGCCCTTGGGGGCGCCGGGCCCGGCGGGCAAGCGCACTAGTACTACAACGACATGGCGGGCGACAGCCCCTCGGAGCTGGCCCAACGAGGCAGAAACCAGGACGGCAAGCACTGGCTGCGGCAGATCGGGGTAGCCCTGCTGGTGGCCCGCGATACCCAGATCCCCCTTTTTTACCGAGAGTACCAGGGGAATCGCCACGATTCGCAGGAATTCCAGAGAATTCTGGGCGACATCACCGCGGTCATGAGACCAGCCGCCCCCGGCGACCGGGAGGTCACAATCATTTTCGATAAGGGAATGAACTCGGAAGATAATATCGCCCTGATCGATGTCACCCCCAAGGTGCACTTCATTACCACCTATTCGCCTTACTATGCCGAGGAACTTATCCGAGTGCAACTGTCTCGTTTCACTCCGGTGGATACCCGGAAGAATCGAGAGCTTGACCAACTCGGGCGGGCGGAGGACCGGCTGGTGGCCTATCGCACTGCCGGAGAATACTGGGGCCAGGCCCGGACCGTGGTGGTCACCTACAATCCCCGCACCGCCGCCAAACAGCGCTTGGCCTTCGAGAAGAAACTCCTCCGTCTTCAGGAACCCTGTTTGAGCTGCGGACCAAAGTGAGGACCCAGACTCCCCCCTGGACCGATGCCGACTGCATCGCCAGGCATTACGCCGAGGCGTGCGAGAGACTCCACCTCCCCCAAAATCTCTATGAGGTCGCTCTTGAGGAACATAAACACAAGAAACACCTATTGTTTAGAAAGAATTACAATAGAATCGGCCTCTACTTGGAGCGATTGGGGAAGAATATTCTGATCACCGATCGGGCCGACTGGTCCACCGATCAGATCGTCCAGGCCAGCCTGGATCGGTATATGGTGGAAAAGGCCTTGCGCCAGTCCCAAGACCACGATCTGGTAAGCCTCTACCCCTGGCGGCACTGGACCGCTAGCAAGATCCGCTGCCATATTTTTACCTGCGTGGTCGCCCTGACTTATCTCAGGCTTATAGAAAATCGTCTCCGACAAGCCGGCCTGCCCCTCTCGGCCGCCACGGCCATGGAAAAGATGCGAAAGCTGCACTCTTGTTTATGCTGGACCGCTTCCTCAAAAAGCCCCGAGAGAATGATCGAAGCCCCGACCCCGCTGCAGGCCCAGATCCTCGCCGCCTTCGGCTATCAAGTAGCCGGTGGGGTCTTACAAAAACTTGAGGTGTAGGATGTTGATATTTTTATGCTAAGTGCTTTTTTGACTACGAGAAGTCCTAAACTCCTGTCAGAGACTCTGACCAACCTCCGGCCCAACCGTTTAATGGAGCTTTGCCATTGCTCCTATTTGTTGCAATAGAAAGCGAACATGATATTAGTCGCAAGCTTTTGTAACACTTAACTGAAAGTCTGAGCAATTCGTGGAATCTTTGGCCTTGGTCTTCATGGGGTAAAGCAATAATCTCTTCCATGAGATTCTCCCTTTTGGTTATTTCCTTCCCTCTGGATATTCTATTAACAGAAACACCCATGAGGTCTGTCTTGCTCACCCCCGATGATGAAAAACTTTTTGTAGCCGTTATAATGAATACGACGAGCTCGGAGTGAGGTCGATCAATTTTGGGTGGGAAAACCCCGACATTGAAACGGATCTGGGCTTCCGGGACCGAACCCCCGAATGTCTCCTGCCATGTTGGCATTGAACGCACGGTAAAAAGACCTGCTAATTTCTTGGAGATCAGCAAGGCATAACCGGAAGCTTTCCGAGCTGGTCAGACGTTCAAGGCGGAAAGGGGGTGGGAAGAATGATTGAGCCTGTGGTAAAGTGTGCGGCCGGTTTGGATGTCCACAAAAAGACGGTGGTTTGTACGGTTCTGCAGGAAGGAGCCGAGGGGCGGCTTTCCAAATCTACCCGTGAATATCCGAGCTTTCGGGCCCGCCTGCAGCAATTATCCCAATGGCTGGTGGAGATGGGGGTGGAGTTGGCGGTCATGGAGAGTTCCGGCATCTACTGGCAGAGCGTCTATGAGAGCCTGGAAGCGGCCGGCATCAACACCTATCTGGTGAATTCGCGCCATGTGAAGAACGTGCCGGGGCGCAAGACGGATGTCAAGGACAGTGAATGGTTGGCGGAATTGGCCCGCTGTGGTTTGCTGCGCGCCAGCTTTATTCCGTCCCGGGACTTGCGGGAACTGCGTTTCTTAACCAGGTATCGGCGTAAATTAGTCGGTTATCTGGTGGGGGAAAAGAACCGCTTACACAAGCTGCTTGACAGTTGCGGCATCCGGTTGGGTTGTGTGGTCAGTGACCTGGACGGCGTTTCGGCGCGGAGAATTATTAACGCCTTACTGGAAGGCAACCAGTCGCCGGAGGACATGGCCGAACTGGTGGTCGGCCGCTTGGAAAAGAAGAAGGCCGAGATCAGATTGGCTCTGGACGGTTTCTTAAGTGACCGGCATCGATTTTTATTAAGAAGAATAAACAATCACATTAAGTGGTTACAACAGCAGTTAGCTGAGATTGATGCTCAGGTCGTAGCGGCCTTGGAGCCGTATCAACGGGAATGGCAATTACTCCAGACCATTCCAGGCATAGATCAGATGGGTGCCGCCATGTTGCTGGCCGAGATTGGCACTGACATGGAACGTTTTGGCAGCAAAGAACACCTCTGTTCCTGGGCCGGGATGTGCCCGGGGAACAACGAGTCGGCAGGAAAAAAAAGACCGGCAGGACCCCACCGGGCAACCGGTATGTCCGCCAGTTACTCTGTGAGGCGGCCCACAGCGGCAACAAAACCAACAGTCAGTTTAAAGGATTTTTCCAAGGGCTCGTAATCAGACGGGGGAAAAAGCGGGCCATTATGGCGGTGGGTCATAAACTGCTAAAAGTTATTTATGTGGTGTTAGCCAAAAAAGAGGCTTACCAGGACCCGGGCGTGGACTACGAAAAACTGACGGTAGATCGCAATGCGCCGCGCTGGTTTAAGGCTTTAGAAAAATATGGCTATTGGCCGAGTAAACCTGCCGGCCCAGCTGCAATAGCCTGAGAAAATAGTAAGCTCTAGCCATTACCCCAAGGCCCCAAAGAAAAACTGCCTGGGAGAAGGGAGAGGTTTGGCCTCAAAGCAAACCAGCAGCCCCGAAGTTTTTCATGGTAAATTGATCCCCATGGTAAATTGATCCCCCTTGGTTAACAATGAAGCCGGCCGACCGCGATGGGCAGCCTGGGCTGGGATACGTTTTTTAGTGCCATGCGGGGCGGATTCGGCTTACCCCGCAAACGCTTGGTGCCAGCTGGCCGAATCCGCGTAGACTGGCTTCGGCTGGCTGAGGTCGCCCCGCGCTCCCATGGAGCTATATTGGCCGTGCTTAGGTAAGATCAACCGTGAGGCCATACGATGGGAAAAAATAGTTGTCGTTTATCAACGCAACTAAGTTCGTCGGTCCAAAAAATGCAGCCCAGTATGCCAAAACCAATTTGCAGAGCTTGACTTACACAACCTGGCTTTTATCCGAAATGCTTAACCCATTTCCTTTATTTCGCTTTTTTCGTAGGTGGTGTATCTAAATTTCACGGAGGTATAATATGGCGATCTTGGCTGAATGCCCCTGGTGCCACAAGAAGCAGTCCATCAGAAACCGCACATGCACCTGTGGCAATGACCTCATGGCTGCCAAAAGAACCAAGAAAGTAAGGTATTGGGTGAGTTATCGGCTACCTGGGGGGAAGCAGCGGCGTGAGCCGGTGAGCTTTTCCATAGAAGAAGCCCGGGCGGCAGAGGGCAAACGCAAGGCCCAGAAGTATGAAAACCCGAGCATCTTAGAGAAAGTACCCGCAGAACGAATGACCTATGATGAATTAGCCGCCTGGTACCTTAACTTGCCTTCAGTCAAGGCCAAAAAATCCGTATTCCGGGACCGCCAATGCCTGCAAAATTTCTGTGATATGTTCGGAAGCCGGATTGTCAGCACCTTAAAGCCCATGGATTTGGAACAATACCAGCAAACGCGGGCTGAGGCGGGGCGAGCGGCAGCTACCATTGACATGGAGCTCTCCATCGCCAAGACCATGATCAACCGGGCATTTGATAACGACCTGGTGAACGGCTCTACCGTCAAGGCTTTCAGGCGGGTGAGACGTAAGCTCAAGAAGGCAGCCAATGCCCGAAGGCGGACCTTGAGTTTAGCGGAATACGTGCGCTTATTACAGACGGCCCCACCTCACCTCAAGGCGATCCTCACCGTGGCCTATAACACTGGGATGAGGGTTGGGGAATTGCGGACCTTGCAGTGGCAGCATGTTGATCGTGAGGCGGGGCTAATCCGCTTGACGGCGGACATGACGAAAGAGGGCCGAAGCAAGATAGTACCCATTAATCACCATGTCAAGCGAGTCCTGGAGGAGCTGCCCCGGGTTACACACCATGATTATGTGTTTAACTACAAGGGTGAGCCCATAAAAAGTGAAGGAGGGCTAAAAAACTCATTCCGGACGGCCTGCCGGAAAGCGGGGTTAACCTGCGGACGGGATGTGGAGGGCGGGATTATATTCCATGACATCCGGCGCACGGTGAAAACCAACATGGTCAACGCCGGTGTTGACCATGTTCACCGGGATCTGATTTTAGGACATAGCCTGAAAGGGATGGACGTCCATTACATAGCGCCGTCGGAAGAAGACCTCAAGCAGGCCATGGACAGGTACACGGCCTGGCTGGATGCGGAAATACAAAGTGTTGACCAAAACGTTGACCATGATAGAAAAAAGGGGTAGGCGATGATGCCTATCCCCTTGGAATTCTTGGTGCCCCCGGCCCGACTCGAACGGGCGACACAGGGATTAGGAATCCCTTGCTCTATCCATTACTGAGCTACGGGGGCATCATCAACGAACAGCATTATGACCTGGCGGCACAGGTTTTTGGGGATTTGAAGGGAATTATCAGTCGTCATAAGAGCTTATCACTAATTCAGGGCTGGAGGCCGCTTGTCAACTAACTATTGTCTGTTTGCAGAACCTTGAAATTTAGTTATGGTTACCGCCATTATACGAAAATATCTATGGCCTGGCAACCTTAGTGCTTGTATGCGGTAGACCGTAAATTGTGCTAGGTGAGGTCGGTTATCCGCTAAAATAATAATCCGGTCTATGATCTCCCCACCATCGACCTGACCATAGAGGGTGAGATCTTAACCTTAACATTCCTTCTAGGGCGAGGATTTTTAAACTAAGAGTTAACCCGGCGGCGCGGTTTTTCGATTTGCCCCCAGAAGGCGGATTTGATAAACTGGCGGCGGCAGGAAATGTCGACCCATGCCTGACGGGCAGGGCAAAAGGGAGCTAATAAAGGGAGAAGATCAATGACGCGGTGCAAAGAACTGATCAGCCTCAGGTTGGCCTTGGCAGTCGGCCTGGTGGTGCTGTTAACTCTGGGAGCCGGGCTTGCCAGCCGGGCGGAAAGGAAGCCGATTGTGGTTAAACTGGAAACTACCAAAGGGGACATTACCTTAGAATTGGATCAGGACAAGGCGCCGGTGACGGTGGCCAATTTCCTGCAGTACGCAAAAAACGGGTTTTACGATGGCACGGTTTTCCATCGGGTCATCAATGGCTTTATGATTCAGGGCGGGGGTCTGGATGCCAATCTTAAACCCAAGCCCACCCGGGAACCGATCAAGAACGAAGCCGATAACGGCCTGACCAATGATGCTTACACCATTGCCATGGCCCGGACTTCGGACCCGCACTCGGCCAGCTCCCAGTTTTTTATCAATGTCGCCAATAACCGCCCTCTCAACCATACTGCCAAAACCCCGCAAGGGTGGGGTTACGCGGTGTTCGGCAAGGTCGTCAAGGGCCAGGATGTAGTGGACCAAATCAAAGCGGTGCCCACTACCACCCGTGGTGTTCATCAGAATGTGCCCCAAGAGCCGGTCATCATCAATAAGGCAGTGGTGGTAGAGCCTTAGACCTAAACTGATCGATTTTTAGCTTGAGTGCCAGCAAAATTCATGATAACATACAGATATTATTTAGCAATAAACTATTAGAGGCCTTGCTCCAGCGAACCCCACGGGTGGGAGGTTATCACGGTATTGCTATGGCTGCTAAAAGTAACACGCGTAACACTATTGATAAAGTTGAAACCACCTCTGAGACGTTGTCAGGCAGAGGCGGCTTGAGCCTTTTTGTCAGATATCTCAGCAGCATACAGATTTACTTATGCTTGGCGTGCCTTTTCGTGGTACCGCATTTGGCTGTTCCGGGCCCTGCTGCAACAGCTGTTCCTGTGGCGGCTGCGGCTGCACCAACCCCAGGTCATTGAGCTGGGTTGGGACACGATGGTCATGGATAACGATGAGGCCCAGAAGCGTCATGGCGTCGAACCTACGTACCAGCAGGCGAAAGGCTTTCAGCCCCTGCAGTTGACCTGCGGGGGCCTGATTATCGACGCGGTGTTTCGGGGTGGCAGCAAGCACAGCAACCATGGGGATACTGCCCTCAAGATGGTCAGCCCTACCGTCAAGTTTATCCGGAAACACTAGGGGGCGGCTATTCCCATCATCATCCGCATGGATGCCGGCTTTTTCGACCAGAAGCTCCTGCCGGCGTTTGATGATCTGG
>JAQVHY010000029.1 GCA_028695935.1 Desulfobacca sp.
TCTTCCCCCGCCTGGCCGAACGCCGGCACCAGTGGGGCAACACGCTTTCCGGCGGCGAACAGCAGATGTTGGCGGTGGGCCGGGCCTTAATGCGCCGGGCCCGGTTATTATTGTTGGATGAACCGTCAATGGGCCTGGCGCCCCTGTTGGTCCGGGAAATCTTTAAGATCATCAGCGAGGTCAACAAACAGGGCACTACCGTGCTGTTGGTGGAGCAAAACGCCCACATGGCCTTGACTATTGCCCACCGGGGCTACGTTCTGGAAACCGGGCAAATCACCCTCTCCGGCCCGAGCCCGGAACTGGCCGCGGATTCCCTCGTCCGGCAAGCCTATCTGGGTCGTTAGTTAGCGTCCATCTGGAAACCATTTGTTTCCCTCCCCCTCCCCCCAACCCCCTCCCACCAGGGGCGGGGGAGTTTCCGGATGCAAACCAATTAATCATGACGGTACGTATAATTGTATAACATATCGAATAAAGTAATCATCTGAACAGAAAACAGAAAACTATATTTACTTATCAGCCGGTTTCGTTTCTCCGCTTTCGCCAGCCGGTTCTGGGGCCGGGGCAGACTTCTTAAAGCGTTCGCTCAGGCGTTGGGTAACGGTATAAAATACCGGCACAAAGGGGATGGCCAGCAGGGTGGAGGCCAGCATGCCGCCGAAGACCACGGTGCCGATGGCCTGTTGGCTGGCCGCCCCGGCGCCGCGGGCCGCCAGCAGCGGTACCACCCCTAAAATAAAGGCAAAGGAGGTCATGACAATGGGACGGAAGCGGCGACGGGTGGCCTCTACGGCCGCCTCGGTGATTGACATCCCTTCCGCTCTTAATTCCCGGGCAAATTCGACGATCAGGATGGCGTTCTTGCTGGCCAGGGCAATCATCAAGACCAGGCCCACCTGAGTGTAGAGGTTGTTGTCAAAGCCGCGGATGACCAGGGCCAGCAGCACCCCGACCAAGGCCATAGGGACTACCAGAATGACCGCCGCCGGGCTAAACCAGCTCTCGTATTGGGCGGCCAGGACCAAAAACACCAGTAAAATAGAGAGGGCATAGATAAAGTAGGCCTGATTGCCTAACTGTTTTTCCTGATACGCGGTCGCGGTCCAATCATAGGCCATGCCCTGGGGGAGGTTATGCTCGGCCACCTGATCCATCAGCTTGAGGGCTTGGCCGGAGCTAAAACCTGGAGCCGCAGCGCCGAAAACCGCGGCCGCGGGGTAGAGGTTGTAGCGCGTCACCACTTCCGGGCCCAAGGTGCGCTCTACTTGCAAGAGGGTGCCCAGGGGAACCATTTCCCCACGGTGGTTGCGGACATAAAGGCTTTTGATGTCCTCCGGCCGGGTCCGGTAGGAGGCATCGGCCTGGACGTAAACCTGGAAAACCTGGTTGAATTTGTTGAAGAGATTTACATAAGAAGATCCCAGGTAGGCCTGTAGAGTTTCAAAGACGTTGTTGAGCGGAATATTCAGCGATTCTGCCTTAGTCCGGTCAATGTCCAGATAGATTTGCGGGCTGCGGGCGCTAAAAGTCGTGGTCAGACCATACAGCCCGGACTGGCCCCCTCCGGCCCGCAAAAGTTCCATTACCGCCTTTTGCAGTTCGGCCAGCCCCAGACTTTTGCGGTCCTCTACCATCATCTGGAAACCACCGGACTGACCCAGGCCATGAATCGGCGGCGGCACCATCACCGCAATCTCCGCTTCCTCAATAGCATCGAACTGATACATCAGATTGGTGATGATCTTTTCCTGGCTTAATTTGCTGCCGCGCTTGCTCCAATCCTCATAAGTCACAAAGTTGGTGAGGATATTAGGTACATTAGTACCATCGAGCACGGAAAAGCCGCCGATCGTCACCCAACCTGCTATTCCCGGCAGCTCTTTGAGAATAGCATTCATTCTTTCGGAAACCTGGCGGACCCGGGGTTGGGCCGCGGCGTCGGGTAACCGGGCCATAACAATGGCGTAGCCCTGGTCTTCCAAGGGCAGAAAGCTGATAGGCTGCGCCGCAAAGCGCCACCCGGCAATGGCGATAATTACGCAAAACAAGATCATCATGAGTCCGCTCTGATGTACCATACGGCTAACCAGGCTGACGTACGCGTGCTCCATGAGATTATAGACTCTATTGAAGCCGCGATAGAACCAATTGGGTGGCTTTTCTTCCCGGGGCCGCAAATACAGGGCGCACTGCGCCGGCTTGAGGGTTAAGGCATTGATGGCGCTAATGATCGCGGTAGAAGCAATGACCAGGGCGAATTGCCGGAACAACTGGCCGGTGATGCCGGGAAGGAAGGCAGCAGGCAGGAATACCGCGGTGAGCACCAGGGTGATGCCCAGGACCGGGCCGGTCATTTCCCCCATGGCCTTGATGGTGGCCTCCTTGGGAGATAGTCCTTTCTCAATATAATAAGAAGAATTCTCGACAATAACGATGGCGTCGTCGACCACAATGCCAATGGCTAAAATCAGCGCGAATAAGGTCATCAGATTGACCGTGAAACCGAGCAAAGTCATGGCGGCAAAAGCCCCGATGATGGTCACCGGCACCGTCGTGGCGGGAACAATGGTGGCCCGCCAATTTTGTAAAAACACGATGATAACAATAAGCACCAGCAGGCCAGCTTCAAATAAGGTTTCGTAAACCGCGCTGATGGCCTCTTCAATAAATGTGGTGGTGTCGTAAATAATGCCGTATCTTAAACCTTCCGGGAAGGTTTTGCTCATTTCCGTCATGGCCTGCCGGACCTCGTCAGCAACATTGATGGCGTTGGCCCCAGGTAAAGCATAGACCAGGATTTGCGCACTTCTATGGCCGCTCAGGCTGGCAAAATTAAAGTAATATTGTTGGCTCAATTCGACCCGGGCAATATCCCGCACCCTGACAATTTGCGCGGTCTCGCCCCGTTCGCTTTTAATAATGATGTCTTCGAACTGCTTTATATCGGAGAGTCGGCCCAAAGCGTTAATGGTGAACTGGAAGGCCTGATCCTGAGGCATTGGCGGCCCCCCGAGTTGTCCGGCCACAACCTGGACGTTTTGCTGTTGGATGGCATTCACCACATCCAGGGTGGTCAGTGAGTAATCCTGCAGGCGGTTAGGATCCAGCCAGATCCGCATACTATAAGGCCCGGCGCCGACCACATTGATCTGGCCAACCCCGGGCAGGCGGCCCAGCGGGTATTGCAGGTTGATGATGGCGTAATTGGAGAGGAAGGTCTCATCGAAGCGGTCATCTTCACAATAAAGGCTGACCACCATCAAAATATCGGGGGCGACCTTCTTGATGGTGACTCCCTGGGACCGAACCGTTTCCGGAAGTTGAGCCAGGGCGGTATTCACCATATTCTGAACCAGGGCCAGGGAGGCATTGAGGTCAGTGCCCACCTCAAAAGTGATGGTTAAGGTATAATTCCCGGTACTGGAGCTGGTCGATGACATGTAGATGGAATTTTCCACCCCATTAACTGCCTGTTCAATAGGAATTCCTACGGTATTGGCCACGATCTCGGCGCTGGCCCCCGGATAAAAAGTGGTTACCTGGATGGTGGGGGGAACGATCTCCGGATATTGCGCTACCGGCAGATGGAACAGGCAGACCAGGCCCAGCAGGATGGTGACGATGGCGATGACATTGGCAAAGATGGGGCGTTCGATGAAAAACCGGGAAATCATGGCTCCGCTTTCTGGGGCTGGGCCTGGTGGGCCGCCGATTTACCGCTGGGGACTGCAGCCTCTTGTCCGGCTTTGACCGGGGTTACCTGTTTTCCAGGAATAGCCCGCAACATCCCATTGGTTACCACCTGCTCATTGCCCTTTAACCCTTCTTCAATAACGCGCCAGTCGTTCACTCGGATGCCGACCTTGACCTTGCGGCGTTCCACCACCTTATGATCATCAACCACCATGACATATGATCCCTGTTGGTCGTAACCGATGGCCACTTCCGGGACCAGAAGGGCAGGGCGGGCTTCTCTTTCCGGGGCCTTGATGCGGGCAAATAAGCCGGGCAGGATCTTCTGGTCCGGATTTGGAAAGACCCCGCGGAGCAGCAAGGTACCGGTGGTCGGACTGAGGCTGATGGCGGCAAAATCCAGGTAACCCTGGTGCGGAAAGCCCTCTTCATTGGCCAGCCCCAGATAAACCGGATATTTCTGTTTGTCCGGTGGTTCCGTTTCTTCGGGGGCCTCGCCCTGGAGACGGAGTAAATCCATCTCATTGATCGTAAAATAGGCATATATCGGGTCAATCTGATTGATTTCGGCCAGCACCGTCTCCTGGCCGGCGCCCACTAGATTGCCCGGGTCCTTGAGGCGGCGATCGATGCGGCCGTTAAAAGGAGCGGTGACCTTGGTATAGCTCAGATCGAGTCTGGCCAGTTCGCGTTGGGCCTTGGCAGCCAGGACCGCAGCCTGGGCGGCATCCCGTTCATAACGCCAGCGATCTACGTCGGTTTGGGCCGCGGCGTTCTGGGCCACCAGCCGCGAAAACCGGGCAAACTCGGTGCGGGCGTGGTCGAAACGGGCCTGGTTCGCCAAGATTTCGGCTTCCGCTTGCTTAAGTTTGGCTTCATAGGTGTCCGGTTGGATGAGGAACAACAATTGCCCTTTTTTGACGTGGGCACCATCCTGGAAGAACACCTTTTCCAAATAGCCCTCAACCCGCGCCCGGAGTTTCACGGTATTATAGGCTTGGGTGTTACCGGTAAATTCCAGGTAATTGGCCACCGGTTGCTGCTTAGGTGGGGCCACCGTAACCTGGGGCGGCGGTGGCGGCACATAGGTGTTGGGTTCGCCACACGCCAGGTTAATTAACATCACCGTGAGGATTATTCCCCACCTGATAAGTCTTGAGCCCCAAAATGACTCTAATTTAGCTGTAGTCATGATCCAAAACTCCGCGTACTGCTGTGCTCGGGAATGAACCAGAGATTAATCTGCGGAAGGCGGCGTATAAGCTACCGGGGTCAGCAACTTCCCCCAGTTGGTGCGTTGGGCCATAACTTCCTTGGTCGGAGTGGGGACAAAATCCTGTCCCGCACGGATCTGCCAACCGCCGCCCAGGGCCCGATAAACTCCGACCAGATTGCTGGAAATGTCGCCCATGGTGCTGGCCAGACTGTCCTGCTCATTGAGCAGGGCTTGTTGGGCGGTCAAGACCGTAGTGAAATCGGTGATCCCTTCCCGATATTGCAGAACCGCCAGATCCAATGACCGTGAGGCCGCGGCCGCGCTCTCCGCCAGGAACTCGGCCCGTTCCTGGGTCCTTAAAAAGGCGATCAGGGCGTCCTCTACCTCTTGTTGCGCCTTCAGGACTGTGTTCTGATAAGCAATCAGTAGTTCCTGGAACCGGGCGTCCTGTACCCTGACCCGGTTGGTAATGCGGCCGTAATTAAGAATATTCCAGAGCAGGGACGGACCAAAAGAGCCGGTACGGCTACGCCACTCGAACATATCCCCCAAAGAAAAGCTTCTCACATCGCTGGCCTGGAAGCCAAAGGTGCCGCTCAAGGAAAAAGCCGGGTACAGCTCGGCCTTGGCCACGCCGATTCTCGCACATTGCGCCATCGACTTTAATTCCGCGCTCTTAATATCCGGCCGTCGGCGCAGCAGGTCAGCGGGAATACCGACTACCACCTGAGGCGGAGGCGTCGGGATCGCCGATTTACCTGCCAGTAAGTCGGACAATTGACTCGGTGGCCGGCCCAGTAAAATGCTGAGGGCATGTTGGGCCTGCCGCAGTTGCGTATCGAGGGTCGGGATGGTCGCCTGGGTGCTGGCCAGCACCGTCTTGGCCTGCTCTACATCTCGTTGGGAGGTAGTGCCGCCCTGAAACCGGGCCTCGGCGATCTGTAAACTTTCTTTCTGGAGCTCGACGTTGCGGCGGGCGATATGCAGTCTTTTCTCTATTGTTCGGATTAAGATATAGAAAGTCGCCACTTCCGCGGTGAGACTCACCAAGGTACTATCATAATCAGCGATGGTGGCCCCTAAAGTGGCATCAGCAGACTCAATGGCCCGACGAAATTTGCCCCAAAAATCGAGTTCCCAGCTGGCCCCCAGCCCGATCTGGGACTGAGCATAGCCTAATTCACTGCCGGGGGTAGCCAGGGGCGAGCGCCCACTCTGTCGCACCTTTTCCAGGGAGCCGAAGGCTTGTTGGGTCTGGGGAAACAACTCGCCGACGGCCACGCCGAGCTGAGCCCGGGCCTCCAGCACCCGCACCCCAGCAATATGGAGGGTCAGGTTCTCCCGGTAGGCCAGATCGATCAGCTGATTGAGAACCGGATCATTAAAAACTGTCCACCAATCCCGGTAATCGGCAGATTCCGTCTGCACCCGTTTATCATCCACTTCCAGCCAGTTATCCGATACCCGGACGGGAGCCCGAACATAGTCCGGCCCTACTTTGGCACACCCCAAAAAGCAAAGTAAAACCAGCATCATCAGGCCTAGGCTAGCCCAACCTGAATTGCCGGGCCGGTTACCCAAATAAACGTTTAGCTTTTGCTTCATCCCCGACAACGGCGCCATGGTTGTTTACCCTTATTAGCTGCTGGCCTGTAAGATTCGCTGCCCTGCCACCAAATTGCTCCACACCACCAACAAAATTGGCCCAGTGGTAAGACAGACAGATGGTTTACAATGATGATAATTTCTGACGTCTAAGGTCAGCGACTTTAAACATTATTCGAGATGCTTCCGACTTAAGTTAGCCGAGCCCGTCCCCCGCCGGGCCTCGACCTTCCGCTCAGGTGTTCTTAAAATAGCTTACTTTAGTGGAATTGAAAAGCCAAAAATCTGCTTTGCTTAATTTTCCCATCAGGCCGCTTATAAAGGTGATGGTAAGTTGAGGTTAGCCGAATCGGGCCAGGCTTAGCCCAGATTAGCGATTATATGGCTAAAAAACTCGCCAATTGCCCTAAGCAATGGTAATATTTATTAAATGGATTCGCTAACCATATTGCCCTGTTAACCGGCATGTCAATAGATGGAATATTATGGGGTACCCAAGAAAAACCAAACTCAGGCTAATAATGATGATTTTTATGTTAGCAATGACGATGCCAGGGAGTCAGGCCAGTGACTTACCCCTAAGTAAATATTGCCTAATCCCGGTTCCGGAGAAAACCATTGATTTTAAGCCTCCCTGTAAAACGGCAATTCTGTCTGCCCTGGGACCGACTGACCAACTATTGCCTGATTTAGCAAAGGCCTTTGAGCTGAGCGATGATTTCCCCCGCCTGACCCGTCCTCAACCCGGCGACTGGCTGGCTGTCCATCATGAAGAAGGTCAGCCAGTTGCCGAGTTTGTCAATTGCGACTGGAATCGCCCGGACGCTACCCGCCATAAAATCTACCTGCAACCCCTGGGAGAATTTGTCCGGGGCCACGGTCCGCCTCTGGAGAGATTGCGGGAGTTGGCGTCCGCTTACTTTACCTTAGAGGTAGAATTACTGCCAGTGTTGGAGATTAACGGACCAACCCTGACTACGCGTATCAACCGGCTTACCGGCAATCGCCAACTACTGGTCGATGATCTTCTGGCCCGGCTCCAGAAGCGGCTTCCCGCGGACGCGTTTTGCCTTTTGGGGATAACTGACCAGGATTTGTATCCCGAGCCGGAGTGGAACTTTGTCTTTGGCATTGCCACCCTGAGGCAACGGGTGGGGGTCATCAGTTGGGCGCGCTATGATCCGGCGCTCTATGGTGAACCCCGCGGCCGGGATTTTCGGAAGTTGTTATTAAAACGCACCGCTAAGGTGATGATCCATGAAATCGGCCACATGTACGGCCTGCTGCACTGTATCTATGGCAAGTGCATCATGAACGGCTCCAATCACCTACCCGAAGGCGACCAGCGGCCACCACATCTGTGCCCCGTCTGTCTCCGTAAGTTACACCAGGCCGTGGGTTTTGATATAACCTCCCGTTATCGCCAACTTCTCCAGGTTTACCAGAAGTGCGGCTTTGAGGCCGAAGCCCAGTGGATCAAGAGGCGTTTGCGAAATTTACAAGCAGATAACTGAGGAAGGCAAGTTAAAGTATTGGATCGAGCATGCGGTTTACGATTTTATAGTAAGGGCGTGTCACTGCACCGGCAAGATGCCGGTGCCACTGAAAAAATAGTCTATTTTTTGAGTCTCCAATCAAGGTCAAATTTGAACTCATGTATCATCAAATTACTAAAAAATCGGTGGCGCAGGTTTTTAACCTGTGCCAGGTTTAGATCACTGTTTCCGCATAAGCCTTAATATAGTCTTAGCCTATCATTATCCGGGCATCCAGCACCAGCGTCCCCTGTCCGGCCGGGAACACCCGCACCGGATTGAGATCCAGCTCCTGAATCTGCGGGAATTGTAACATCAGATTGGATAGCGCCACCAGAGATTGGCTTAAGCTCTCCCGATCCGCGGGCGGCTGCCCCCGCCGGCCCTGGAAAAGAATACTGATCCGGGTCTGGTCGATCAACCGCCTGGCCTGGTCTTCATCCAGAGGCGCGATCCCTAAAGCCACATCCTCTAGAATTTCCACCCAGATGCCGCCGGCCCCAAAGACCACCAGGGGTCCAAAGGTGTGATCACGCCGGGCTCCGAGCAGCACTTCAATGCCGCCCTCAACCATCGGCATGATTAGCGCTTGCCAGTCCTCCCCCGGCGGAAGCCGATGTGCCGCTACCTGTTGCAACTGCGCAAAACCCTGGGCCGCGGCTGGCGGGGTGTCGAGGTTGAGCAGGACTCCGCCCAGGTCGGATTTGTGCACCGCGCTGGGAGCCACCATTTTCAGACATACCGGACAGTTCAGTTTAGCAGCGGCGCTTTCCGCCGCGGCTACTGAATCCACCAGTTGCCACTCGGGGACGGCCATACCCAGGCTCTGGAAAACCTCTAAGGCCACCGGCAACGACAGGGGCCCAGGGGTGTGGAGATGGGCACCGAGCACCTGCGCCACCGCGGTCAGTTCCGGGGCCGGGGTGATCGCGGGCGAATGGGCTAGGGTTGATCGGCAGGCTTGCCGGGCCAGGGCCAGGGCCTGAATGGCCTCTTCGGGAAAATCAAAGACCGGCACGCCGATCTCCTTCCGGAAGTAGTGCTGTTCCTCCAGTTCGCCGATGACCGCAATCGCCAGGGGTTTATTATAGCGTTGGGCTAACCTGATCTGCTCTTGGACCGTATCCCGCGCCACGCCCTTTTCTTCGTCGGATAAAGGCTCATAATTAAGGAGCACCGCGTCATAGACCGGATCGCGACAGAACTCGTGCATCAGATCCCGATAGAGCGAAAAATCATAAACATCTCCCAAATCCACCGGGTTGATGGGTTCAATGATCCCGGCCCGCGAGCGACTACGAATTAAATTCTGAATACGGTCCGACAGCGGTGGCAACTCAAAGCCCCAACGCTGGCAGGCATCGGCCACCAACACTGCCTGACCGCCGGAGCGGGACATCACGGCTAAGCGGTTGCCCTTTAAGGGCGGCTGCTCCAGGGCCTTGGCAGCCAGCAAAAAATCGGCCTGGGTATGAACCCGACATAACCCGGTCTGGACACAGGCGGCATCCACCACCTTGTCGTCCACGGTCAGGGCCGCGGTATGGCTGCGGGCAATGGCGGCGCTGGCACTGCCAATATTGCCCTTATGCAGCAATATCGGTTTGGTGGCGGGTTGCCCCAGGTCCATCAGACCCCGGCCGTCAACGATATCTTCCAGGTAGAGATAGATAATATGGGTACCCTCGTCTTCCAGCAGAAAGGCCAGGACATCGTTTTCATTGATATTTAACTTGTTGCCCAGACTGATGAATTTGTTCATCCCCAGTCCTTCCTGGGCCAGCCAGGAGATCAGGTTGGCACCCACCCCACCGCTCTGGGCCACCACCGATATCCCGCCGACATGCGGCCGCAAGGGAATCTGGGCGAACGGCAGGCACAGGCCGACTTCCAGATTGATCAGCCCCAAGCCGTTGGGTCCGACCAGACGGATGCCATAATCCTGGAGGCGCAGGCGTACCTCTTCTTCCAGGACCCGCCCGGCTTCGCTGCACTCGGAAAATCCCCCGGACTCCACCACTACCCGATTAATCCCCCGTTGGGCGCACTGGTCCAAGATCTTGGGGACGATCAGGGCCGGAGCCAGAACCGTTACCAGATCAACCGGCTGGGGCAGTTCCACTACCGAGGGCACAATCTCCAGACCCCGAACCTGACCACCTCGCGGTCCTACCGGAAAGATCTGCCCCTGGAAGCCGAAGTCCAAGAGATTATTGACTATAACCCGACCCAAATTAGTGGGCAATTCAGAGACTCCCACTACCGCTACGCTACGGGGATAGAAAAATTGTTTCATCGCCTAAGGCTGCTCCTGCATCGAGTTGGTTATCTTCATAATGCTTATCAACCGGCCGACCTCAACGAATAGGCCTTTACAGGACAAAATTTTTCAGGAATATTATTTTACAGGGGAGAAATCATGGCCGAGTTAAAACACCTTGTCCCTACTGACCCGGAAGCCAACATTTTATACGAAAAATGTTCCGACGTCGATGCCTGCTTCTGGCAGGAGCTGGCTGAGCGTCCACCGCAAGAAGTGACCGCTCGCACCGGGGCCAGTTTTATTGACGGCACCTATCGGCTAAGTTTTTTGAACCAGATGCTGAGCATTGCTCCGGCTCAGCGTCAGCTAGTCATCATGGATAAAGCAGACCAGGAACCAGGCTTTCAGCTCTGTCTGGTAGCCCTGCTGTTCCTCTTGCGGGTGAATACTGCTACCCTAAACCCTAACCCGGTCAGTCCCCGGGAATTCAAGGGGGGCACCACCTTCTTTCAAGGCCCCCATGCCCTGCCGGTGGCCCAACTAGAGGACCGCTTTGGTCAGGATGCCGCGGGTTTTTTAGCAGCCGGTCAGCAGCTCGGCGGCCAGCCCCAGGGTTTGGGCGATGCGGCCTTGACCCTGCCGGTCTTCCCCGGCCTGTCGGTGGGGGTCATCCTCTGGGAGGCGGATGATGAGTTCCCGGCGCAGGTCAGCCTCACCGTCCCGGCTGGATTAGATCACTATTGGCCCCTGGACACCGTGTGGGCCTTGCTAAACGTGGTGACCCGGGAACTCCGGCGCGCCGGCTCTGCCCAGCCCTATCTTCTAAGACCCTGAAAAACCAAACATAACTTTGGCTTATGCAGTTCCGACCACCTTGACGGTCTGCACCCGCGGCTAACGGTCAGGAGTTTCAATCTTATAAGCCTATATTTAAATTTTACCAATCAAATCAGGTCAGCGCAACTTGGAAACTACCAAACTTGCCTGTTTAAGGCTTATCACCCTTGATTTAAAGGATGATCCACTCCTGGCCGGTAAAATTCTCATTTGCTGACTCAAACATCAGGCCAGGCCTTTAATTTTTGATATAATAAATCGTTAGTCAGGATACCATGGTGAGTCGTTATGGGGCTGACTGCCCCTCCGAAGTTGAGGAAGATAAGGAGTAGAACATGTCAGAATTGACTATTGTGGAGGCCATAGAGCTGGCCATCGCCCAGGAGTTGCAGGCCCGGCGCAGTTATCTGGAATTGAGCCAAGAGACCGATGATCCGGAACTAAAGAATCTCTTAAAAGAGATTGCCGATGAAGAGGCCGGACATGAGGCCTCGCTGCGCAGTCGTCTGCGCTTATATAAAGAAAAAGATCGGTTGCGGGATACTATATCTCGCTATGTCAGCCCGGGAGTATGTGATGAAATTATTAAAAACCCGGACCTGATGCAATTAGGCGGGCGACGCCGTCAGGTAACCGTGTTATTTGCCGATGTCTGGGGGTTCACGGCGATTTCCGAACAGAATAGCCCGGAAACCGTGGTAGAAATGCTTAATAAATTTTTTAGCGCCATGGTGGATCTGGTCTTTGACTATCAGGGCACCTTGGATAAGTATCTGGGCGATAACTTGATGGCGGTCTTTGGGGTGCCTCTGGAGATTCCGCAGGCGTCGCATCGGGCCGTCGAATGTGCCCTGGCCATGCACCGCCGCCTGGAGGAGATGCAGGATCAGGGAGAGTTTCCCATCCGCCGCATTGGCATCGGCATCAATACCGGGGAGGCCATCGTCGGCAATATCGGCTGTAGTCGCCGGATGGATTATACGGTGATCGGGGATACGGTCAATGTCGCGGCCCGACTTCAGGTCCTGACCCGCGAATTAGAGGCCGATACTATTATCGGCCCCTTGACTTACCAGGAGGTGGCCGAGGACTTCGAGCTGGAGACCGGACCGTCCATGATCCTGCGGGGCCGGCGCGAAACCACCCCCATTTATAAACTATTAGGCCCTAAGGGTCGATAACCTCGGCAAGGGCAATAATTATGGAAAAGTACGAACTACGGCCCGTAGGCTGGGTGCGGCATCCCGGCGGCCAAGCAATTATTGAGATTGACCCGCAATATGCCCCGGCCCTGGAGGGGCTGGCCGGATTCTCGCACGTCTGGGTGATCTATTGGTTTCACGAACATGATGATCCCCAGAGTCGCCAACTCCTCAAGGTCCATCCCCGCAATAATCCCGCCAATCCTTTGACCGGAGTGTTTGGCACCCGTTCGCCCCGGCGGCCTAATCTGATCGGTCTGAGCGCGGTCCGCATCTTGACCATTGACAACAATTTAATCCGGGTGGATAAGCTGGACGCCCGGGAGGGTACCCCGGTAGTGGATCTCAAACCCTATCTGCCGGGCATTGATCTCCACCCCGAGGCCACTACCCCGGCGTGGGTGAATCGTGCCGGTTCAGGCCCCAGGGAAACTCCGGCTCACTGAGACAGCACAGCAGGCTGGCCGCAGCCTTGAGTCCCACGGCGAGAGCGCCCTCATCGGGGTTCAGATCAGGGGTATGCAGGGGCCGACCTTTGGTCCCCGGCGTCCTGGCCCCCAGGAAAAAATAAAAAGCCGGCACTTGGTGGGCAAAATAAGAGAAATCTTCACTACCCATCACCGGGCGCATCCGGTAGAGACAGGTAGAACCGAATAAATGCTTCAGGACCAGGACGGCTTGGCTGGTCAATTCCGGGTTATTGCGGAGGACCGGATAAATGGATTGGCTCCGCAAGGCATATCTGGCCCCATACCCCTGGGTCAGACCGGTTAACAGAGCCTGAAAGCGGTCCACCAAATTATCCCGCACCGCCCGATCCAGGTAGCGCATAGTGCCCTCCAATTGCACCCGATCAGCCAGGATATTGAACCGCGTCCCTCCGGCAATGCGACCAAACACCAGCACCACCGGCAGTCGGCTGTCCTTGCCCTGGGCTACCAGGCTCTGGAGTTGATTGATTACCTGGGCGGCAACCAGAATGGCATCGACCCCCTTATGGGGCGTGGCGGCATGGACTGACTGGCCCATGATCTCCAGTTCCACCCGGTCAGCGCCAGCCGTGACCACCTCTGGACAATAGCCGATCACTCCTGATTCGATCAGCGGTGAGATATGCAGAGCCAGAATGGCGTCCGCCCGCGGATTTTCCAGAACCCCGGCCTGGACCATGACTTTAGCCCCGCCTTCCTGGCCCAGGGGCAGGCCCTCCTCGGCGGGCTGAAAGATGAAGCGAATCTGGCCCCGCAAGTGCTCTTTAAGTTCGGTCAGCAATCGGGCCGTGACCAAAGCGATACTTAAATGGAAGTCATGACCACAGGCATGCATTACTCCCGGAACCCGAGAGCGCCAGGGGCAATCTACCGCTTCGGTAATCGGCAGGGCGTCCATATCCGCCCGGTAGGCGATCACCCGTCCCGGGTGCTGCCCGCTTAAGGTTCCCACTACCCCGTGGCCGGCGATGCCGCTGGTGACTGGCAGACCCAGTTCCCGGAGATAGTCCGCCACCACCTGCCCGGTGCGGACCTCCTGGTTAGACAGTTCGGGATATTGATGAAAGTCCCGCCTTAGGCGCTCAAGTTCTGGAATCAGGGCCGGGACCCGAGACGCGATGGTTTGGAGCAACTGGGTCACTTGGGTCACGATGGCATTACCTCTCTGGCACGAAATTTTCGTAGGGTTTCCTCTCAGCTGGATGCCGGAGGCATTCTATCACATAATAGCTCTCTTGGTAACTCTAACCAGGTGTTTAGCAGCTTCATCGAACTTTAATATATTCCTGAAGAAGCCTTGATCTAGCCCTAAAACCGCAGGTAGTTAATCTAGCCGGACAGACCCGTTTAACCGCCCTCGCCCAGGACAGCGGTCATGACCTCAACGGCCAGCAGATTGGCCGGCCGCGCCGCAAGCCCAAATGGGTGACGGGGCATTATAAATGAAGGAAAGATTACTATGCTTGTTTAAGCGAGGGTTGTCCGAGGAGTTTAATAAATCCCTGGAGTAGATTCAGGTCCAACTTGCCTTTAAAATCTTGCCACATCAAGGCGAGCGCATCAAAGGAATGCATCGCCGGGCTATACGGACGCCGCGTGGTCAGAGCATCATAGATATCCACGATGCGGGCCAGACGGCTGATCAACGGCAGCTCATCGCCGCCCAGCCCATAAGGGTAACCGCTGCCATCTAAATCTTCATGATGCTGCAAGATGATGTTTTCCGCATCTGGCGGCAAGGGGTGAGTAGCCCTGACCAATTCAACCCCTAAAATCGGATGTTTCTTGATTTCGGCATATTCTTCGGAAGTCAATTTTCCTGGTTTATTAAGAATTTCTTTATCAACCCGGGTCTTGCCGATATCATGCAACAGTGCCCCAAAGCCGTAATCATTCAGCTTCACCTGGCCCAGATCTGGGTTTAGACGATGCAGCAAGGCGACGAGCATAAAACAGACATTGACGGAATGGGTATGGGTATAATAATCATAAGCACTGATTTGCAGCAGGTGATGTAAGATCTCGGGATGGGAGATGATCAGTTGCACCTGGCTCTTAGCGATGGTCTGGCAGTTCCGGATATTTTTGGGTAAGGGTTGCAATAAGGCTTCCTGGACAATCTGCTGCGCGGTATCATACACCAAGCTTACCTTGGTTGGCAGAGCCACGGTGCTACTCTGGATTACTTGCTCCACCCGGTTGAGCAAATATTTTATCTGAGCACCGCGCTCCGGTTTGGGCACAAAAACCGTGGTTATCTTGCATTGATTGAGGTATTGGCAGCAATGAGGGCTGAACTGTTCCCGTGCCGGTAGATAGAGAAAATAATGGTTCAGGGCGGCGCGCAAATATATCGGGAACGGTAATTCCTGACCCGGTTCTAGCGCGCTTAGGGAGAGAGGATAAAATTCTTGATTCATTTCACGATAATCAAGCTATGGTCCTAAAGCGTAACCGCCTTGAATAAAAAGCCCATCCGTCAACTCCTAAAGTTTCTATCGGCATCAGCCGATAAATTCTTAAAGACTCCGGAAATTAAGCTGATTCCCTAGCTCTTATAAGAATAAAGCAGCCTTGCCAGTATCTTGGGTCAAAGTCGGGGGGGGCAGGCCGCCAGGGTAGGGGAGGAGGAGTGGCGACCGGGACTCCCTAAGGTGATTTGAAGATAAAAAAACAAAATTAAATAACCCATGGATAAGACAACAATCATTGGTCTCCTGCTGGTTGCCCTGGTGGTGGTGGGAGGCCAATATCTAGAGGGTGGCTCACTGGCGATGATCTTCCAAGTGACCGCTGCCGTGATCGTCTTGGGCGGTACCTTGGGCGCCATCTGTTTAAGCTTTCCCCCGGCCCATTTGCTGGTGGCATGCCGGAGTTTAAGCCAGATTTTCGTTGAGCCCAAAGACGAAGCCGATCCCTTAATTGACCAAATTACCGAATTTGCCTATCGCAGCCGCCGGGAAGGTATATTGTCCCTGGAAAGCGAACTGGATAACCTCTCGGATGATTTTTTCCGCCGTACCCTGCAGCTGGCGGTAGATGGACTGGAACCCGAAATGATCCGGGAAATCATGGAAATTGAACTGCGGCAACTGCGCGACAGCGGTTCGGTGCCGGCTCGGGTCTTTGAAAGCGCGGGCGGCTATGCTCCAACCATGGGCATTTTAGGAGCAGTATTCGGTCTGATCCAGGTCATGAATTATCTGACCGAGCCCAGCAAGTTAGGCCCCGGTATCGCGGTGGCCTTTGTGGCCACGGTGTATGGGGTAGGCTCTGCCAACCTGCTGTTCTTACCCATTGCCCATAAACTCCAGCTTCGTCATCAACGCCAGCTATTACATAAAGAACTGGCGTTAGAGGGGGTGCTGGGGGTTTCGGCCGGCGTGCATCCACGCCTCATCGAGGAGAGATTGATCGGTCTGTTAGCGGGCTGGCCGCCTTCGGGAAAGCGGCGAACATTTTCCACTGCCAGCCTCTTTGTGGACCATACCCCGGCAGACCTCCAGGTTGAGCAAACCCTTCCCCCCGGCACCCCCAACCCGGAGCCCGTAGATTATGCAACACCGAACGTCACCCAAAGCTGATCCCAAAAATTCTCAACAAGAGCGGTGGCTGATTTCCTATGCCGACTTTATCACCCTATTATTGGCCTTTTTCGTTGCCATGTATTCTGTCAGCCGGTTGGACCAGGAACAATTGATCGAGGCCCAGGCCTCCATTCACCAGGCGATCCATTCCTTCCTCCCTCAGGTCAGACCTAATCTTGCTCCACTTAAAGGTAAAAGTAGTGAGAAAGTGGACTCTCCCGCGGTCCTCTGTCCAATGCCTGACCAGGTTCAGGTTTCGCCCCCGGCCGATCTATCCCAGTTGCGACAGATAGAAGAAGAGCTGATCCGTAATTTAAAGGCCAGTCCAGATTTTAAAGATGTCCAGGTGTTGAGCACCCCCCAGGGAATGCTACTGCGTTTTCGGGACCTGGTTTTTTTTGATACTGCCAAGGCCGATCTGCGCCCCGAGGTTTATCCTTTGTTGGATAAGATGGCGTTAATATTTGATAAAATCCCTAATGAGGTCATGGTCGAAGGTCACACTGATGATCGTCCCATCCACACCGCGCAATACCCCTCTAACTGGGAACTATCGACCGCCCGAGCCACGGCTTTGGTGCGGTATCTGGTCGAACACGCCCATATCGAGCCCCGGCGGTTATCGGCCGCGGGTTATGGACCATATCATCCGGTCGCCGACAATCGGCATGAAACCGGACGTCAGGCGAATCGCCGCGTAGATCTAATCATTAAATCCGTCCCCCTTACCTCGCCCCCGAAAACCGCCAAGTCCTCTACGCCTGTCGATTCGGTTAGCTGGTCTAAAAACAATAAAGCTGATCCCCAGGGATAGAAGTTAGCTAGCGTCTATCCGGAAACTTCCCTGCCCTGGGGGAGGGGGAGTCAATTAGAACATGTTGAAACTCTATAATATTTTTTCACCCCCACCCTGGCCCTCCCCCCTCAAGGGGGAGGGGAACAATGGTTTCCGGCTGGACACTGGCTAGATTCCATCCCTAGACTCCCCCTCCGCACCGCGAAAGTAGGTTCAGGGAGAAAAAGATGTAAATTTCAACATATCGATATCATATAATATATTGTTCATCCCCTCCTTAATCCTCCCTCATCAAGGGGGAGGAGATAGTGGCCTCCAGATTCAAACTTGTTAGTTACGGTCCTTAAACTCCACCTCCCCAACGTGGGAGGGGGTTGGGGGGAGGGGGCGAAAATTTTTTACTTCCTATCTAACCCTCCCCATGATCAAAGGAATAATTTTCCTCCGGGCCCCAAGCCAAAAAAGATCCCCAAATCCGTTCCAAGACTTGCATAACCCTAATTTAAGAAGTAAAGATTATGGATGGAAAATTTTTGTCGGCTAGTCGGCTGGCGACTAGGCCTCATAGTGGCGGTCCTGACCACGTTGATTGGGCTGGGAACTTCCTGTCCGGGTGAAGCTCGGGTTTATACCGATCAGTTGGAACGCCGGGTGTCAGTACCGGATAACCCGCAACGACTGGTGGCCCTGGCGCCTAGTATCACCGAAATCATTTTTGCCTTGGGCCAGGAAGCACGGCTGAAAGGCGTCACCCAATTCAGTGACTACCCCGCGGCCGCACGTTCCCTGCCCAAAATCGGCTCCTACATTCACCTGGACCTGGAACGGATAATGGCCCTGCGCCCCGATCTAGGTATCGGCATTAAGGATGGCAATCCCAAGTACGCGGTGGACCGCTTGACCGATTTGGGAATACCGGTTTATGTGGTAGATCCCCGCAATCTAGCCGGGGTGATGCAGTCTATCCGGGAGATCGGTGAGTTGCTGGGGGCCTCGGACCAGGCCCAAAAACTGGTGGCTGACATGCAGCGACGCCTGGATCAGATTAAAGCCCTGGTCGCCACGACCCCTTACCGTCCCAAGGTTTTCCTACAGATCGGCATTTCGCCCATTGTTTCGGCCGGTTCCAATACTTTTCTCGATGAGCTCATCACCCGGGCCGGGGGTCAGAACCTGGCCGCCGGACCGGAAGCTTATCCCCGGTTCAGCAAGGAGCAGGTCCTGGCCCTGCAACCGGAAGTTTTCATTATTACTTCGATGACCCGGGGCGGGGCTTTTGAACAGATCAAGGCCGAGTGGACCCATTGGCCCCATCTGCCGGCTGCTCAAACCCAACGTATTTCTGTAGTGGACTCCGATATTTTTGACCGTCCCTCGCCCCGGATGATAAATGCCCTGGAAGTCTTGTTCGGCCTTATCCACCCTGAACTGCGGAGCCAATTGCCTTGAACCTGCACCAGCCGCCACTCCTCCGGCGCCTAGTAAGCATCTCGGTGCTGCTCACCCTGTTGCTTCTGGTCAGTGCGGTTCTGGGTCTGGGTCTGGGGTCGGCCCCACCCCAACTCGCCGAAAGTCTGGGGGTGCTGTTTGGTCAGGCCGATTCGGAGTCGATGACGGCCACCATCATCTGGCGTCTGCGTCTGCCCCGGGTGCTCCTGGCCGCCCTGGTAGGAGCTACCCTATCGCTGGGAGGGCTGGTATTTCAAGCCCTGCTCCGCAATCCGCTGGCTGAACCGTACATCCTGGGGGTGTCGGGCGGCTCCGCGGTCGGGGCCATACTGGGTATCTTGCTGGGCCTGGCCCCCTTTCCAGGCGTGGCCCTGTTGGCGTTTGCGGGCAGCATGGCCACTCTGCTGTTGGTCCTGATCCTGGCGGCGGGGCGGGCCGCCTCTCAGAAAGGCTCTTTATTATTGGCCGGGGTCATGGTGAACGCCTTCTGCTCGGCGGTAATCATGTTTTTCATCTCTATTACCCAGGATGCTCGTCTGCACAATATCATTTACTGGCTCATGGGTGATCTGTCCCAGGCCGCGCCGGACCGCCTGGCGCTGCTGTTATACTTGTTGCCTCCCTGTTTTGTGCTGATTTTCCTACTGGCCCGGCCTTTGAATCTACTGGCCTTGGGAGAGGAGGTGGCCATGTACATGGGCATCAACGTCAAGACCGTGTCCTATACGCTGTTGGTCATCACCTCGCTGATGGTCAGTGCCATTGTCTGTCAGTCCGGTCTGGTGGGTTTTGTGGGGCTGGTCATCCCGCATCTGTTGCGGCTGCTTTTGGGTCCGGATCATCGTCTGTTAATCCCTGCTTGTGTGTTGGGCGGCGGCAGTTACCTGGTGTTATGCGATCTCCTTTCCCGAGTCTTACCCTCTCAGGGCGAAATGCCGGTCGGGGTGATTACCGCCATCATCGGCGCGCCTTTATTTATCCTGCTCTTGCAAAGGAGCCGCGGATGATTCCGGCAGTCAGGATCGAAAATCTTTATGTATCATATGGCAAGCGCGTCATTCTCCACAATCTCTCGTTCCAGATCCCGGACGGTAGTTTTTTTATTATTATCGGCCCTAATAGCTCCGGAAAAACTACGCTTCTGAAGACCATGGCCGGGGTGGTTAAACCCCAGCAGGGAGTGGTCGAAATCTTGGGGAAACCTCTGGCCGATTATGCCAAGAAGACCCTGGCCCAGAAAATCGCCGTGGTCCCCCAATATACCCCTACGGACGTGCCTTTTAAGGTCCTTGAAGTCGTCCTCATGGGGCGCTCTCCCCACCTGAGTCTGGCCGGTCTGGAGCAGAAACGAGATCTGGAAATCGCCGCGGCAGCCATGGCGGTGACCAGGGTAGATCACCTGGCGGACCGGCGACTGGATCAACTGAGCGGCGGGGAACTGCAGCGGGTGGTGATTGCCCGGGCCTTGTGCCAGCAGCCGCACCTGATCATGTTGGATGAACCTACCGCCTCCCTGGATCTGGCCCATCAGGTGAATATCATGGATCTCCTGGAAGGCCTCCGGGAAGAACGGGGCCTGACGGTGATCATGATTTCGCACGATGTCAACCTGGCCGCCATGTATGGCGATCAATTACTGCTGATGAAGGAGGGCCAGATCGTCAGCCTGGGCACCCCCCGCCAGGTAATCACTTATGCGGAGTTGGAACAGGCCTACGATTGCGTGCTCCTGGTAGATGACAACCCCTTACGGGATGTGCCCCGCGTGACTCTGGTGCCCAAGAAGTTCCTGCACCAGGTGGACTGCTGACTAAGCTGGTCAGGATTCAGCCCCAGGCCGCTATTTGCGCTTAAAGGGGACCACCTTGGCTTTAGGTTCTGGTTCAGTGGGCGACTGCGGTGGAACCGGCTTGGGCGGAATAAGTTCCAGGCGTACCGGATTGCCGCCCATGGTGAATTCTGCCCCATTGATCTGGCTGTCTTCCAGAATCCAGGTGATATTACGGAGGGGAATACCTAAAACCAGCAGTTCGACCTGATACCAGCCCCGCTTAACATCCGGATTGATATCGTTGATGCGAGCAAAAAAGGCCGGTTGACGGTTCATGTGGACCAGCACCAAATCATTGATGGTTGCCATGCGCACCCCGAATTGGATATATTATAAGCCTTCTAGGTTTAACAGACCAAATTTAACATAATTGCTTTTAAGTTCACAATGTTGATCTAATCCTTAAATACCGCGCAGCCGGGAGAACCGATGGCATCAGAAGCTAACCACCCCCAATTTATTGATCTGGGCGATAAAATTAAAGAGGAGGCGCGCGGTCTGGTTTACTTCCCGTTTCAGGCCGTGACTGATTTAGGGGACCGGTCCGCGCTCCTGGAGAGTTTCCATCTGGTCTCGGTTTTGCCGGGCCAGGTGCGGGGTAATCATCAGCATCCGCACAAGCGGGAATGGCTCTATGTATTCAACGGGGAAGGCGATTTTATCTGGCAGGATGACCAGGGGCAGCGGCACCAGCGGCGGTTGGCGGGGGACCGGACCATGGTGATCATCCCGCCCGGCATCCCGCATGCCCTGATCAACGACGGCCCCCAGGTGCTTTATCTGCTAGCCTGGCGGGTGCCGGAAGTCCCAGGGCAGGCAGAACCGGATACGGTGCCCAGTCCGATAACCTAGAAAAGCTGATTTATCCTATATCGCCATTAGATGAATGTCTCTGTAGGGGCTTGATTTATCAAGCCCTTTAGGGCGCAATGAATTGCGCCCCTACTACAATGATTAGGATTTTAATGGGGTTGCTGTCTGGCACGGCTCCGACTGGCCCCGGAGAGATGACCGGGATTCCAGAAAGCGCATCAATTGGCAAATAGTCTGATTGTAAGGCGTAGTCAGCCCTACTGGCGCGGCATAGCGGCAGATGGCGCCGTTTAAGGCGTCGATTTCGGTGCGGCGTCCCTGGCGTAAATCCTGTAACATCGAGGGCAGGTGGGCGGCGGTGGGCGGTACTAAATTGGTCAGGAAATGTTGAAAATATTTTTCGGCCGTGGGCTGGCCCAAGGGAATCTGGTGCGCCGCGGCCACCTGATAGATTTCCTGAATCAGGGCCAACATTAACTCACGGGTGGCGGGATTTTCCGCCAAAGCCCCGTAAGCGACGCCGAGGATGGCGCCCAGCGGATTGAGGGCGCAGTTATAAAGCACCTTATCCCATAAATGGGTTAGAATATTATCCACTACCGCGGTGGGGATACCAGACTGGTTGAGGTCGACGGCTACCTGGGCCAGGGTGGCGGTCGGAGCCTCCGGGGAGATGGCCCCCAGCAACACCTTATCGGCATACACCGTCACCTTGGAAACGCCGGGCTGGGTGATGGCCGCGCCAAAGATCACTCGGGCTCCAATAGTACGCGCCGGGCCGAATTCCTGAGCCAGGATTTCCAAATTGCCCAGGCCGTTTTGCACCGAGACGATCAGACCGTGCGGGGCCAACAATCCTTTTACGGCTTGCGCTGCGCTCAGGGTATCAAAAGACTTGACACAGAGCAGGATAATATCAAAAGGCTCCGAGGAGGGTAGGGCAGGATGTAATGCGGCTACCGGGTCCAGATGAAATTCCCCCCAGATGCCGTTGATGGTCAGCCCCTGGTTAGTCAAATGGTCAAAATGGGTGCCCCGGCCGTAAAAGGTGACCGAATGTCCGGCGTTTTGCAGTAAACCGCCGAAGACCGTGCCCAGCGCCCCGGCGCCCATGATCAAATATCGCATCCCGAGCCTCTGAAAATCCTATGCTTACTCCCCGACAGGCTATCAAAGAATTGTTACAGGAGCAACCCCTTTCGCTGCGCGAGCTCTCCCAACGACTGTCGCTCTCTGAGAAAGAGGTTCTTGATCATTTAAGCCATATCGCCCGGGCCCCCGGTCCCGGCTATCGTTTCCAGATCACCCCGGCGGTTTGCCAGCATTGCGGCTTTGTCTTTAAAAAACGCCACCGCCTGCGCACCCCCTCCCGTTGTCCCCTCTGCCGCCACCAGTCGATTAGCCGCCCCCGGTTTGCACTGCTCAAACAGGGCGGATAATTTTTGTTTAACCATCATTCCCAAGCTGAGCTTGGAAACAAGAATAAAAACCTGGTGGCACAGGTTTGCAACCTGTGCAGGTGCTGATTAAACCCAGGGCTTCCCAAACTCCTTCTCAAGCTGAGCTTGAAAACGAGAATGATTCTTAAATTCAATTAATTATGACCCGACCTTACCTGCCCCCATGACTAAGCTCCCGATAGAAATCCAGGGTTTGCTGAGCAATACTGCTCCAGCTAAAGTGCTGTTCCACCCGTTGCCGGGCCTTCAGCCCCATAATTTGCAATTTTTCGGGGTCTTGGATCAGATGGTTTATGGCCGCGGCCAGATCCTGGGCAAAGCCCTCCGGGTCTTGCGGCTCGGGGTTATCGCGGCTCTGGGGGGCGAAGGGGACTAGGACCCCGGTGTCGGCGTCTACTACCTCCTTGATGCCGCCGACCGCTGATGCTACCACTGGCGTGCCACAGGCCATGGCTTCCAAATTAATGATCCCAAACGGTTCATAGACCGAGGGGCAGACAAACAGCGCCGCCTGGCTATACAACGCCACGATCTGCTCCGGAGGCAGGAATTTTTCAATCCAGATGAGGTCATTTTCGGTGTCCGCCCGGGCCTGCTCGACCCGCGCGGCCATCTCTTTACCGATTTCGGCAGTATCCGGGCCCCCGGCGCACAACACCACTTGCAGACCGGGCTTAAGGTATTTGATCGCCTGGACCAGATGAATAATGCCTTTCTGGCGGGTAATGCGCCCCACGAACAGGATAAAGGGCTTATCCGGCTTGATGTTATATGCCGCCAGGAGGGCCGGGTCGGAGGTGGGCCGGTATTTCTGGGTATCGATGCCATTATAAATTACCCGGATTTTGGCGAGCGGCACGTCATAGATGTCGTGCACATCCTGGCGCATGGCCTGGGACACGGCAACCACTCCATCGGCGTTGTGGTAAGCGGTGCGCTCCAGCCAGGTGACCGCCTGATAGCCCGATCCCAATTGCTCGGCCTTCCAGGGGCGCTGCGGCTCCAGGGAATGGGTGGTCAGGACCAGCGGAATTCCTAAAAGTTGTTGCAATAAGCAGCCGGCCAGGTGGGTATACCAGGTGTGGCAGTGGACTATCTCGGCCCCGGCCAAAACCCCGGCCATCACCAGGTTGCGGAGCAGGGCGTCGAACATCTTGACCTGACGCGGGTCCTGAGCGGCAAACGGAAAATCCGGGTTGACCCCCTGAACCATAATGTTATCGGTTTTTTCATGTTGGTCGCCAAAACACAGGACATTTATTTGGTGTTGGCGACCTTCCAACGCGGCCAACTCCCGCACCAGATGCTCGACGTGGACACCCGCCCCGCCATAGATATGCGGGGGATATTCATTAGTCAATATAGCAATTTTCATGACAACCTCTTAAATAACCAGACCAGGACACTAGCAGATCCCATTTTAATACAACCGACTTATAATATAAGACATTGATTGAATTGATTGTTCTAACAGAAAAGCGGAAACCGCAAACCGAGAACAGTATTAGGCAATCTCGGCGTCGGTCAGATAACAGGCGGGATCCGGGGCCCACAGGTTGCCGGTCAGGGCCTCGGCCCGGACCCGGAAATTACCGCCGCAGACCGGGAGCCAACGACAGGTGGCGCAGCGGCCCTGGACATGACTTTTTTTATCCTTGAGCTGGGCCATCAAGGGGTTGCTGAGATCGGTCCAGATTTCGCTAAAAGGCCGTTGGCGGACATTGCCGAAGGAATAATGCCGCCAGAATTGGTCGGCATAGACCTCGCCATCCCAACTGACGCAACCGATGCCGCGGCCCGAGTTATTGCCCTCGTTCATTTTCAACAGTTCCAGGACCTCGGCGGCCCGAGGGGAATGTGCCTGGACCAGGCGCAGATAGATATAAGGGCCATCGGCGTGATTGTCAACGGTGAGCACTTCTTTCGGGTAGCCCCGGTCAAACAGGTCTTTAGTCCGCTCCAGAATCAGATCAACCACCTGCCGGGTCTCGGCATGACTGAGGGCCTCGGCAATCAACCGGCTACCGCGGCCGCTATAGACCAGGTGATAGAAACAGACTCTAGGAATCTGGTACTGTTCGATCAAGTCAAAAATAGCTGGGATTTCAGTAAAATTCAGGCGATTGATGGTAAACCGCAGACCAACTTTCAAACCAACCGCCTGGCACTGTCGAATCCCTGCCAGCGCCGCGGCAAAGGCTCCGGGCTGGCCGCGGAAGCGATCATGAATGGCTGCGGTGCCGTCCAGACTGATGCCGACATAGGATAGGCCCAACTTGTTTAACTTTTCAGCTACTTTTTGGGTGATCAATGTCCCATTAGTGGAGATCACCGCCCGCATGCCCAGCTCCACCGTCCGGGCTACCAGGGTTAACAGGTCGGGATGCATCAGCGGTTCGCCCCCCGAGAATAACACTACCGGCACTCCAAAGGCCTTGAGGTCGTCTAACAGAGCCAGACCTTCCCCTAAGGTAAGTTCGTCCGCAGCCGCCGCGGCCCCGGCCTGGGCATAGCAGTGCCGACATTTCAGATTACAGCGCCGGGTCACGTTCCAGACCACTACCGGGCGTTTATCCGCGGAAAATTGTAACAGATGGGAGGGCAAGCGGCTGGACTGTCGTCCATAGCGCAGCACATCAGCCGCCTCCACCGCCCCACAATAGAGTTTGGAAATCCCAATCATATCATACCGTTAGGCAATAGTTTTAGTGGAACCGGTTTCCAACCGGTTCAAAAATTATAGCAAGATGCCTCTACCCCACAGACCATAGCTTAGAGGAGAGCAATTTATGTTATTTAT
Organism: Desulfobacca sp.; assembly: GCA_028695935.1. Taxonomy (GTDB): domain Bacteria; phylum Desulfobacterota; class Desulfobaccia; order Desulfobaccales; family Desulfobaccaceae; genus Desulfobacca_B. The sequence goes on from JAQVHY010000029.1 coordinate 25,582, forward strand.
AACGCTCGATTGTGTTTAGCTCTGGGCCAGGCTGATCGAGACCAATTCAATATCAAAGATGAGATTACGCCCCGCCAGGGGGTGATTGCCGTCCAGAACGGCATAATCATCCCCCAGGTCGGTGACCCAGACCACATAGTTCTGTTCGCCAATCCTGGCCTGTAGCGGATCGCCAACTGTTGCCTCCGGCGGTACCATATTACGGGGCACACGTTGTTCGAGGTTCGGGAGCCGCGGCCCGTAGGCATTCTCCGCGGCGATTTCGATGGTCTTCGACTCGCCTAATTTCATACCCACCACGGCTTGGCTGACTCCGGGAATCACCTCATCACTGCCCGCGGTAAATTCTAAGGGTTCATGACCTTGGGAACTGTCAAATACCGTTTCGTCCTCAAAGCGGCCGGTGTAGTGAATCTGCACTCGATCTCCAATTTTGGTAATGTCCATGAGCTCCTCCATTCTGATTATTGTTGGGCGTGAAACCCGACCACCTCAACCAGACTCCAGGTTCCATCTTGAGGAAATGGTAGAGCTCTGCTGATAGCAAGGATCCACGCTGGGTTATCAGGCCCAGGTTAATGATCTGACTTTCGAAATTTACCTTAAGCTTGTCAGCTTAACGTCTTCCGGGCCAAAAAGACTGTTGCAAAGACTCCTGAAACAGTTGATTTAAGAAACCGTCCAGATCAATGACGGCCTCCCGGGGCAGGAGAAAGGTATCCTGAGAGCTTTTATCCCGGACCAGTTTTAGAGCATATTCCAGATCCTTAGAAAGTTGTCGACATACCGCTAAGGCCGTAATGCCACTGGTCAAGGCCCGTCGTAGAATCTCATCTACCGCCTCCTGGTCAAAGCTTAAATGGACCTGATGATCAGCATAAAAATCATCTTCAAAGCGGCGGACTTGCGCGTATAATCGGCAGATCTCATCAAAAGCGGTGTGCAGGTCGCAGTCCCAGCGCAGATATTGGTCAACCATCAACTCCACCCGATAATCGGTTAAGGGCATGTGATAGTGGCGCAAGAATTCTTTTTCCCGTCGCCAGACCGATTCTTTCAACAACTGCCGTTCCCGCGCCGCCGCGCTCTGAAAACGTTCCTTGAGCTTGGGGTCATCGGGATCGGCCAGTAATTTGACCAATTCCAATTCGGGATCGGCGACTAGTTCCGGAGTAACCAGCAGTTCAGTGATTTGGGTCGAGGGCAAATGTTTCTCAAATGGCATCAGGGCCTTTTCCGTGGCACTGACCAATCCCCGGGCCCCGGTCCGCTCCGTAGCCGCCAACTCTGCCAAGCGCCGCAAGGCCTGGTCTTCGAATTTTATATCAATGCCATAGGCTCGAAAATCACGCTTTTTGCTGATAATTATCGGATTATTGGGATTTTTCAGGATCTGGTAGAGATCATCGGCGGTCAACTCGTCCAGAACTACCACCACTGGCAGACGGCCGATAAATTCCGATTCAAACCCGAACTTTATTAGATCTTCCGCGGTCACCTGAGACAAGAAATCCCGGTCCGCCAGTTTGGAACGGGGGTGACCGTGAAAGCCGATCTCTTGTTTGCTCAAGCGTTCCCGCACGATCTTATCCAGACCGTTAAAGGCGCCGCTGACAATGAACAGAATGTTCCGGGTATTAATGGTCCGCTTCTCGCGTTTGCCGGTTTTGCGATATTGTTCAATGGCCTGAATCTGGGAGATCGGATCATGCGGCACCTTAAGATCGACCTCGGTCTCTTCCATGGGTTTGAGCAGCGCCCGTTGCACGCCACTGCGAGATACATCCGGGCCGATCAGATTGCCGGCCGCGGCGATTTTATCGATTTCATCCAGATAGATAATCCCATATTGGGCCAGTTCCAGGTCGTCTTTGGCTTCATAGACCAGATCCCGAACCAGATCTTCCACATCGCCGCCCACGTACCCGGTTTCGCTGAATTTGGTAGCATCACCTTTGACAAAAGGCACGCCGATTTTTTTGGCGATCAGTTTGACCAGATAGGTCTTGCCAACACCGGTCGGCCCGATCAGAATAATATTATTCTTAATCGACCCCACCCCCAGATCCGGCCCTTTGCCCTGCTCCAGCGCATAGCGGATACGGTTGAAATGCGTGCAGACCTTAGTGGCCAGGACACTCTTGGCCCGCTCCTGTTTGATGACGTACTCGTCCAGATAAGACTCCAGCTCCTCGGGCTTGAGCTGAAAATTAATCTTGGTAACCCCAGGTGTCCGTCCACGGCCCCGGCCGTCATCCATTACCGGCTTGGGCATGATAAAAGGTGAAATAATTTTGATCCGGTCCCCATACTTTTTGGATAAATAATCACTCAGCTCTTTTTCTAATTCTTTTTGGTCGGGAAATTTATTTTTGGTGTCGTCCATGTTTACCTTATTGTGGTGTTTAAAAAAGAAAATTAAATTAAAGGGCAACCGCAGTCTTCGGCTGCCCTGACTTTTATTCATTATAAATTCTTATCGGACAGATTTCAAGGGACCGCCATGATTTAGCTGTACTTGCCAGATCTCCCCCAGTTCAGGTATAATTATAATGTAATCTAATCAGGAGAAAAACTTATAGATCGCGTATTAGGTAATCTGATTGGCCTCAAGCCCCAACAACTGCGCCGCTTGGAGAAACTGTATCGTCGCAAGGTCCAGGCCGGGCGGATTATTGGCCCCGAACTGGCCCGTCAACTCGCGGAAATCTCCCACGACCTCCACCGTCAGGTCGGCATCTTGGTGGACCGTCAGGGCAGCATTGCCGCGGTGATCGTTGGTGATCAAAAAACCTTGGTTATCCCGCCCCTCAAGCGTCAACGTCGGGCCGGTACGCGCCTTTCCGGCCTGCGGTTCATCCATACGCATTTAAAATCAGAGCCTTTAAGTCAGGATGACCTGATGGATCTGGCCCTATTGCGCCTGGATCTGATCGCCGCGCTCGAAGTCAATGCCACCGGCCTGCCCGGGCGGTGTGATATCGCCCATCTGTTGCCGACCAGCATTGACGGTCACAATTGGGCCTTTATGCATGCCGATCACGTCGCCAATCTGGACGTTGATTTCACCGCCCTGATCCTCTCTCTGGAAGAGGAATTGGCCCGTCAGGGCGGCCAGGAAACCCTGAGCGACCGGGAGCGGGCCATCCTGATCGGGGTCAGCCCCAAACCCCGCCACCTGGCCGAGGATTCCCTCCAGGAATTAAAAGAATTAGCCCAATCCGCGGGGCTGGAAGTCGTGGATGTTATTCACCAGCAACGCTCCCGGATCGACCCCCGCTTTCTGATGGGCAAAGGCAAAATCGCCGAACTGGTGATTGACGCCTTGCAATGGGGAGCGGACCTGCTGATCTTTGACGCGGACCTCAACCCTTCCCAGGTCCGGTCTATTACTGATGTTACCGAACTCAAGGTGATCGATCGCACCCAACTCATCCTGGATATTTTTGCCCAACGGGCCCGCAGTCGGGAAGGTCAACTCCAGGTTGAGATGGCCCAATTAAAGTATCTGTTGCCCCGGCTGGCCGGACGCGATGATGCCCTCTCCCGTCTCACCGGCGGTATCGGCGGCCGGGGCCGGG
>JAQVHY010000030.1 GCA_028695935.1 Desulfobacca sp.
CTCCCGGCAAACCCTGGCAAAATTATTGATTTTATTTTATCCTGCCAGACGCGCGTGGGCGGTTTTGCCAGAAAAAGCGGTGGCGTGGCCTTCCTCGAAAGTTCGTTTCAGGCGGTGAAATCACTTCAGCTGCTCGGGCAGATTCGAGACCCCAAAAAAAATAAGCCCTGAAAACCATATTAATGTGGAAAGCTAAAACAATCAACCTAGCCTTCCGGCAGGTTAGAACAGTTTTGGCAGGCCGGTCAGTAGGACAACCGCCGGCGGCTCCCGGCTAGAACCGGAAGCCGCCGGGGCTCGTTTAAAGGACGTCCAGGCTCATGGGGCCTGGAGTGAGAGGACCTCGGTTAGAACAACCCATTCGGATATTCACGGGTCGATTTGGAAAGCCGCCCCGCGGCTTCTTCCTGCAGAACCGTACAAACTACCGTCTTCTTGTGGACATCCAAGCCGGCGGCACACTTTACTATAGGCTCAATCACGCGGCTCACCTCCTTCCCGCCGCCAGTGGCTGACGAGATCGGCAGGCTTCCCGAGATTCCTTGCTGACCTCACCCAGGTTAGCAGGTCTTTTTACCGTGCGTTCAATGCCAACATGACATGAAACAGTCGGGGGTTCGTGTCCAGAAGCCCGGATCCGTTTGAGTATCGGGGATTTTCCACCAAAAAACGAGCGACCACCCTCCAAGCTCGTCAGTTTTATTATACCGGCCTGAAAAAATTTTTCATCCTCGCGGGTGAATATGGCAATTTCATGATTGTTTGCCTTCAACTTGCATACGGTCTGCATACGCAAAAAACCCAGGAAAGTAAGCAGTCATCTACCTAAAATTCCTGGGTTTTTTATGGTGGGCGGTGTAGGATTTGAACCTACGACTTCCACCGTGTGAAGATGGCACTCTACCCCTGAGTTAACCGCCCTGGTTTTTCTGGATGTTTTTTAACATGGCCAAATGCTTTTGGCAAGTATTTTCCCTTTGGGCGGCTATTTCTCAGGGGTATTTTGATTACTAGTTCCCGGCTCCGGGTCCGCCGCGGCGCCAGCCCCGCCACAGAGGACGACCTTGTTCGTCCCGCAGCTTCAAAATTTTGTCATTGGCCTTGACTTCGGCGGCCAGGAGGACCGTTTTCTGGTCCCGGGTAATTTTAGAACCGGTCACCTCAATGGTATCCCCGACTTTGGGCTCAACCCCTTGCTCGCTGGCATAGCCGACCGGACCTAAATGGACATTTATGGTTTCTTTATCAGTCTTAAGGACTAATCCCTGCCACTCCATGCCCTTACCACCGCGCCGGCCCACGCTCGGCAAAGTTTCCAGACTTTCAACGGTACCCTTGATCGTGGTTACGGTGTTAAGATCGTAAAACCGGCCGGCCTTGGGGCCTTTACCAGCGCCTGCTCCGGCTCCGCGTGGCTGGGCCAGGACTGGCCCGGTCAATCCCAGGACCAGGGTAAAAATCAATAACCCGGTTAATTTGTTAAGTTTCATCATTACTCCTTTTTAATTTTTCTTCGCTGCCCAGATTTGTCCATTTAAAAGACAAATCTTTTAAGCGATTATTTTTGCACCCAAAATCAAACTATCAAGCAAAATTGGCCAACCCAATCTTGGCCTGATTCGGGGAGCGCCTGGCAGCGCCCCCCGGGTTGAAGGGTTACGGTGAAGATTCCGGAGTGGCAAAAGGAGTAAGTTGGCTTGGCCTTGGTCGAGTGACACTCTTCAATATCTGGGGAGATGTTGGTGGGACTATCACTCTTGACTCTGACTGCCATGTTCTTCCTGCCACTCCGGAAACTGATAATTAGCCCTGATATTTTTTCGGCTAACGCCTCGAGGCGCTACCGGGATAAGGGGTTTATGGTGATGATTCGGGATTGGTCTGAGGAGCAGGATTGGAAGTGTTGCCTGCACCCGTTAAACAACTGCCATCCTGGCGACGTTGCTGAATTTGCCTCCCAGCTCCAGATGATCGGGATTGCTGGGATTGTCTACTATATTTCTGGCCTTTCCCTTGGCCCTGGCCCGACTGCCAGTAAGGACAGCCACCTTGACCGCCTCTTTGGCCCTGCCCTCTGCCTTGGGCCATGGCCATATCGGCGAAGCAGAAGCTACCTGCTATTAATAGGGCGGAAAGACCTGCCAACCATTGATGCTTGCGCATTTAATTTCGACCTCCGTTTGTTTTTATTACAACAAATCATAATCTTAATGATTATTATTTGATTTTCGGATGATTATCCTGGTCCCCCAGACTCAAGCGGCGTATTACCGCCGGGTTCTGCGCCGGAGAGCGCCCGGAAGCGCTCCCCGGGTTAAGGGTTTATGGTTGTAATTCCGGAGGAGAGGAGAGCGGAGGGGACGTTAAGTCTCTGTTTCCCCTCTGAATGCATCTACCATACTGCCAGCGTTGCTGACCTGTCCTTGGTCGAGTGACACTCTTCAATATCTGGGGAGATGTTGGTGGGACCGTCACTCTTGATGATGCTTGCGACATTTTTCCTGCCACCTCCGGACCTGATACTTAGTCATGATCTCGGTTGAAGAAGCGCTTGAAAACGCGCCCCGGGTTAAAGGTTTATTGTTGTCACTCCGTAGGGGGAGTAGGAACCGGAGGAACCGACTCTTGGCCCGGAGGCGGAACCGGCTTTGTTCCCCGACCTTCACCTGGCTTTAATTCTCCCTGGCGATGGTGGCGAAATTGCTTGTCTGCATCCTGCCCCGGAGGAGGAACGGGCCTCGTTCCCCGCCCTTTGCCTTGCCTAAATTCCCCATCGCGGCGATGCTGTAGTTGCTTTTCAGACTCTTGGCCCGGAGGTGGAACCGGCTTTGTTCCCCGGCCTTCCCCTGGCCTTAAATCACCGTGATGCTCTTTCCAATCACCGCGGCGGTCCTTATCAGCAGTACGATGGTGCTTAACACTATCGCGGTGGTGCTTCTGAAATTTCTTTTTGTCCTTGTCTGACCGTCGGTGATAATTGCCATCCCGGTCACCTGCCTGGCCGCGGCCCTGAGCCAGGGCCAGATCTCCCAAGGAAAAGCTAAGAGCTACGGCCAGGGCGGAAAGCCCTGCCAACCATTGATGCCTTCGCATTTAATTCCAACCTCCACCTGCTGTTTTAACTACAAACTGCGCTCTTACCGAATCAGTATTAATAAACGATGTTGTTTGATTATCCTGGTCCCCCAGACTCAAGCGGCGTATCACAGTCCGGCCCTTCATCAGGGGGCGGACCTGGTGGTCTTCCCCCTGGGGGGCCGCGGTGGAACCCCGGCCCTGGTCGATGGCCTTTAAGCCAAGGCTTATATTTTGGTGGACATTGCAGGCCCATCCTTCCCAGGCGGGGGATCAGGCGTTGGCCGATCACGGCAAGCAGTTTTTCCTGCTGTTCCGGCCGTAAAGATGTTTTCAAGGCCAGTAGGAAACGGGCCTGCTCATTTTCTAGGTTGCACTGAATGGTATTGATTTCCTTAATCTTAGCCGCAATCATTTCTGGCGACGGCTCCGAAACTCTTAGCATTTCAAACAGATTCAGTCGCTTCTGGGCTAGTTCCCGCCGCAGTTTTTCCACCTCCCGGCGATGTTCCGGAAACAACTGCCCCAAAGTCTGTTTCTGATTCCGATCCAGATTCAATTCCCGGAAAACCTGTCCCAGACTTGGCGGGGGTGGCTTCATCGGGGTGATCTCCTCTGCTCTATACTGATAGTGCAGATAAGCCATCACGCCAATGGTGCCCAGATTGAGGGCCAGCGAGAAGATTACCAGATAGACCAGCCAGTTACGCTTCATGCCCCGTTGCCCTCGTCCATCTGGTAAGTGGTTAACAGGGTTCCCAGTGAGGCTGGAGGAAAGTCCTCGAAGACTTCCAGCGCCACCACTTGTGGCTCCGAGTCGGTCTGGTATAGCCCCTGGTGCAGATTTACTCCCAGGCTGCCGCCTATCATGATCCCTACCAGCAAAGAGGCGGCCAGGGCCAGGGAACGCCACCAGGGTGCTTGCCGCGGCGGCAACTGAACCAGCACCCGCTCTACCAGGTCGGCAGGGGGAGCAACCTCGGGGAGGGCCGCCAGGGTCTGCCATAAGCGCTCCAGTCGGGCTAATTCCTGCCGGCAGACCGGACACTTGCCCAGATGCGCCTGGACCAGCTCTCTTTGCGCCTCGGATAGTTCATCGTCCATATAGGCGGAAAGCAGTTCTTTAACTTTCTGACAATCCAACATTAATTTTCCATCCATCATTGAATCTGGCGGCTGATTTCCGTCAGGTCTTATTGTGTATAACACCGCTCAGGGGAAAATCCGGCGGCTTTAGAATAAAAATTTATTCCAGATAATCTTGGAGGGCTTTTTTGAGATTATTGCGGGCCCGTTTGATCAGGCCATCCACCGCCGAGCTGCTTAACCCCAGGATCTCGGCAATCTCCTGATAAGAAAAGTCGCCGAATCGCTTCAGCACCAGGGCCTGGCGCTGATTTTCCGGCAGGGCGTCAAGAGCTACCTGAAGGCGCTGGGCCAATTCCTGTTCTTCCAGGCCTTGGAGGGGCGTGGGATCGCTTGAAGGCAGGATTTCCAGAGGTTCCAGATTGGCTGACGCGGACCAGGGAGCGTCTAGGGATATTTCGGGCGCGGCGCGGGACCGCAACCGGTTCAGGCAGTGGTTGGCGGTAATGCGGCTGAGCCAGCCGGATACGCTACCGGTGGGCTTAAAACTACCGGCATGCTGATAAACTTTGAGAAAGACCTCTTGGGTGGCATCTTCGGCTTCCAGGCGATCCCGCAAGAGTCGATAGGCCAGCCGGAAAACCCGGACCTGGTGCCGCTGCATCAACTCCGCAAAGGCCCGCGCCTCGCCCTGGGCGGTTTTGCGCAGCAAGGCATAGTCGAGATCAATGGGGTCCAAGAGCTTTACAGGTAAGAGTTAAAACAGCGTCAGCACAATGCCCTGCGGCCGGGGTTGGGCTCGCAGTAATTCCATATGGCGCAGGGTGGCAAATTCCCGGCGCAATTCATTTTCACTCAGACCCAGTTGCTCCGCGGCCTCACTTAGACTGATCTCTAGAGCATCCCGGACTAGATCGTAAAGCTTTTGCTGCGGGGGAGTGAGTTGCTGCCCTTGCGTCGCCAGAGTGCTTTTGGCGGTGTGGACGGCCCAGGGATCGCAGGCCCGGACCGGACTGATGGCTTCCAGATAACAATCCTCACATAATTGCTGTCCGGCATACTCCCGCAATTCCTCAGCTTCCACCTCGGCTTGACAGCGGTCACAACGCTTCAACATCATGTCTCCCTTTATAGAATTTGATTATTAAATTTAAATCCAGCTAATGCCGTTGTCAATCTTGATCAGCGGACGGCCTTTGTGTGCCAAGAGTGATTAGCAGCATAGAAGTACTAAAATTTTGTTAGGAATAGTGAATCTAACCTCTAATCTCTGAGATTTAATCCTCCTTCAACCAGGCAGAATCTTAAAGCCCTTGGGCGGCGCCGCGGGGGGCAAATACTCCGAGGGGATAACCGTCTGGTTGCCGTCGCGGATAGCGGTGAACTGCGGGGACATGATCTCCACCCCCGCCGCATTGAACTGATCCTGGATATTTTGGTGCAACTCGGACTGGACCTTAAGCAGTTCCTTGACATTGCCGGTATAGGCGTTCAGCTCATAGGTGACGCTAAAATCATTGAGGCTGGTCTGCAGGACAAAGGGCGGCGGATCGACCGCGATATCGCGGGTGGCACGGGCGGCATTTAGTAGTAGTTCGTGTACCTGCCGCCAGGGGGCATCATAACCTATAGTGATCGAGGCATAAATGATAAACCGGGACTCTTGGGCCAGGGCGCTGAAGTTGATCATGTGGCTCCCCAAGACCATGGAATTAGGGATGGTGACTTCGACATTTTTGATGGTCCGGACCCGCGTGATGAGCAGGGTTTTTTCCACCACATCGCCCATGGTATCGGCGATTTTGACCCGATCGCCGACATGGAAGGGCCGCATGTAGGTCAGGGCCGCGCCGGCCACCACATTAGCGATGGCCGCGGTTGAACCCAAAGACAGCAGGACGCCGAAAAAGATCGACAGGCCTTGAAAGGCTGGGCTACCAAAGCCGGGCAGGTAGGGCGACACGAAGATAATAGCAAAGACAATAACCAGAAAACGCAACAGCTTATAGGTCGGCTCGGTCCACTCTGGATAGAATCCGGGGAAAACAATTTTTCCTTTGCCAATCTCGTTGAACAGCATCCGCAACATCTTTAAGATATAGCGGACCACTAGAAAAGTAATGAGGATGAAAATCAGGTTGGGAATGGAATTGACGATCCCCGCGGCCAGGGCCGAGAAGGGGGCCAGGAGGTAATTGAGGTATTGCGAGACCAAACCCCGGGTCCGCGGAAAGAAGCTCAAGATGATCGGTATGAAGATATAAAAGAGCACCGCAATTACCAGCAGCCGCAGTTTCCTTACCAACCACTTGATGGTATTGGTGAGACGATCGGCCGAGAGCAGCTCCAGGGTCTGAATTTTCAGGGGCAGAATCCGGGTGCCGCGCCAGGATTCTAGCTTGGCGTCGGCTCGGCGGAACAACCGGTTGGTGAGCACGATCAGGCCGATCAACACCAGCAGGGCTAAGAGAGTCAGAAATATTTGATAAAGCAGCACTGAATCCGGGGCCGCGGGGGAGATAACCCTTTGGATTTTTACCAAATAACTCGTCACTAACTCCTGAATGCTGGCCATGCTGGTTTCCTTTCTTTAGCATCCCAAGTTGGTTACACTATGAAAAATAAAGTCAATTTTACACTTTTGGAGTGAGGAAAAGAAAGGCCTAAAAAATAGGGGGTGACGCTTGATAATCGGTCTGATGACCTGGAGGGCGAGGGCGACAGACACCTAGGGGAGGCCACGCCCATCCTAGATGGTGTCCATCCGAAAAGCCATTGTTTCCCTCCCCCTTGGTAGGTGTATAGGCCGGAGAGGGGAAAAGGAGGTTTCCAGATGGGCACTAGCTGGTTTATGCATCAATAACTCACCGCTTCCCTCTCCTGGCCGTTTATTTAAAATTTACAATGCTTCAGGGTCCGGGCGACGATATCCTCGCTGATCGTATAGGGATCGGTCTTTTTGGCCAGGATATCGCTGATCAGTTGTTCAAGGCGGTCATCGGCGGTCAGGGAGCGCATGATGCGCCGGACTACGCCCGCCTTGATCAGGTCGACTAATTCAGCCCGGGTGCGCTGATATAAGGCCTGCTGCCAGTACTTACCGCCGTTTTGCTGTAGAAACTCCTGGTGCGCGAAAATCCCCTGCATCAGTTCTTCGATGCCGATATTGCGCGGAGCTTCGGTAAGATAGACGCCGGGCTGCCAGCCGTCGGCGTCGCGGGTTGCGGCCCGCATCTCCAGCATGGTGACCAGGTCCTGATAGGTGCGCTCCGCCCCCTCGCGGTCGGCCTTATTGATGACGAACAGATCGCCGACTTCCAGAATCCCGGCCTTAATGGCCTGGATATCATCGCCCATGCCGGGGACGGTGACCACCAGGGTGGTATGGGCAGTGCTGACGATCTCCACCTCATCCTGACCGACGCCCACGGTTTCCACCAGGATATAATCCTTGCCCATGGCATCTAAGACCGCCACCACCGCCCGGGCCGAGACGGTCAGGCCGCCAAAGTGCCCGCGGGTGGCCAGGGAGCGGATAAACACCCCCTCATCGGTGGCATGGCGCTGCATGCGGACCCGATCTCCCAGGATGGCACCACCGGAAAAGGGACTGGTCGGGTCCACCGCCACTACCCCGACGGTTTGGTTCTGTTGGCGCAAATATTGAATCATTTTATCGGTCAGGGTGCTCTTGCCCACGCCGGGGGCGCCGGTGATGCCAATGATATGGGCCTGACCGGTATAAGGATACAGGGCCTTCAGGACGGCTCGGGCTTCGGGGACGCCATCGTCGATATCCCGTATCAGCCGGGCGCTGGTGCGAATATCGCCTTGTCGGATCTGCTCAACTATATCCATAAATTGTGGCTCCAATTGATTTATTCCTTTCTACACTTTAACACTTACCGCTCAACTGATCAACCTCAGTTCTCCGGAAATGGCAGTGAACCTTGCCGGTTAACCCGTTCAGCGGCATCCAGATTAATCAGCCGGGGAAAGGCGGCCTTTAGGCCCGCGGGCAGGACCAGGCGGGTGGGGGACAGTAGTTGGATCATTCCCAGGGCATTGGCTACGGCCTGACCGTGCGGGTGATTGTTAAAAATCAGATAAGCTTCGGGAGACTGCGCGGCAAGGTCTTTAGCTCGTTGACTGAGCTCAACCAACTCCTGAGGCTCATAGAGATAATCATAACGGGCGTGCGGGTCATCGAGCTTCCCGAACCAGGCCCGGCGGTTGCGGCCGTGCAGGCGCAGGTAACCCACCTGGCCGGTGACCCAATCGGTAGCCCCTAATGCATAGGACACCTGGGGCTGATCAATATTGCAGAATTCCAGGCGCTGCTCCTGTAAAAATTGCCGTACCTCGGGGTGCTGCCAGGAACGATGGCGGACCTCTACGGCCAGCGGGTAGTCGGCGAAATGCTCCTTAAGCGTTAGCAAATAGGCGCGGTTCTCGCTATTATTATGAAATGAATAAGGAAATTGGGCCAGCAACACGCCCAGGCGGCCGTGCTGGAGCAACTGTTCCAGACCGGCTTTGACCGGGACTGCCTCGGCCCAGGCCGCGGCGCCGCGGTCATGGGTGAAGACCTGCAAGAGCTTGGCGGTAAAGCGGAAATCGGGCCGCTCCGCCACCGCCTCCAGCCAACGCTCGGCCACCACCGGGGACAGGGACCGGTAAAAAGTAACATTGATTTCCACCACCGGAAAAAATTGGCTGAGAAACACCAGTCGCTCGGTGCCCTTTAGTTTGGGGGGATAGACTACCCCCTGCCAATCAGGATAATCCCAGCCCGCCGGGCCGATACGGATCATGCCGGACTCCTGCGGTTGCTGATCATACTTCTTTTCCCCATAATAGAGTATAGACTTTAATCGACCCTTTGGAAAGCTATGGCTCTGCGGCCTAGAGTATTTTAACTGCGCTGAGTTGGGTTATCTTTATTGACCCCGAGAGGCCACTGCCGTAAAATGGTTTTTCCATAGACCTATCATCCAGCCACAGGCCGCCTACAGGTTGACTGGAGGGTAAGCGCGGTATTTTAAGGAGGAAATTGTTATGATAAAGTCCGCGTCCCAGCGACTGCGAGCCAATTGACCATAATTTGCCATATTAAAGGAGTTGCAGCCATGGACTTTACCTTAAGCGCCCCCCAACGAAAAATCCAGGACCGGGCCCGGCAGTTGGCCCAGGACCGGATAAAACCCCAGGCCGCGGATTTAGATCGGCAAGGTCGGCATCCCGCCGAGATTTTGACTGAATTGGGAGAACTGGGGTTCATGGGCCTGTCCCTCCCGAAGGACTATGGCGGGGGCGGTCAAGACTTTGTCAGTTATGTGCTGGCCATGATAGAGATCGCCCAGGGATGCATGTCCTGTGCCTTGATTATGCATCTTAATCATACCCTGTTTGGCGGGACTGTGACTAGTTTTGGGACCGAGGCCCAGAAACAGCGATATCTGATCCCGGTGGCCGGCGGTCAGAAAATGGCCTGTTTTGCGCTTACCGAAGCCGAAGCCGGCTCCGATGCCAGCCGGATGCAATGCACCGCGCGGCGCCAGGGCCAGGATTATATCTTGAACGGCACCAAGAAATTCGTCACCAGCGGCCAGGTGGCCAGCTATGGCTTAGTCGCGGCCAGCACTGCCCCCGAGCTTGGCGCCAAAGGCATCAGCGCCTTTATTGTTGATTTAGAAAACGCTTCTGGAGTCACCGTCGGCCCTCTGGAAGATAAGTTGGGGCTTAAGGCCACCGGCACGGTAGATCTGACTTTCAATCAGGTCCATGTCCCCGCGGAAAATCTCTTAGGCCAGGAAAATCAAGGTTTGAAGCTGATGCTGCGGGCCTTGGATGATGGCCGGATCGGCACCGCCGCTCAAGCGGTAGGCCTGGGCCGGGCCATATTAACCGAATCGTTGGCCTATGCTCGCCAACGACAGCAGTTCGGACAACCCATTGCCCACTTCCAGGCGATTCAGTGGAAACTGGCAGATATCGCCACTGAGGTCGAGGCCGCGGAACTTTTGACCCTCAAGGCCGCCTGGCGTAAAGACCAGGGCTTGCCTTATGACACTGCCGCGGCCATGGCCAAGCTGTTTGCCACCGACGCGGCGATGCGGGCCGCGGTGGAAGGCGTGCAGATCCTGGGGGGCTATGGCTACCTGCGTGATTATCCCCTGGAACGGCACCTCCGGGACGCCAAAGGCACCCAGATTTACGAGGGCACCAATGAGATCATGCGGTTGATTATCGCTCGTAATCTGTTGAAATGATTGCTTTAATCATACACAACCGCAACATGTTGAAATTTACGTCCCCCTGCCCCAACCCCCTCCCGCCAGTGGAGGGGGAGTTTCACAATGAATACAATTACATAAGACTGCTGTCCTGAAAGGAAAATCCCATGACCAAAAAATTGACGCAAGGCCTGGTGCAGGTTTACACCGGCGATGGCAAAGGTAAAACCACGGCTGCCCTGGGACTGGCGCTGCGGGCGGTGGGCCGAGGGTTCCAGGTTTTAATGATTCAATTCTTGAAAGGAGACGAGAGTGGGGAACGTTTGGCGGCCCCGCGGCTGGCCCCAGAGTTTACCATCCGCAACTTCGGGCGCTGTGGCTTTATCCGCCGAGATAAGCCCGATGCCAAGGACGTGGCTGAGGCCCAAGCCGCCCTGGCCCTGGCCCAACAGAGTATCAAAAGCGGAGCATATGACCTGGTTATTTTGGATGAAATTAATATTGCCCTGTATTTTAAGCTGTTGGACGTGGCTGAGGTTCTCGATCTGATCAACTCCCGCCCCCCCCAGGTGGAGTTGGTCTTTACCGGCCGCTATGCCCCCCCGGAAATCATCGCGGCCGCGGATTTGGTCACCGAGATGAAGAACTTGAAACATTATTACCAGGACGGCATTCTAGCTCGGGAAGGGATTGAATCCTAGCGTTCAGGGTATAAGCCTTGTGGGACGCGTTTCCCAAGAAAAGAACCTGCCGCTATTATGCTGAAAATCACTCCTTTGCCGAGGCCTCCACGTGCCCCTGGCAAATGTATCGCCAGGACTTGGAACTGAACTAGGAGATTGCCGTTAGCCAGTCGCTCCCCGGCTAGCCCAGGCGGCTCTCTACTAAAATGTGCCGATTACCGCAACCGGATAAAGTTTTTAACCGTGGTACTGTTCTAACCCGTCAAGTTTCTCGGCTTAAACATAATCGCCGCGTTGGAACTTAAAACTCTCCACCCAGGACAACGCCCCCACCTCCTCGGCGACTGATTTCAACGGGGAGTCAGGGGGCAACTGGGCAGCCAGGTCCTGAAGTCGGCGGCTATCCTGTTCCAGGGCAGTGGCCAGCGGGGCCAGGCTTTTTAAAGATACCTCGCCGGAACTCAGGCCCTGTTGATATGCCTCCAATCGGGATAGGCCGTCTTCCAGTACCTTAAGGCTATCCGCCGACACAGAGGAATTGGAAATGATTTCCAGCGGCGCCGCCGGGGGCAATATTCCCGAAGAGGTCGCCACGGTCGAGGGGTTAGTTTTTTCCTGCGCGGCCTGGAGAATGTCGGCAAAATTTTCCCCTTGCTCGGCGCGTGATTGCGGTTCCGGCCGGGAAATAGTCTGGCCCAGCGCCAGTAAATCTTCGATTTTCATTTTGCTCTCGAATATTTGCCTAAAATATCAAATAGTTATCTGTAATAGAGAGTTAAACCGGTTAGCCCGCAAAACTGGTCCGTAAATGCTCATAGCGGTATAATTGGGCCAGCTCCTGGTCTTGCAACCGGGGCAACTCTTGTTGTAATTGCTCTAACAAGCCCCAAGCACTTTCCAGATCCAAAGCCTCGGTTTCGCTGGCGGCCAGATTTTGGGTTTGGACCACGTCAATCCGGTCATGGCCCACGGCCAGGGTCTGATCCTCATCTTGGCGGGCACTTTGATTTGGGGTGGCAACCTCTTCCGGATTGACTTCGGCACTGGACACCCAGTATGAATTATAAGCAGTGATTTCCATTGCTGCTCCTCCTAATCGTTGTTGGCTGTTATTTTAGCAACAATGGTGCCATATATAACTTGAAGATATTATTGATTAATTTATTGACAGATGGGTTTAGTTAGGCAATTTTTGCCGTTAGTCATCCTATATTTTCCCTTTGTCCAAGGCCGAAAGGAGAGACAATGACCTGGTGGTTTCTGATGTTAGCCATTGTTTTAGAAGTGAGCGGCACGATTTCCATGAAACTGTCACAAGGGTTCACCAAATTCTGGCCCGCGGTTAGTATGTTTTTATTATATGGGCTCAGTCTGGCCTCCCTGACATTAGCCCTCAAAAAAATTGAGCTCAGTATAGCCTATGCGGTCTGGTCGGGGCTGGGAACGGCGCTGATCGCCACGGCGGGGATCGTCTGGTTTAGGGAACCGATCAGCCTGGTTAAGATAGTGTCGCTCGGACTGGTAGTTATCGGGATAATCGGACTGAACCTGAGCCATGGGGTGCATTGACCGCGGGGGGGGTGAGCCAAACCTCAATAAACCATTGGGGATCAAAGCAAAACGCCCGACAAGTTCAGATTAATCCTGATAAATTTAACCCTGGGCCGTCTTTCCAGACCTCATGCCGATGCTTATTCCTTGACAAGTGGGTGACGAGCGAGTAGCCTGATTTCAGCAGGTTGATCCAGGCAATTGCCAGGCTGGCGAAAGGAGGGGAAGTAATGGAGGTTCCGGAGCTCACCGCAGTTAATATTGAAATCATCGTTGACAATTTCATTGATGTGTTTGAAGTTTCGCGACCCGGCCAGGTTGAGCGAGTTATTTTAGGCCGCCTCAAAAAACCGGTCATGGCCGCCCATGGTCTGTCCTTGTTGCTCACTTTACGCCAGGACGACCAAGAGACCCGGATATTGATGGATACTGCCAATTCACCCCTGGTATTATTTAATAATTTAGAGGCCTTAGAACGGCCGGTGGATGATCTCGATGCCATTTTTATAAGTCATGGCCATCCGGATCATTATGGCGGTCTGCTGGAATTATTAAGTCGGCGTCAGAAACCGACACCGGTCTATCTGCATCCGGACTGTTATTATCCTAAATTGCTCATCACTCCCCGGGGGCGGATCGGTCCCTGGACCCTGGAACGCGACAAGCTGGTGGCGGCTGGGGCTGAATTACATGAGAATACCGGCCCGACGCTGATTAACGGCATGGCTCTGATCACCGGTGCGGTGGAGCCCACGGTGCCCTATGAAACCCCACTGCCGGGGGCTAAACGGGTTATCGCCGGTAAAGAAGAACACGATAATTTTTCCGATGAGCAGGCCCTGGTGCTTAAGGTGGCGGGCCAAGGTCTGGTAGTGATCGGCGCCTGTTCCCACCCGGGTATCGTTAACATGGTGAAATATGCCCAGAGATTGACAGGCGTGGAGCACGTCGCCGCGGTCATTGGCGGTTTCCATCTTACTGCCGGGGGCGATGAATTGATTAATAATACCATTGCGGGTTTAAAGGAAATCAACCCAGAGCTGATTTTTGCCGGTCACTGTACCGGCTTCCGCGCCCTCACAGCCCTATCGGCCAGCTTCCCAAAAAGTTTTATGGTGAGCTGTGTGGGCACTAAATTATTGCTCGGCTAACCCGCAAAGCCAGCCTCATGACTGGTACGGCTGGCCTGCAACTCGTCCGCAACTAGGAGCGGAAGATCTGGCTACTCGAGCCTGCTAGCCGGAGGAGGTTTTCTGCCTTCGAGGCTGGCCTCCTTGGACTTTTAAAGCACCTTTTGGTGAGGAGCGGCGAGGATTAAGTCTCTCAAGTTTGGCCCTTCCGCCCAGTAGATCAACGTACGGCGACGATGTTGCTCAATTCTTTGGTAATTTTCTGGGCCTCTTCTATCTGCTCCAACATCTTTTGGAGAAACGAGTGCTGCGGTTGTTCTGAGGTCAAATCCATCAACATCAAACTAATATAACCCAGTATTATTTGTAAAGGTTGATTGAGTTGATGGGCGGTGCGGCTGACCTGGGCCAAGAGTTCCTGTTCCAATTGGTCAGTAACCATCATTTGGTAGTTGGTGATATCTTCCAGGACAACAACCGATCCTGAGGTGGGGATTTCTGAC
Organism: Desulfobacca sp.; assembly: GCA_028695935.1. Taxonomy (GTDB): domain Bacteria; phylum Desulfobacterota; class Desulfobaccia; order Desulfobaccales; family Desulfobaccaceae; genus Desulfobacca_B. The sequence goes on from JAQVHY010000030.1 coordinate 14,265, forward strand.
ACGTGGATAGGAACCCTGCGGAGGCGAAGAATTTTGCCATCCTTCCCCTCCAGGATGGTTTCCCAGGACAGACCACTTATCATGGCCTGTTTGCAGTCAGCTTCAATGTGGGTGACTGCTGCTGCTCCTGGGTCTTTTAAATAAGTGCTTAAAAATTCAAAGTAATTTTTCTCTGCCGCCTCATCTCTGGTCATACCAAAAAACTCTGCTGCACAAGGGTTAAAGTAGGTTATGCGGTCTTCCTGATCTACCAGGATAATGGCAACGGGCAGGCGCTCAACAATCTCGGACTCAATTGTCATTGGGGCTCCTGATTAGATGTTTACCTTAGCAGTGGCAATCTACGAGCCGCTGGCCGGCTTAATATCGCTTTGGCTTTAAACAAGTGGTGATAGAAGTTTGGAAGACTAATCTTTACCGTTGGTTAAGTTCGAAAAAACTTTAATAATCTTAAATACTACGCTCCACAAACAGGTTAAATTAAAATACCACAACTGAATACTCTTGTAAAATATATTTAACTTCTTAACCCTTAGTTAATAGTCAAAGTTAGGTCGTCATAATGGGTTAATAGGACTCAAAGGCCTAGAACTCGCATCAACAGGAGGTATTTATGGATTTGGCGGAAGCGATCTATAGCCGGAAGTGTACCCGGGGCTTTAAACCGGAGCCGGTCCCCAAAAAGACCCTGATGCGTTTACTGGGAGCGGCTCACCAGGCACCTTCAGCCCGAAATATTCAGCCCTGGCAATTTATCGTGGTAACCGGCCCGGCCCGACAGCGACTGGCCCAGAAACTGGTACACCGTCACCAGGAAGAAGCCCAAGGTACGCGCGGCTGGCCGGACTTTCCTGCTCCCTTCCAGGCCCGCAGCCAGCGTTTTGCCCAGGAATTGACCCCTTTTGGCCAACAGACTCCGGGGTTCGATTTAGTGACCAGCAGCTTTAACTTTCATGGCGCGCCCGCGGTGATCTTGCTTACCATGGATCAGCAATTACCGCCCGCCCGCCTCTTAGATCTGGGAATGGCGGCCCAGAACCTGGTCCTGAAAGCTCGTGCCCTGGGGCTGGGGACCTGTCCGATCGGCATGGTCCTTAAATATGATGAGGTAATCCGGGAGGAATTACGGTTGCCGGAAAGCGTCAATATTGTCTTGAGCATCGCTGTGGGGGTGTCCGACCCCGCTTGCCCGATCAATCAATATAAATCCTGGCGAGATGACCTGGCGGAATTTATGACCTGGATAGAAAATTAAGCGATGCCATCAGGTTTAAGATCTCTGTATGAGTTCAGACCAGAGCCTTGAGAGCTTCCCGCTGCTGACCGGACTGGATTTACCCCGGGCCTGGGAGCAGGCGGCCGGCCGATTTCTGGAGACTGAGGGTCTGACCCTGGTGCTGGGCGGGACCGACAGCGGTAAGAGCACTCTGTGCCGCTATTTGGTCTATCGCGCCTATGTGGCGGGCCAGCGGGTGGCCCTGATCGACTGTGATCTGGGTCAATCCCACCTGGGTCCCCCGGCGACGCTGGGTTTAGGGCTTTATCCCCCGCGGCAGCCCGGCGATGACGGCCTGTTTCCTGAAGCCCTGTACTTTATTGGGCAGACCTCACCGGTGGGACAGGTGCTGGAGGTGGTGGTCGGTACCCGCCGGCTGGCCGATCAGGCCCGAGACCACGGGATCCGCTGGATAGTGGTTAATACCTCTGGCTTTATCCAGGGGCCGGGCGCGCTGCAGCTGAAATGGGCCCAGATGGAATTGTTGGCCCCGCAACTGATTCTGGCCCTGGAAAAGGCCCAAGAATTAGAATCCATTTTAATCCCCCTAAGGCGGCGGCAGGCCCCCATGATGCGCCTGCCCCGGTCACAACGGGCGGTGGCCAAATCCTGGGAGGATCGACGACAATATCGGGAGGCGCGCTTTCGCGGCTATTTCCGGGATGCCACGCGGCATCTCTTCTCCATGAGCCGGTTAGCCTGGCAGGGTCTGCCCCTGGGCCGGGGGCAACCGCTAGCTCTAGCCCAACGGCCGCAGTTAGGAGCATATTTAGATACCCCGGTGCTTTTTGGAGAAATCAGCGCCTCGGGCGCGGTGCTGATTCTGCAAGATCTACCGGAAACCTTAGATAAATCGGCACTGGCACAACTGTTAGCCGTCCCCAAAGTCTGCTGGCTGGCGGCGGCCAGCTTAGAAATGCGCCTGGTGGGGCTACTGGATGGCAAGTTGGCGGTTCTGGCCCTGGGGCTGCTGCTGCCTTCCCCCTGGGACCGCTCGCAAGTCGCCATCTGGACACCGCTGCCTTCCGAAGGAATGGATCAGGTTCGGGTGTGCCGGGTGGGCAAGTTGCGCCTCAATTTGCGGGGTCAGGAGTTAAATCGAATTTAACCAGGGGAGTTAAATACCTGAAAGGAAGTGAGCTGAACTGCCGTTTTCTGTTTTCTGTTAAGTTGATCAATTTAAACGGCATATCCTCTGCAATGGACCCTCCCGGACCGGGCTGAGCAACGATAATAACTTGCATTCTGGTCACAGATCTGACAAATTTGTTAAAGTTAATTACGAACTCAGGGTAGTTATGAACGGAGAAATCAGTTAACATGGTTCAAAGTGAGGCGTTAGCATGCCTTTATGAAATCACCGGGGCCCTTAATGCTACCGGTTCTCTGAAGCGCGGGCTGCAGAAGGTGCTGTCCATCCTGGCCCAACGGGTGGGTATGAACCGGGGCACGATCACCATTTTAAACCCGGAAAATCAAGAGCTACAGATCGAAATTGCTCATGGTCTGACCGCTGAGGCTCGCCTGCGGGGGCGCTATAAATTAGGGGAAGGAATTACCGGCCGGGTAGTCGAAAACGGGGAACCGGCCGTGGTGCCCCGGGTCAGCCAGGAGCCTCTGTTCCTCAATCGAACCCGTTCCCGGGGAGATTTGAGGAAACAGGATATTGCCTTTATCTGTGTGCCGATCAAGATCGGCCCGCAGACCATCGGCGCTTTGAGTGTCGACCGACTTTCCGGCGACGATACCCATTTGGATCACGATCTGCAATTTATCACCATTATCGCCTCCATCATTGCTCAGGCAGTCAACAACCTGATGCTCATCGACCGGGAAAAACAGCAGTTGCGCAACCAGAACCTGGAGCTACAGGGACGATTGCAGGAGAGATATCAGCTCGGGAACCTGGTCGGTAATTCCAGCAAGATGCGACAAGTGTTCGAAATGATTAATCGGGTGGCCAAAAGTAACGCTACCGTCCTGATCCGCGGGGAAAGCGGCACCGGCAAGGAACTCGTGGCCAGCGCCATCCATTATAACAGTCTCCGGGCCGCTAAACCCTTCTTCAAGGTTAACCTGGCGGCCCTGCCTGAGACCCTGGTGGAAAGCGAACTTTTCGGCCATGAACGCGGCTCCTTTACCGGCGCCCTGAAACGCAAACAGGGCTGTTTTGAGCTGGCCGCCGGGGGGACCATTTTCCTCGATGAAATCGGTGACTTAAGTACCAATGTGCAACTCAAGCTGCTCCGCGTAATCCAGGAACGGGAGTTTATGCGCTTGGGTGGCACCTATACCCTGAAGGCCGAGGTACGGATCATCGCCGCCACCCATCGGGATCTGGAAAGGGCCGTGACCGACGGTAATTTTCGGGAAGATCTATATTACCGGCTCAATGTCTTTCCCATTTATCTACCGCCGCTGCGGGAACGGCAGGCCGATATCCCCTTGCTGGCTGAGCATTTCTTGACCAAGGCGGCGGACGAGCATCACAAACCGGTAAAACGTTTATCGACCCTCACCATGAATCTGCTGATGCAGTATCACTGGCCCGGCAATGTCCGGGAATTAGAAAATATCATCGAGCGGGCCGTGCTGGTCTGTGATGAGGATACCATCCGCAGTATTCACCTCCCCCCCAGCCTCCAGATCCAGGATCGCCTGCCGGGACAAAAAAGCCCGTCGTTGGCGACCGCGGTTGAAAACCTGGAAAAAATGATGATTATTGAGGCCTTACGGGCTACCAAAGGCAATCAGAGCCAGGCCGCCGGCTATCTAGACACCAGTTTGCGCATCTTAGGCTATAAAATAAAACGCTACGGCTTGGATGCCCGGCAATATCGTCAGCAATAGCTCCAGCGCCCGCCCTCATCACCTCCCTATAGCTTATCGACTAATTAGTGTCCATCCGGAAACCAGTTGTTTTCCTCCCCCTTGAGGGGGGAGGGCCAGGGTGGGGGTGAAAAATATCATATCATCTCAATATGTTGAAATTTCCTCTCCCTCCCCCCAACCCCCTCCCACCAGGGGCGGGGGAGTTTCCGGATGAATATTAATTAGTAGCACTAATTAATGGACCACAATTTGCAGTGCAACTAATCATATGGGTGGCGACGCCTGCCCGCCTGATTGCTTGGCTGGGCGAGGGGGGGGTCTTTAATAATCTAACCAAAACACGTTTTATATCAGATACTTATTGAAACGAGGGGTGTAGTTCGACCGGGGACGGAGAGCTAAAGCAGGTCTGGTTTTAAGGAAGAATCGTTAATTTTATGGCCACCGGGAGAACTGGAGAATAGATATTTTGCTTGATGATTCACCATTTTTGTCATTTATCAGGGATTATTTAACAAAATTGTGAAGGACTAAGGATTATACGTCCGTCACCAATATAATAACTTGATATTAATGCGTAATTTAAAATTATCTGTTTGGTTCGACTTGGCTGTTCAACATGTCAGTTCATTGTCGCCATTGTAATTTAGACAATGATTTACGTAACTTATAAATATCCAGGGAAAAATTGGTTAAGCCTTGCAATTGATCATAAGATTTACAAGTTTGTAAAATGCTCGGCTTCGGGCATAAAGCTATTTTAGGTTAATTATTAATTATATGTGTAGGTTACGGTTTGTCCAGCGACAACTCGACATGGTGCGCCAGTGGAAAGCTCTGATAATCTAAACAGGAAGTAGGAGGAAATCTTAATGACTTTGAGTAAACCAAATCGCAGTGCTGCGACTATTACCAGCAACCGGGTCCATCCCTCCCCGGTTTCCGGAATCTGCGTCACCTGCCTGGATGGTTGCGAAGGGCCGTGTGAGATCGGGCGTTCGGCGCTGAAGGGCCGGGAGATGATTTATCCCCAGCCTTTCGGCAAGATTACCGCGGGATCGGAAAAAGATTATCCGATTGATTTCTCCCATTTTAATATCCAGGGGACCTGTGTCGGAGCCGTGGGTATTGAAGCTGATTCGGATAAGGCGCTCTTTCCGGTAGTGGACTGTAGCACCACCGTGGGGGCAGAAGGCACTATTGTACTGGATTTTCCGGTATTCACCGGCGCGGTCGGTTCGACCGAAATCGCCCGGGTCAATTGGGAAGAGCTGGCCGTGGGGGCGGCGATCTCCGGGGTGATTGTGGTCGCCGGGGAAAACATCTGCGCCATGGACCCGCAGGCGGAGATCAAAAACCATCGGATCGTGCGTTCTCCCGAGATGGAGCGCCGGATCAATTCTTATCGGCAATGGTATAACGGCAAAGGCGGTATTATTATCCAGGCTAATGTCGAAGATACTAAACTGGGAGTCCCCGAATATGTCATCGACAACTTAGGGGTCGAAATCATGGAGCTGAAATGGGGGCAAGGCGCCAAAGATATCGGCGGCGAGGTTAAATTGCCCAGCCTGGAGCGCGCCCTGCAGTTAAAGGAGCGGGGCTATATCGTGCTGCCGGATCCGAGCGATCCCGCCTCCCAGGATGCCTTCAAATATGGCGGCATCAGTGAATTTGAACGCCATTCCCGTTTAGGGATGGTGGAAGAAGAAGGCTTTTATAAGGAAGTGGAGCGCCTGCGCCGCATTGGCGCCAAATATGTTACTTTAAAAACCGGGGCTTACCGGCCCGCGGACCTGGCCCGGGCGATCAGATTTTCCTCCGAAGCCCGAATTGATATGTTGACCATTGACGGCGCCGGCGGCGGCACCGGCATGAGCCCCTGGCGAATGATGAATGAATGGGGCATCCCGACCCTGGAACTGGAGTGTCTCACCTACCGCATGTGTGAACGTCTGCGGGCCAAAGGCGCGTACATTCCGCCGATCGCCATTGCCGGGGGGTTATCCCTGGAAGATCATATTTTTAAGGCCCTGGCCCTGGGCGCCCCTTATGTTAAGGCCATCTGTTTGGGACGGGCGATCATGACCGCGGCCATGGTGGCCAAAACCCATGGCAAACTAATGGCGGCCAAGATGGCGCGGGAAGGTAATAACATCGCCGACGGCTACCTGAGCCTGTTTGCCGTCGGGGCCCAGCTCAAAGAAGAGTTCGGCAAAGACTTCGCCGACCTCCCGGCCGGGGCCATCGGCATGTATTCTTATATTGACCGGCTGCGTCAGGGCCTCCAGCAACTCATGGCCGGAGCTCGAAAGTTTGCCCTAAAATATATTGACCGTAATGATCTGGTCGCGCTGACCCGGGAAGCCGCCGAAATTTCGGGAATCACTTATATTATGGATGCGGATCAGCAGGAAGTGGATCGCATTCTGGGCTAACCGCGGTGGATCATCCGAAATATTTAGCCTTTCACCATCTTAAGGAGTTAAAGCATGTTAAACGTTATCTGTTCTCATAACTGCAAGGACTGTTATGCCCTGCGCGTCTGTGCGGTCCACGCCATCTCAGACCAGCAAGGCTGCATCTATGTCGATACCGAAAAATGCATCGGCTGCGGCTGCTGTAAAACCGCCTGTGTCACTTTCGGATATAAGGCCTTGGAAGATAAAACTGAAGTGTGGTTAAGAGGGGCCGCCTGATTAGTATCCATCCGGAAAGCCATTGTTTCCCTCCTCCTTGATGGGGGAGGGCAAGGGTGGGGGTGAAAAAATATTATATAATCTCAATATGTTGAAATTACCGTTCCCCTCCCCCCAGGGGCGGGGGAGTTTCCGGATGGAAACTAATTAACCCGGGGACCCCAATCCCTGATGGCCTGAGGATCAGGGTCTAAATCACTCCTGAAGCTTCTTACCAGATTACCTGCCTTAATTGCGCCTCAGACTTTAGTCAGCACCCGCACCGCTTAGAACCGTGGGCCACCGGAGTAGGTCAGCAATTTGGTTGGCCGGCGGCCTTATTTAGACTTTGGCAAGCGGCTCTTTTAGTCTTTCGCTTTTATCTAAAAATCATTTATACTTTCTACACCGCCAAACTGCGGTTGGGTTAGTAGCGCGGGGACAGTTAGCCCTCAAAACATTCTGCTGCTCTACTCTCAGATTGATCCAGTCCGGTCGGGGATGACCATGAGGCCGGAAGCATTGGTTTTAAGACGATTTTGTAAAGCCATCCCCGTGAAAAATACATTTATGTAATATAGCTGGAAGTTTATTTCTGTATTCTGCTGATATTATTGGTATTTTATTTGGGCATGGTTATTGCTTAATTTAATTGAGCTAAAGAAAACCAAGCTCTGAAAGGAGAATTTATGAATTGCCAATCGATTGAGGAAGTCTATAAAGTGGTCAAAGACCAGGAAGTCAGCTTTATTCAACTCTGGTTTGCCGATGTCTTGGGCATGATTAAAAGTTTTTCCATCCGTCCCTCGGAACTGGAGGAGGCCATGACCGAAGGCATGGGTTTTGACGGCTCTTCCATTATGGGTTTTGCCCGTATTGAAGAAAGTGATATGGTGGCCAAACCCGACCCCAGCACCTTCCAGATCCTGCCCTGGCGTCCGGAGGAAAAGCCGGTGGCCCGGATGTTCTGTGATATTTTACAGCCGGATGGCTCCCCCTTTCCGGGCGATCCCCGTTATGCCTTCAAACGCATGCTAGCCCGGGCTGCAGAAAAAGGCTATGTTTATTATATCGGACCGGAACTGGAATATTTCTACTTTGCCAGCAATAACCGCCCGGAAGTCTTGGACCAGGGGGGGTACTTTGATACCGCGCCCTTGGATTACGCTGCTGACCTGCGGCGGCAGACGATCTTTGCCATGGAACAGATCGGCATCCGGGTGGAATATAGTCACCATGAAGTGGCCCACTCCCAGCATGAAATCGATATGCGTTTTGATGAGGGCTTGCGGATGGCCGACAAGGTGATGTCGTTCAGGCTGACGGTCAAGGAAATTGCCCGGCAGAACGGCGTCTATGCCACCTTTATGCCTAAACCGATCTTTGGCATCAATGGTAGTGGAATGCATACCCATCAATCCCTGTTCAAGGATGGCCGCAATGCCTTTTATGACCCCAAAGACCCTTTCCATCTGTCGGAAATTGCCAAAGGCTATATTGCTGGCATCCTGAAACATGCCCGGGAGATTACCTCGATCTGTAATCAATGGGTCAATTCTTATAAACGGCTGGTTCCCGGCTACGAGGCGCCGGTCTATATTGCCTGGGCCCGGCGCAACCGTTCGACCATGGTTCGGGTGCCGATGTATAAACCTGGCAAAGAGATGGCCACCCGCATTGAATACCGCGCCCCGGATCCGGCCTGCAACCCCTATCTGGCCTTTGCAGTGATGCTGGCCGCGGGTCTGAAAGGGGTGGAAAACAAATATCCGTTGCCCGAACCGGTGGAAGAGGATGTTTACCATCTGCCCGCTGCGGACCGGGAGCGCCTGGGTATCCAATCCTTGCCCGGCAACCTGTTTGAAGCCGTTGATGAAACCGCCAAAAGCGAGCTGGTGCGGGATGCCCTGGGAGAACATATCTTTAATAAATTTATCGAAAACAAACGGATCGAATGGGATAATTACCGCATCCATGTTACCGATTATGAAATCGACCGCTATCTGCCGATCTTGTAAAGCAGTGGTCAGTGGTCAGTGGTCAGTTTGTAATCTGTAGTTTTGGTTGATAAGTATTAAAAACAACTGCCAACTTACAACTAATAACTGGTTCCTTTAGGTCTGGATCGAAGTTCTTGGGATAAAACAGATGCCCCTTAAATATCATATTCCCATCAAATCGGTGCCATCGCGCTTTTATCCGGTGCCCAAGAATATCTTGCTGGAATCAGAGGAAAACTGCCTGCATTGTGCCCGCTGCGTCAAAGAGCTCTGCCCTTATGACGCTTACGGCCAGCGGTATATTGATCCGATCAGCGGTTTTGATACCATTAACAACCTCTGTAAGGATTGTTTCCGTTGTGTCCAGGGGTGTATTCAAGGCACGATCTCCAAGGTTCCCAATCCGGAATACCAGGATCTGGGGGATAGTTATTGGACCCCGCAGATTATCAGTACTACCTGGTATCAGGCCGAAACCGGGCGTATTCCAGTCTCTGGCGCGGGCTATGGCGGACCTTTTCGCGGCCCTGGGTTTGACGCCATCTGGACCGACATGTCCGAGATCGTCCGCCCCACCCGGGATGGCATCCACGGCCGGGAGTACATCAGCACCACCATTAGTTTGGGGCGTAAACCGCTGTTTCTCTCCCTGGATGAGCAGGGGCAAATGGCTATGCCGACTTTTCCACGGCTGGAGTTGCCCTTGCCGGTACTGTTATCGCAACCCATGTTAGCCACAGATAAGCCCGCGGTCCGGTTGGCGATAATTAAGGCGGCGCGAGTATTGGGGACGGTGGTGCTTCTCCCTCGGGACCAGCTCCCGGGCAACTGGTTGGACCAGGCTCTCTACCTGGTACCCCAATATCCGGCCAGGGCCTTAGACTTAGACGACCCTTGCTTGGGCCAGGTGCAAGCGGTGGAGTTGGACGATTATCCGGAGGTTACCACGGCTATCGAACGCCTTAAGGGACGCTATCCCGAGGTGATCGTGTCAATTAAATTAGCGGCCGATGCCGGGCTGGCGTCCCGTTGCGAGGTGCTGGCCGGGGCCGGGGCCGAAGTCCTGCACATCTCTGCCGATGACCACGCCCAGGGTCAGGGAGCGGCCCAGGACCAGCATCTCAAAGATTTGATACGCCAGGTCCATTTGCATTTAGTCGAGACCGCGCTCCGGGATGGGGTTACCCTGATCGCCAGCGGCGGCGTTGCCCTGGCTGAGCATGTGGCCAAGGCGATTATCTGCGGGGTGGACGGCGTGGCGGTAGATCTGCCCTTGATGATTGCCCTGGAATGCCGCTTGTGCCATCGGTGTCTACAGGGGCAATCGTGCCCGGTGGATTTGGAACATTTGGACCCCGAACGCGGGGCGCAACGGCTGATCAACCTGATGGGCGCCTGGAATAATCAACTACTCGAAGTTTTGGGAGCCATGGGTATCCGCGAAGTGCGCCGCCTGCGGGGCGAAATTGGCCGGGCCATGTTCTTTGAAGAGCTGGAACGGGAGACCTTTGCGCCCTTGTTTGCCCTGGGTACCGGCCAGGAGAGTACCGAACGCCGGGATTCGTGATATGGAGTAGGGTGCGTCCCACGCACCATTTGGGAATCAGAGCTAAAAGCGTCTAAAAACCCATTTTTGGCGCGTAGGACGCGCCCTATTACAGCTCTTTTCAGAGCAGGTAAATTAAAATAGTCCCACGCACCATTTGAAGCTGAGGATCACATATGTCTGGATTGGCCCGAGTTATCCCTTTAATAACCGAGGTGACACCCGAAACCGGGCCCGCCGTGGTGCATACCCCGACTCGCTTCCGCCAACCATTAAGCAAATATCGGGTAGTGCGGGATAATCAGCGCTGTAGCCGCTGCGGCCGTTGTGTGGAAGTCTGTCCTTACGGGGTGCATAGCTGGGCCGGGTCCTACCTGAGGCCGCCGCAGAGTTACCGCTGCATCGGCTTCAAATGTCAGGAACAACCGTTTTACTGTGTGGCCCAATGTCCGGAGCAGGCGCTTTCTTTGGAGCTCGATCCCAATTATGGGACCTTAGGAGATCGGCGCTGGACCAATGACCTGTTGCTCAGCACCTGGTGGATGGCGGAATGGGGCAATCTGCCCCAGGGTGACCTGGAGTATCGCATCGGCGACTCCGGCGGCGGTTTTGACAAGCTGCGTTTCCTGTTTCCCACTCAACCCCGCGATTTCAAACTAAGTCACGCCGAGATCTCCCTGGACCTGGAGCTCAATCGCCGCGCCGATGGCCGACCTCAGGTCCGGCTGTCAGTGCCGTTTTATGGCGGCGGCATGTCATTCGGGTCCGTCAGTCTCAACACCATGCTGGCCCGGGCCGAAGCCGCGGCCCGTTGGAATACCCTGACCTGCACCGGCGAGGGCGGCTATCCCGAGGCTTTAACGGCTTATGATGACTATATGATCACCCAGGTGGCGACCGGACTGTTCGGCGTCCGGGAGGAGACCATCCAGCGGGTGCGGGTGGTCGAGTTTAAGTATGCCCAGGGGGCCAAGCCCGGCTTAGGCGGCCATCTGTTGGGCGAAAAAGTCACCGCAGCCGTGGCTCGGATGCGGGAATCAGTGCCGGGCCATTCCTTATTTTCCCCGTTTCCGTTCCACAGCGTCTATTCCGTTGAAGACCATAAGAAACACGTGGATTGGATAAAGGAAATCAATCCCCACGCCCTGATCGCGGTCAAGGTTTCCACCCCCACCGATGTCGATATGGTGGCGGTCGGCAGCTACTATGCCGGGGCCCACATCATTCATCTGGACGGCAGCTACGGCGGCACCGGCGCGGCTCCGGATATCGCCAAGAAAAACATTGCCATGCCGATTGAATATGCCATCCCCAAGGTCCATCAATTTCTGCGCAATGAGGGTATCCGCGATCGTGTTACCCTGATTGCCTCGGGCGGCCTGCGCACCGCCTTTGACGTGGCCAAGGCCATTGCCCTGGGCGCCGACGGCGTGGTCACCGGCACCTCCGAGATGGTCGCCCTGGACTGCACGCGTTGTAACAGTTGTGAGGGTGGCCGCGGCTGCCCGCGGGGCATCGCCACCACCTATCCGGAGCTTTCTGAAACTCTGCCGGTTTCCTATGGGGCCAATCGGATCAGCAATATGTATCATGCCTGGGTCTGGCAATTGAAAGAAATCCTGCGCCGTTTAGGCCTGCAGTCGATCCGCGAACTGGTCGGCCGCACCGATTTTTTGGTGCATCTGGATTACTATGACCTGCCGGTGGAGGATGATCTCCGCCGGGGGGCGTAGGTTAGTTCAAGGTTCAAGGTTCAAAGTTAAAAGTTAAAAAGCTATGGAAGATATCCACAATTATATTAATTCCCGACTTCGCCTCCTAGCCAGCCGAAACGAGATCAAACCCTCCTACGCGCCGGGCCAGGCTTTGCCGGTAGAGGCCGAAGGGGGCTGCGGGGTTACCGGTTTTGCTGCCAGCGTGCCGGTTTCAGGCCGTCACATCTTTTCGCCCTCCATCCAGATGCACAACCGGGGAAATGGCAAGGGCGGGGGCATCGCCGCGGTGGGCCTGGACCCGGAGGCCCTGGGGGTCACCCCGGAAATCCTGGAGGAAGATTATCTGCTGCAGATCGCCTACCTGGATCCCGAGGTTCGGTCCGCGGTGGAAGAGCAGTTTATCAAACCGTCACTCAAAGTGGTCCACGCCCAGGGTCTGCCGACTATGAAGGATTGGCGAGACCTGCCGGGCCTGATGGTGCAACCGCCGGCGGTCTGGCGTTATTTTGTCCGGGTCAAGCCTGAGGTCCTGCAACACTTCATCCAACGCCACCGGCTCTATGAAGTCCCCTGGCGGCAGGTGGAAGACGAATTTATCGCCCAGAACTGTTATAACCTGAACCAGGCCTTTTATACCTCGCAAGGGGAGAAGAAGGCCTTTGTGTTGTCACAGGGGCGCAATTTGATGATCCTGAAGATCGTCGGTTATGCTGAGGAAGCGGCCTTGTACTACCAGCTACTGGACTTCAAGGCCCATATCTGGATCGCCCATCAGCGTTATCCGACCCGCGGCCGGGTCTGGCATCCTGGGGGTGCCCATCCCTTTGCGGCCCTCAATCTGGCCCTGGTCCATAACGGCGACTTTGCCAATTATCTGGCCCTGACCGAATATCTCAGCCAGCGCCATTTTTATCCCCAATTCCTGACTGATACCGAGGTCTCGGCCATGCTTTTTGACCTCTGGCATCGGCTCTATGGCTATCCCTTAGAGTATGTCATCGAGGCCATGGCCCCAACGACGGAACGCGACTTTGACCTGCTGCCCGCCAAACGCCAACGCCTGTATGAGCAGATTCAGGCAACCCATATCCACGGCTCGCCGGATGGCCCCTGGTTTTTTATCATTGCCCGCAATGACACCGAGCGACAGCGGTGGGAACTGATCGGCATTACCGATACCTCCATGCTGCGGCCCCAGGTCTTTGCCTTGCAAGACGGGCAGGTGCAGATCGGCCTGATCTGTTCCGAAAAACAGGCAATTGATGCCACCCTGGCCAGCCTGGCCCGCGAGGATCAGCGTTTCTGTCCGGTCGCCGACCTCTATTGGAACGCGCGGGGCGGTAGCGCTACCGACGGCGGCGCCTACGTGTTTTCCTTGGAGGCCCGAAACGGGGACCGGGTGCTCACCTGCCACGACAAATTCGGTCAACCCAAGACTGTCCCGTGGTATCAAAAGCCTTGGGAAGGCACGGTTCCGGAGATCAGCCCCAGCCGCTATCAACAAGATGTGCAACGGGTGCAGCCGCTCTTGGATGATGTCAGTGGTGTCCAGCTCTACCACTGGCTGCGCGACCGCCTCCCCAACTGGCCCTATGCCTCTTATTTGGAGACCCTGAAATCTGTGGTCGATCTGGCGGCCAAAAGCGATCTCGCTAAAGCGGCGGCCATCGCCGGTCTGACTCTAATGCTGGATCGCCACTATGATCCGGGCTATAAAAAGCGCAGTCATCTGTTACACCTCACCATGAACAGCCTGACCAGGATCTTCAATGACACCCCGTCTCTCGGGACCTCCCCTCCCAGCCGTTATCGCCGGGTGGATTGGGAGAGCCGCGGCCAGTTGAGTGCGCCGCCGCAACCCGAAGCCATCCTGGTACTGGAGGCCTCGGGCTTTCCCCCGGAAGGGGAGGACAGCGACGCCCGCTTCCTCTGTCAGGCTTATCAGCAGGGCTGGCAGCGTTTTATTACTTATGGCCATAAAGGTCAACGTTTCTTGGGTTGCGGTCTGGGCCCAAATACTGATGCGATACGCTTTGATGTCTATGGCAGTTCGGGGGATTATCTGGCCTCCGGTATTGACGGTATGACTATTTACGTGCACGGCCACGCCCAGGACCAGCTCGGGCAGATCATGAAACGGGGCAAGCTGGTGGTTTACGGCAATGTCGGGCAGACTTTTATGTATGGCGCCAAGGGCGGGGAGGTCTATGTGTTGGGCAATGCTGCGGGGCGGCCCTTGATCAATGCCGTGGGCCGTCCTCGCGTTGTAATCAACGGCACCGCCCTGGATTTTCTGGCCGAATCCTTTATGGCCGGGGAGCCGCTCAAGGGCGGCGGTTTTGTGATCGTCAATGGCCTGGAGTTCGACAGCCGAGGGCAGATTCATATGCAATACACACCGTATCCGGGGGCCAACCTGTTTTCCCTGGCCTCGGGCGGGGCCATCTATATCCGCGACCCCTATAGCCAGGTAGTGCCGGAGCAACTAAACGGCGGTGAAATCGTGCCCTTGTCCAAGGCCGACTGGAACTTGATCCTGCCCTACCTGCAGGAAAACGAGCGCCTGTTTGATATTTCCCTGGAACAACATCTGCTGACTGTGGACGGCGTCATCCAGGCCCCGCGTCAGGTTTATCGCAAAATCCAACCGCTTGGCCTGAGGGTTCTTGACGGCACGGAAGAATCTTGGGATTGAATCAGGCTAACCGACGCCGTAGATGTTTTAGATAGGCCCAAAAACCATCCCAGG
>JAQVHY010000150.1 GCA_028695935.1 Desulfobacca sp.
CGCCTCTAAGACCACTCTGGCCTTGAAGGCCGGCGTATGCTTGGACCGTAAAGTTTGCATTTTTGAACCCCTTTCCTATTCCCTACCTGTATCTTAATACACTGTCTAAATTTTGGGGTCCATTATATGCAACCGACTAAGGTCATGACCGACACCGGTGCCTACAGCGATGTTGTCTTCGGACTGTTTCGGTTGCGGGGCTATCGCTTCAGTCCGCGCCTGGCCGACATCGGCGGCACACGTTTCTGGCGCATTGATGCAGATGCGGACTACGGTGAACTTAACGCGGTCGCACGACAACGCGTCTCCCTCGGTCGAGTTGAAGCGCACTGGGACGATTTCTTGCGACTCGCCGGTTCCCTCAAACTGGGCAGGGTGCCGGCCACTGGCATCATGCGCACCTTGCAGGTGGGGAATCAACCGACACAACTGGCCTTGGCACTCGCTGAGTTCGGTCGAATCGAAAAGACGCTCCACACCCTAAACTACATCGATGATGAGAACCGACGTCGGGCCATCTTGCTACAACTAAATCGAGGCGAGGGGCGCCACAGCCTTGCGCGCGATGTATTCCACGGCAAGCGCGGAGAACTGCGTCAACGCTACCGGGAAGGACAAGAGGATCAGTTGAGCGCCCTTGGTCTGGTGGTCAATATCATCGTGCTGTGGAACACGATCTACATCGATGCGGTGCTTGCGCAGCTACGGCGTGAAGGCTACTTGGTGCGGGATGAGGATGTCGCACGGTTATCGCCTTTTATCCATGAGCGGCACATAAATCTACTCGGGCGCTACTCCTTTGCAGTGTCTGAAGCGGTCATTCGAGGCGAACTGCGACCATTACGCAAACCCGAACATGCTTAACCGGGTTTTACGTTCCATTGCGCCCTAAACCCCATGATGGCTAGATAAGGCCCCAACACCGGATACGACTGCTCTAGGCGGGGAGCATAGCCCCCCGGCTGGCTGGCCGGGGTGGGCAGGAGCGGCCAACCGATGACCAGAGGCCCCGAAACGTAGGCCGGGTGAGCGTCGCGAACCTGGCCTACGTTTCGGGGCCTCTGCCACCTTCGCCTCATGGGATGCTATCATCTTTGGTAATCCGGCTTCTTTCATTCTTTTCCCTCCCCGCCCTACAGTAATTTATCACAGGGAGGGTGTCTCAGCTATATTGACACAGAGGGCGAATGAAGTTTTTCACAGTAAATGATCCCCCCTTCATTGGTTTTTTGATACACTGTTTATCGCTTAGGCGCAGGATAAGGCGCTGCTGAAGAGCAAGCCTCCGCGCCGCGGCCCTCCTCAATCTCCAGCACGGGGGATAACCGACCAGTACCGTTGGCCGGCTACGGCTTGGAAAACGCCAAACCTCTTCTCAGAATAGCAAATTTTATGATATAATGATTTTAATAGCAGTTAGCAAATCACCAGTGTGCCGGGGCTCAACCGGCAAAGGGGGCACGCCATGAGAAACGTTGAAGGCAGCCTGGATAAGCAGTTCTGGGAGGCTTATCGGCAAAGATTCTCCGGCACCTTGACCAAGGCCAAGCTAAGCGCCAAGCTGGTAGAGCGCCGGCTTGCCACCCGCAAGGAAGCTGCCCGGCTGGTGGAAACCATCTTCGATTTAATCAAGCTGGCCCTGGAACATGGTGAGGATGTGCTGATCAGCGGCTTCGGGAAATTCTTCGTCCGGGATAAAGACCGCCGGCGGGGACGCAACCCCCAGACCAATGAGGATTTAATGCTGGATGCCCGCCGAGTGGTGGTGTTTAGATGCTCCGGGGTGCTGAAAGACAAGATCAACCGGCCTCGGGATCAGCATCAAAACCTGCGTGAATGGAGAAGATGGCGGCGGTGAGCCTACCTATCCTCAATGCGCCGGAAGACCAAATCCAGATCTAACTCCAAGCCAGAAATACTACCTACCGGTAGCCGGCCCTTGGCCTCGTAAATTTGCGGAATTCCATATTTGCCCCCCTTCTCCAAGATCCTTACCGTGACCAAACGGTCGGCTGGATGAATAATCCAATATTCTTTTACTCCGTGCTTTTCATAAAGCGCTACTTTTTGTATCTGATCTTTGGCCGCGGTCGCCGGTGACAATACCTCAATAATAAAATCGGGCGCCCCGTGGCAACCCCGCTCGTCTAACTTGCTCGGATCGCAAACTACGGAAATATCGGGTTGGACTACTGAAGAGATCTGCTCATCGGTTTCGTCAGCTTCTTTAAGTCGAACATCGAATGGTGCAACAAACGGCAAGCAATCCTTATCTAACAGAAAGGTGCTGATCTGCCTAAACAATTCTCCGAGAACAAGTTGATGCGCAGTAGAGGGAGCCGGAGTCATATTGTAGGGAATCCCCTCAATCAATTCCCACCGTTCGCCCTCTGGCCACTTTAGGTAATCAGCATAGGTATATCTTTTTTCTGTTGGAGCGGTCTGATTCACCCGAAACCTCACTTGGTACCGTTTTCTTCTATCACTTCCCGATCCTTCTCCGCCATAACTTCATCGAACGCCTTCCGCATGGCCATCTCGAAAAGCTCAATCCGGGTAGCTTTCTGAGCAAAGTAATTCAGCCGATTGTAGCAGGTCTGATAAAGCTCTTCTTCCGGGTTGTTCATCATCTCCCGAAAAGCCAGTTCCCTTTCCTGGTCTATTTTAGCCTGCTGGATATCCCGAAGCTCCTGTACTTTCTGCTCCTGCTCGGCCAGGCCTTCCCGTTCCAGTTCGATCTGTTTATCCATGTATGACTTATAGCCCTTGGGAGCCGGGTAATAGCCAGCCCGTTCGATTACCCGGAAAAACCAGTTGAAGACGTTTTCGATGGGCTTGGACTTCTCGTGGTCCAGGTCCACCATTTCATAGCGGCAATGGCACAAGGATTTAACCATGTTGTGCAGAGTAGCGCCGGTGAGCTTCATCCATTGTTCGATCTGCTTGGCGGTCAGGCCCTTTTGCCGCCAGTAACCTAGTTCGGGGTAGTTGGCTAGGGCTTCCTCTATGGACTTTGTGGGATTGTGAATTTCCTTAGTAGTAGTAGTAGTAGGTACTTTTAAAAAACTACTACTACTATAATAGGAGGGTGTTCGCTTGGATGCTCCCTTGGGTGTCCACTCACCTGACTGTTCAGTAAGATGCTCGCTTGGATGCTCTCTTACCTGTTTAATAAGATGCTCGCTTGGGTGTTCGCATCTAATTCTAAGAAATTTGTAGCATAATGGTTCATTTAAATGGTAGCTAAACCCTCGAACCCTCCCTTTACGGTACTGAGTACATTGAGATATAAAGCCGACCTCGGTAAGTTTTTTGAGTGCTCTCCTTACGGTTCCAAAAGGGACCATGGTAATTTTCGATATATCATCCAACCTGGTAATTCTACTTTTTTGTTCGATTAGATAAACTAGAACCTGGGAATAATTATCTGGTAACCAATAGATCGGATCTCGAAGCTCCTCATCAAGACGTGTCTTAGGCTGCTCGCTTGGGTGCCCTGTAAGCTGCTCGCTTAAATGCTCGGCAGACTGTTCGCTTGGATGTGCGCTTGCATGCTCGCTCGGATGTTCATTAAGCTGCTCGCTCGGATGTTCACCTGTTCGCTTGGGTGTTAGGTTGTTCGCTTGGGTGTTCGCTTGGGTGTTCGCTTGGGTGTTCACCTGCTCCCTTGGATGTT
Organism: Desulfobacca sp.; assembly: GCA_028695935.1. GTDB lineage: Bacteria > Desulfobacterota > Desulfobaccia > Desulfobaccales > Desulfobaccaceae > Desulfobacca_B. The sequence continues at coordinate 3,677 of JAQVHY010000150.1, forward strand.
CATTTGGATGTTCGGTGGCCTGATCAGTAGGGTGTTCGCTTGGATGCTCGGTAGCCTGTCCGGATTGCGTAACTTCATCAACTACTCGGCGGGCTTCTTCCAGTATCCTGGGAACATTCATGAAGCCTTCAAGAAGCGTACTTCGCTTTTTCCTCATTATTCCTCCGCCGTGAAGTTGATCTGTTGTTTTGGAGGTTTGCAAATATATCTATAAGCTCCTTGGCAAGATCTCGAAAGGCTCGGGCTCCAGTAGAAGTAGGTTCATATTGAAAAATAGTCTGACTGTCGGATTCTGCCCGCTCGAACGCGGTGTTTACAGGTATAGTGGTTTTAAAAATCTGATTATCCCGAAATGCAGTCCAAATTTGATCTACGATGGTCCTGCTAATAATTGTTCTTTTGTCGATGTGATTTATTAATAGGCGTAAAAATTTTAAGTCTGGATTCCCGCCATTTCTAATATCATTTATGACCTGAACCGCCTTTAGAAGTCCTTCCACACTAAAGGCACTTCCGGCCTTAATAGGCACAATAACAAAATCAGAAGCATACATTGAGCAAATTACAAAAGTTCCCATATTAGGCGGATTATCTATAATCGTAAAATCGTAACGCTGCTCAGTATATTCCCTTATTCTTTTGCGTAGATGGAGAAAGCTATCAGGAGCCTTTAGAATTAATTTTGGTTCCAGGGATGCAGTTTCAGGGACATTAGGAATACACGACACATTACCATATTGTGTAGGATAAATATAATTGCTTAGTGGTTCTTCTGCCTCGTCTGGGTCTAAAAGCTCATAAATGCTGTTGCGGATAGTCCCCTTGGGAATAAGTAATGAAGTTGAATTGCATTGACTATCCATATCCACTACCAGCACTCGTTTCCCTTTTCTACCCAAAGCATCAGCAAGATTGCAAGTAACAATAGTTTTGCCAACGCCGCCCTTATTATTTACTACAGAGATGATGACTCCCACAAAAACCTCCCCCAACTTGCAGGAATATGGGTGGAAACCCAATTGTCTTTTAGTCCATATTTTGTTGGTATGTCAAGTAAATTTTTTATGAAATATCAAAAAAAATAATAGGAACTATGGGGGGAAAATGCAGAAAAAACAAAAAAGCCGGGAAACCTTTTCCAAGTCCACGGCCTTTGTGAGTGGCGCTAAAGGTCTGCATTAACTGATTGCCCGGGCCATTATTTTTAGGTAGATTTTTAGATTGAGATTCTGGTAACTTACCTCTATGTCTGACCATTTTAAGACCTATCTCCAATCTCTGCGATCTGACCTGGCCAGGGGCAACGCCTCTGAGCACACTCACCGGCCATCCCTCAAGATTTTATTGGAATCCCTGGGGGACCGGCTTACCGCTACCAATGAACCCCGGCAAGTTACTGACTGCGGCAAGCCCGACATGGCGGTATATCAGGGCCCGGTGCTCCTGGGGTATGTCGAAACCAAGGACGTGGGGGTCAACCTGGATACAGAGGAACGCAGCACCCAGCTAAAACGCTATCGCGATGCCCTGCCAAACCTCATTCTTACTGATTATCTGGAATTTCGTTGGTATGTGAACGGGGACCGGCGGGTCAAGGCGTCATTGGCAACCAGGACCCAGGACGGCCGGGTCAAGACCAGGACAGGAGGCCCGGTCGCGGTTGCAGAGTTGCTATCTCAATATCTGGCCCTCAAGCTTCCCTCAGTGACTAAGGCCAAAGATCTGGCGGAGAGAATGGCGAAGCTGGCCGGCTTAATGCACCATGCCGCTCTCAAGACCCTGGAAATTGAGCCTGACACCGGAACCCTCAAAGGATGGCTGGCGGCGTTTGAAAAGACCCTGCTGCCCCATCTTGCGCCTGATGAATTTTCCGACATGTATGCCCAGACTCTTAGCTATGGACTATTCGCGGCCAAGATGAGTATGACTGCCGGCCAGGATTTACGTCGGGATACCGCCGCCGGGTTATTGCCCGAAACAAATCCTTTGCTCCGCAGCCTGTTTTATCATCTGGCCGGCCCGGAAGTTCCCCCAACGGTGTCTTGGGTAATTGATGATATCGTGAATCTGCTCAACGCCGCGGACATGGAAGCGGTCATGGCCGATTTTGGCCGCGGGTCCCTGGAAAAAGATCCGGTAGTTCACTTCTACGAGACTTTTCTGGCGGCCTATGACCCCGAAAAGCGGAAAGTGCGGGGTGTTTATTATACCCCGGAGCCGGTGGTCTCCTATATCGTCCGGGCCATCGACCATCTTCTCAAGACCCGGTTTAACCGCCCCTGGGGATTGGCCGACCCCAAGACCTTGATTCTGGACCCGGCCTGCGGCACCGGGACTTTTCTGTATAGCGTGATTGCCCTGATTTACGATACCCTATGCGCCCACGGCCAGGCCGGGGGCTGGGCCTCTTACGTCTCTCAAAGCCTCTTGCCCCGTATCTTCGGCTTCGAGTTACTCATGGCCTCTTACGCCGTAGCGCATTTAAAGCTGGGGTTGCTTTTGCAGGAGAAAGGCTTTGACTTCCCGCCGGGGCAACGCCTGGGGGTTTATCTCACCAATACCCTGGATGAGGGCTTTAAAAAGGCTGAGGTCTTGCCGCTGACCGGATTCATTGCCGAAGAAAGTAACCCCTGGGTTTCGGGTCTGTAGGCAGGCGTTAAGCGATAATAGTTCTATTTCAGACTAGTTAGAGATTGTGAATAAGTATCGCGTGTGCCTACAATTTTGAAGTGGTTGAAGTAACTTCCAAAACAAGTTTAGGTGGGGGGATCTCCAGGGCTTTGAGGATGCTCAAGAGTTCCGGGCTGATCTCATTACGCTGGAAAAAGTTGTGGCTGGGGGTTTGGAACTCGCTCACCTGCAGGGTGCCCAGGAGATTTTGGATGG
>JAQVHY010000031.1 GCA_028695935.1 Desulfobacca sp.
GCGGTGCGCCAGGCCATCGGGACAGGCTACCATGCGGGGCTTTTTGCCCTTGCCCTCAATATATAACACCGCGTGGCCGGCATAGCTGCCGATTCTTCTCGGGGTGATGCTCAGGGCCTCGGAGATACGCAAGCCGGTCTGAAACAGGGTGAGGATGAGCAACTCGTCCCTTAGCTGGTGCCGCCCCTGGCAGGCCCGGGCCATGGCCTCAACCTCTTCCGGCGTGAGATAGGGCACGATGTGGAGGGCCCGGGGAAGCATGGTCTTGGTGGAAATCAGCGAGTTATTCTTCATGGGACCGGTCCTTACCGCCGGGCAAGGCGTCCAGGCGGCGGCAGCCACTTCTTAAAATGGCGTAAATCTAAAGGCGGGAGGCGCGGCGCTTTCCCGCCCTACGGCCCTTTAAAATGCTTGACAAATCATTTAAGGTTATGGTAGCCAATTCTATGAAATAAGGGGATTGAACCCCGGTCACGGTATCTCGTAGTCGGCATATTGAAAAAACAAGCCACGAAGGCTTTGCCTCCAGGAGGTGGAGTATCGTGGTTTTTTTTTGCGCGGGGAGAATATTAGAAAATACTGACAGTTTTAAACCAATAAGGAAAAGGCGGCTCCCTGCCCAGGAAACGCCGCCTGTTCCAGGACCGGGCCGGATCGACGTCGGCCCCATCTCCTTTCTTATCAAAGGTGGGAGCCGATATCAAAAGCTTAGGCATAACCTTTAGGGATGAAAGGAGAAAAATATGGGGAAGATTTGGCGAACTATGAAGACCATTGCCCTGGTGCTAAGTCTGACCATGCTTTGGTGGGGCCTTATATCGCCGGGGATGGCGAGGGGGGACCAGGAAAAGGCGGCAGAAGAACAGAAGGGGGCAGAAGAAAAGGTGGAGGTTGTAGAGGTTATGGAAGAAATCGCGGTTACCGCCACCCGCACGCCCATGGCCACCTTTGACATCCCCCAAAGCGTCACGGTGATCACCGAGGAGCAGATCAAAGCCTCCCCTTTTGATCGGGTGGAAGATATTATCCGCCAGACCCCGGGGGTCTACAATTTTCGGCATTACGGACTCCACACCAACGGCATTGTCTCTCCCATCAGGATGCGCGGGGTAGGGAACAACCGGACCCTGTTCCTGGTGGATGGGGTGCCGCAGAATGACAATTTCAACAACGCCATCGCCTGGGTGGCTTGGGGGTATATCCCCAAGGACGCCATTGAGCGCATCGAGATTGTGCGGGGGCCCATGTCGTCCCTCTATGGCTCCGAGGGGCTGGGAGGCGTGGTTAATATTATTACCAAAAAACCGTCGGATCGGCGGGAAACCAGCGTGTCGGGCAAGCTCGGTAACGGCAGCACCTATGGCAGCGATGAGTTCTATAGCCAAAAGTTCCAGAATCTGGGCCTGCTGGTGGCCGGCGGCATTGAGAAAACCCACGGGTTTTTCATGGATGAGCCCAAGAAAGACTATACCATTAAAAGGTATTCAGAGGTCGGCAAGGTCCTGGGAAAGGCGGGTTACGATTTCACCCCCCAATCCAACCTCACCTTTACGGGTCTATACTACCACCATGAGCAGAGCCAGGGGCGAGAGTATTTCAACAGCACCCTGGGGCTGGACCAATATTGGCTCACTTATACCCATAATTGGGATGTGGTTAATATCAAGGGATTATTGTACCTGAACCGGGCGCACAAAATCGCCAATCAGGACACCGCCAAAGATAATTACGCCTCGCCCTTTTGGAAAGAGAACTTTCCGGACCCGATGGTTTGGGGGGCTGACCTGCAGGGCACGGTTTTCCCCGCGCGGTGGCTGACGGTTACCAGCGGCATTACCTATAAGTACGTCTACTGGGAGTATGATGTCTTATACTTCACCCAGATCCGGACTTCCGGCGCCCGCGGCCGGCAGCATTTCGTCTCCCCCTTTGTGAACGCCGATCTGCGGTTCTGGGACGGCAAGCTGCTGGCCAATCTCGGGGCCCGCTTCGATTGGATCGAATCCCGAGACGGCAAGAGTTGGGACACCAAGCCGGAGGGAGGCCTGACCCCCTTTGACGATTCCTTTGCCGCCAACGTCTGGCGGAATTTTTCGCCCAAGGGAGGTGTGGTGTTCCACCCGGATGCCCAAACCGCCCTCAAGGCCTCGGCCGGAACCGGTTTCCGGACCCCCAGCCTCTTTGAGCTTTATAAGACCCACATTCGGGGCGGCGGCACCTACTTGCGCATACCCAACCCAGACCTCAATCCGGAAAAAATCACTTCTTATGAGGTTAGCGTGGAGCGAGATTTCTTTAATCAACTCCTGGCGAAGGCCACTTTCTATCAAGCTTTTGCCAAAGATTACATCGGCGATCGCTTGATCCGCTCTTATATCAAAGGAGGGAAAACCTATTCGGAATACAAATCGGAAAACATCAGTCGGGTGGACATCAAAGGCGTAGAAGTCGAATTGGAATGGTATCCCAGAAGGGATCTATCAGTTTTTGCCAATTATACCTGGAACAGCTCCAAGATCGCTGAAGACGAAGAAAATCCCTTGTTGGAAGGGAAATATCTCCCGAACGACCCGATCCATAAATTTCATCTGGGGATGTTGTATAAAAACCCTGCCCTGGCCAATATCTACTTGTTGGCCAATTACTATGAGGATATTTTTTATGATACTGAGAATACTTTTAAATGCAAAGGATATTTCACCCTGGACGCGTCAATTTACCGCACTTTTTTTGATCACCTGACCCTGAGGCTGGACGTCGAAAACATGTTTAACCGGAAATATCCTCTCTTCATGGCGGTCGATGGCACTACCATTACCCCAGGGTTCCTGGTCATGGGGAAAGTCATCGTGAACTTTTGAAACTACGGCAATGGGCCGGCACCACCGGACGATTCCGGCCCTATGAAAGTGATATAAAGGATAGCCATGCAAAGCCAAAGACATTTTTTCATAATTATCCTGCTGGCAGCCTTAGTGGGGCTGGGTCAGGGCTTCCCGGCCCTGGCCGACCCGCCGCCGGTTCCGGGGAAATTCTTCCTGGTGGGATTGGGTCCGGCCGGTCCGGAGCACACCACCCTGAAGGCCCTGGAGACCATCAAGAAAGCCGACCTGATCCTGGCCTACCCCGAGTTAATCGAACCGTTTCAGGCTTATCTGGCCGGCAAAAAGATCTATGACCCCTGGAAGGAGCTCTGGTTCAGCCCGGACGAAAGGAAGCTTCAACCCGAGGCGCGGCGGGCCCGGCTGGCGGAGAAAACCCGCCAGCGGGATAAGTTTGTCAAGGAGATGCTGGATCTCCTGGCCCAGGGCAAGAACGTGGCCCTCCTCACCGGCGGCGACCCTACGGTTTACAGCCGGGCCTTCTGGCTGTTGGAGGGCATTCCCGAAGACCAGGTGGAGGTGATCCCCGGACTGGGAGCGGTCAGCGCTGCCATGGCCGCGTTGAAACGGGCCAGCACCGGGGCTCAGGCCCGCTTTGTCCTGCAAACCTCTCCCCGGTCCTTTTTTGGCCAGCCGGATCACGATGATCTGGTCCGGGAGCTATCCCAGTACTCCGGCACCTTGGTCTTTTACATGGGTTTGAAAAACTTTGATAACTTAGTAAACACTTTGAAGAAGTATTACCCCGCCAACCTGCCGATTGCGGTGGTCTACTACGCCGGACACCCGACCAAAGAAAAAGTTATCCAGGGCACCCTGACCGATATCCTGCCCCAGGTCGGATCCGAAAGAGAAAAATGGTGGGGCCTGGTCATCGTGGGCCACTGTTTAACCGGTCCTTCCTTTACCCCAGGAGAGTGATTTTTTCCCAAGGCTCGCCGGGGCAGTAAATAGGGCGCCAGGATGATCCTGGCGCTCCTTGCTATAGGGCGGCAAATCGTGGCGCCTTGGCCCAATCCGGCGGCGAGATTCTTATAGCAACATTTACTGCTGAGGCGATTGGATATGCCATTAGGGAATGTCCAACAGCTCGGGATTCAGTTGCGATGTCCAGGGGGCGCCGCGTTGCTGCCAGCAGGTTTTGCATATTTCCCAGGAATTAGCCTCATTTTTGCCAGACTTAGCTCGGTCGGCGGCGGATCCACAGATGACATTATAGACATCTCGGAAACCGGCGTCGGCCAGCAAGTCCACGGCCTTGGCACTGCGGCCCCCGGAGCTGCACAGGATCAGAATGGTATCGGCGGGCTTAAATTTTTTCATTACTTTGACCAGAAAGTAGGGATTATCCTTCAATAATATATATGCTTGTCTGGTGGCATCCCACTTTCCGGCCCATAATTGAAAAGGAATATTGTAAGCCATGGGTGGGTGCCCGATGAAAACGTACTCTTCGGGGGTGCGACAATCGAGGATTTTTACCATGTCGGGATTGGCCTGCCACATTTCATAAGCTTGGCTGGCGGTCACGTATTTACCTAGTTTGGTCTGAAATTTTTTTTCTAGGGGAATATTATCTTGGGCCAGCAGACTGCAAGCCGTCAGGCAAAAAATAATCCCCAGAACCACCGTGGTTTTCTTGGTCATTGAGATTCCTTTCCGGTTAAACAATTTTTAAACCCAAACCTTAGGCGCTCCAGACTTCATAAGCGGGGGTTGGGAGGATATCCGAAGAAAAATTGGGCCTGCACCATGAAGGTGTCATTGTGAATTTCGCCCTTCCGTTCCGTCTTAAAGATATAATTGGCCTGGAGCTTGAGCTGGTTGCCGACCAGATACAGGTTCAGGCCCAGGGTGGTCCAGCGCCGGTCCTGGGAATCGTGCCGGGCCTGGTGGGGATCAAAATATTCAAATTTAGCCACTCCCTGCAGCCGGGGATGGAGGAAATAGGCGGCCTGGGCATAAAAGCCCAGGGCGTTTAAACTGGGCAGCCCGGGAACGCAGGAATGGTAGCGGGCCCAGAAGCCCTCGCCGCGTAGCGAGGCCGGCCCGTTATCCAGGGCCAGAAAGACGTTATAGTGATAATCCCGGCCATTAAAATGCTGGTACCCTAATTTGCCGCTGCCCGGCAATTGCTGGCGCAGATCCAGATCATGAGTGCGCCTGAAGGACATGGCGGCGCCCATTTGCAGGTCGGCACGGTTTATGGCGGATTGCCAGGGTCGCCAGGTCAGGCGTCCCACCACTAAATATGACCCCCGCTGCAACAGGTGGCCTTCATTGGCGCCGTTGCCGCCCATGACCGCCAACTCGTAACCAAGTCTGGGGCGGGAGAAAAAGCCGCCGGCCTGGAACCCGTAATCCCGAGCAAAGCTGTCCCCCAGCTTGCCGTTGGGGATCAGGTTATCGGTGGGCAGGCTGCGTTCGATGCTGAGCAGCATTTCATCGGCGGTAAACCGCTCCAACCCCATGGGCGGTTTGAATTGTCCCACCTTCAATCTCAGGGCCGGCAAGAATTTCCCGACCAGCCAGGCCTCCTGTAAAGTAATGCGGTTATCGGTGGGGCTGAAATTATGGGTTTTATATACTCCCTGGAAATAATAAGATAGACGTGGGGTTGCCTCTCCCAGCATCCGGAGCTTGAGCCGCCGCCAGCCAAAGAAATGGTTGTCAATATTGTTGCGGCTGTCGTTCTCGATGGCGGTGAAGCGGGGCTGCGCGGTTACATACAACACCAGCGGTTGACCGGGAATAAAGAATTCATCCCCCCTGATGAATTGGGGATAAGCAGAGTGGTCCGCTCCCCCGGCCGGTGGGGCCGGGATGGTCAGCAGCAACATTATGGTTATGATGAACCTGGGGATGGCGGGAAGTAACCGAAGCTTGCTTCCAAACCCGGCCCGGCTCAGCGTTCGACCCCGATAGAGAGACATGGTAGGAATTAGCAGCTCCTGACAGGGTTTATGGGATCATCAGCTCATTGTCGCACAAGAGGTAAATATCATTACATATTTTTCTTTAGTGTCTTAATAAACTGTATTTCCTCGCCCTCCAAGGGATGCTCCCTTTCCTGTTCGGTTCTGGTAATCTGGCCATGCCACCACACCATACTGCCGGGAAATTTACCCGGTCTGAAATGGACATTGAAGACATGCCAGGTAAACAGGGCCAGGGCCGCCAGGATCGCTTCGTGAAAGTGGGCTTCCCGCGCCACCCCCAAAACCTTAGTGGTCACGCCGGCCGGAAGCCAGGCGCCCACCTCTTCCGGATATAACATGATCAGACCGGTGCCGATCATGATGATGCCGCCCCAGAACACCGCCCAATAATCAAATTTCTCGAAGTAGGAAAAGCGGCCAAACCGGGGACGGTGCTCGGATTTGCCTAAGAAGTAACGCAAATTTTGGGAAAGATCGCTAAAATCCTGTTTCCGGGGCAGCAGCAGCAAAAAATCGCGGCGGCCAACGGGATGCAGCAATATATAGAGGAGATGATAGATACAGGCAAAAATCAGCATCAATCCCGCCCCGCGGTGCACCAGCCGCACCGCTTCGAGGCCGCCAAAGCCATCGATGATCCCGGCGGGCCAGGCGGCAAAGGGAAAGCGCACGCACCACAGTGGGATGGCGGTAATCACCAGCATGGTGACGCTGATCACCAGGAGCATATGGTAGAGGCGGAAATAGATATCAAAGCGCCGCACCGGGGCGGTTTCAGCAGTTTTACTCACTTTGGCCCCCTCCCCCGCGGGGTCCGGCGTAGGCGCGCCAGACATCTAGCAGCATATGGACGATCAGCCCCAACATGACCACGATAGTCAGGGAAATAAAGAAGACCTTGGTCCAGTAGATCCAGGGTTCGGTATCGGGCGGCACCGTCTGATATCTTAAGTGCTCGGCCTGCTTGATAGTTATCGGCTGGCCATCCGCTCCGAACGGGTAGGTGAGGATCTGGGCCGTAAACCAAGGGGCCTCCGGGCTATGGCAGTCGGCACAGCCCTTGGCCCCTAAAGCGGCCTTAGCCGGGGCCACGTCATGGCTGTATTTATAGACCGAGGCATAGGGGGAGGCTTCGAAATCATGTTTCGCCAACGGTCGCCACTGGGCCCCCGAAGTATAAACCCGGTCGTCCATGACCCAGACCACCGTCTTCCCGGCCAGCTCAAAGCCGGTGTCAGTCAGATAGGCCCGCATCGAGTTAATGAAAGCATCGATCTCTGCCGGGCGGTTCACTTCCGGCAGGCCGTCGCCATTGTCATCTTTAATCTGGGCCAGTTCCGGATACTTGGCCGGGTTCTGGCGGTGCTCTTGCCACATCCGGAAGGCGTCCTTCATAAAGGCCTGGTTGAGACCGGGTTTACCTTCCTCGATAAACCCCGGCCAGGCGCTGTGCACCCGATTAACCGGGAAGATTTTCCCCTTATACCAGGTGAGCACCGGGCGATAAGGATCGGTAGGCTGGTCCTGGGTGGTGTACCGGGCCAGTTCGCCGTAGTGATTCCAATACTTCAGGAAGGGGTCGTAAAAGGTCCAGATGCGCTTGGGGGGCGGCGAGATCAGCGGGCCGGGGTTAAAGACGTCGCTCACCTGCACCTGGGCCGACTTCACCGGCCGCCAGGGGATATGGCAGGCCTGGCAGGACAGCCTGTCCAGATGCACCGCGGGCAAGTCCTCATGTCGGGCAATAGGGGCGTTCAGGTAGCCGGTAAGATGGCAGTCGGCGCACTGGCGTACGGTGTCGTCCAGGTCATTGCGGACCCAGCCCGAGGGGTCGTCACCTTTGCCGAATTGATGTATTTCTTTGCCCCGAATCCGAGGGTCGGCGGCCTTACTACCGGCGGCGTGACAGTCCACGCAGCGCAATCCGGCCTTCAGATGCACATCGGTGCGGGGCGAAAACGCGGCCCCGCGTTTTTTCCAGCCCGGTTTGGCGTGGCAGTGTAAACAGGTGGCATTGCGGGGCTCGGGGGCCAGGTGCAGCTTGACATTGCCGTCGGCGTCAAAGCATTCCTGGTTATAGGTAACCTCCGGCCTCGCTCCAGCCTTAATCGTGCCCGTGACATGGCCGAAACCGGCCCCGACGGTGGCGGCCCACTTAAAATTCAGGTCGGCCAGCTGGTCGTTGCGTTTTTTATAGTCGTACTCCGGCAAGTGGCACAGCAGGCAATCGGCTTCGATAACTCCGGTCTCTGACCAGCGGGCCTTGAAGTAATCGCCGTCCAGGCCGTTTTCTCCGCCCGGCGTGAGGCCGGCAGCGGGATCGCGCATGCGTTTATCATAACGCTGACCGTCGCGATCGACCTCCAGTGGTCCCCCGCCGGGGTGACAAGCGCCGCAGGTGGCGGTGACAAAATCAAAGGAGGTCATGTCGATCATCCGGGCCTGGCTATTCTGCTTGGGGGCCAGTTGGCGATACAGCGGGGCCGGGGAACACCAGTTGCCGCCATAATTGCCGGGATAGAGGACCCAGTTGTAACGGTCTTTAAGTTCCTTCGGCAATGCTTCGCCCTTGCCCTGGGTGAAGTGATAGCCCTCGGTGATCAGTTGATAATTATGGCAGGCCCCGCAGGTCTGCTTGGGCGAATACGGCACCTTATCATTGATACCGTGCACCGGATCAATGATCTGCCCCTGCTCATCGCGCAGCTTAAAAGGCGGGCAGACCCCGGCGGGGCTTTCCGGCTTCTGGAGGGCAGTGGTGTCAGCCCCCACTCCTGAGGTTTCCGGCCCCGGCAAAGAAACACCTGGCAGAGCGCCAGTGCTCTGAGCCTGTCCCCTGCCGGACGAGTTCAGTTGCATGACCCAAGCAGCCATAATCGACAAGATGATGATGAAAATCGCCCTTCGGATACCATTACTTCCCTGCTTTCCCCCCACAACGTCCTCCTGTTCAGGCTGAGTCTTAAGGAAGCGGCCGCAACTCGTTCGAATCCAACTCGTTCCCAAGTTGTACTTGGGAACGGAAAAAGTTGTTAGATTCCGTCAGTCCGCATCCAGGGCCCGCCAGCCAAAGCTCTCCAGGTAGGTCTGGAGCTTGTCCTGCTTCTCCCGATACTTTTCTTCCCAGAGGGGCGGACAGTCCTCAAGGCTGATCTCCCCTTCCCGCAGGGCCGCGGCATAGGCCATGCAGGTGGCGTAGCCGCAGGCCTTGCAGTTGGTCATGGGCAGGAGCTTCAGAATCTCCATCACTTTCAGCCCGGCCTGGCTGCTGTACCGGGGTTTTATCTGATCCCGGCGTTCATAGATGTCGTTGATCTGCCCCTTAATCCACTTGAGCAAGGCCTGGGCTTCCTCCATGTCTCGACAGCCCCGGATAGCGATCTCGTGGGGCTGCAGAGTAATCGCCTTGCCGGGGGACAGCTTGAGCAGGACTACCTGATTTTTCTGATCGTAATCCCAGCCGCCCAGCTCAGTGTGGATATAGGGGAAGGATGGAGCGATATCGGCGTCGAAGCTGGCGATGGCGTGCAGGACCTCCTTGCTGGAGTCGCACTTGGGCCGGAAAATGTCAAAGTTTTTAATCTCTTCCAATAACATGTGACGCCTCCTTGAGATTACTGGCAAAATTTTTGGGCAACGTCTTTACACTTTTGAAAAATGCGGACACCAAATTGCCACAGGCCAACGAAAATGACTCCCACCAAGGCAGCGCCGCCGGCGCCCACCGGACACCCCGGGGTGCCGCAAAACGGGCATACGGACGAAGCCGAGTAGATGCCGAAAAAAGCCAGAAACCAGAGGCACCAGCGTTTGACATAACCCAAAAAAGCTGCCCCCGTGGTTGCCGGTCTGTTTGCCAACGGGCCGGACTGGCCCCCAGCAGCCTTCGCCCCCGCTACTTCTTGGGAGCCACAGGCCGGGTTGGAGCAATCGTGGTGCAGTTCAGTCGGGGAGGATGAGAGCACCATCAACCTTTCTCCCTTGATTGTTTCGCGTGCTCCTTCTCCCGGCGCTCTGAGAGCTTTTCCCGGAGAAGAGGGATCAGCCGTTCCCTAAGGCCATCCCGCACCTGGCGGAAAACGCTGAGAGTTTCCGCTTCCGTGCCCGTGGCCTTAGCCGGGTCCGGAAAACCCATGTGCCTGACTTCGGTGTCGCCGGGAAAGAAGGGACATTCTTGCTGGGCCCGGTCGCAAACAGTGATCACCAGGTCGAACTCCTCCCCAGCCAGATCGTCCACGGATTTCGAGCGCTGCCGACTGATATCAATGCCCAGTTCGGCCATGACCTGAATGGCCCGGGGATTCACCCGGCTGGGCCTGATCCCGGCAGACCAGGCCTTTACCTGCCCGGCCAGGTCGTGATTCACCAGCCCTTCCGCCATCTGACTGCGGCAGGCGTTTTCGGTGCAGAGAAACAAGACTTTCAACATCAATGGCCATCCTTTACATTAGCAAACTCGTTCCCAAGTTGTACTTGGGAACGAAAAAGTGGCTGCTCTAACCGATGATTTTTTTGATTTCCTCAGGGCTGGGCACCTGGCCCACCACCTTGACTTCGCCGTCCACCACCAGGGCCGGGGTCATCATTACGCCATAGGCCATGATCTGGTTCAGCTCCGTGACCTTCTCCAATTCATAATCCAGGCCCAGAGATTTAGCGGCCTCCTCGGTACGCTTGCCGAGTTCGATACACTTGGGGCACCCGGGCCCCAGAATCTGCAACTTTTTCATGTTGATCTCCTTAATAATTAACTTGCCTTAGCCCACCAGGTGGCCGTAGAGCATCCCGGTGGCAGTGGCGATTAGCGCAATAATCAGACAAAATACCAGGGTCTTCTTCCAACCCATAACCCGGCCGATAACGATCATATTAGGCAGCGACAAGGCCGGCCCCGCCAACAACAGGGTCAGGGCCGGTCCCTGGGCCATGCCCATACTCATCAGGGCCTGGGTGATCGGCACTTCCGTTAGGGTGGCGAAGTACCAGAAGGCGCCGATGACCGAGGCGGTCAGGTTGGCGGCCAGGCTGTTATTCCCCACCCAGGCGGCCACGTAGTGGGCCGGAATCAGGGCGCTGATAAAGCCTACCGCCAGGACTCCGCCATAGAGCAGAGGCGCCAGCAGTTTGGTGAACTCCCAGGTGTGGTGCAGCCACTGGCCGATCTCCTCCCGGGTAAACCAGCGCCAGAGCATCAACAGGATGGCGATCAGAATGGCCCCGGCGATGTAAAACTTGTTCTGAGATACCATCAACCCCCAGGACTGCTCCCGCTCCAGGTGGGAGAGGCGCTCCTTGGGGATGACCACCTGATCTTCTTGCTGTTTGCCTTCCCAATCCTGGGAGAGCTGGAAGATCATCTCATCGGCCCGCTCTTCCAGGACCACGGCCTTGACCTGTTGCCCGTCTTTAAAATGGATGGTGACATCCCGGGGCGTGACCCAGGCGGCAAAGATGAGGAAGCTCACCAGAGCAACGAAATAGATAGTGGTTTGCCACAGGGGCCGGCGGGGCGCTGCTACCGGGGGTAAGTGCAGGGCCGCCGCCGCCTTGGCCTTTTCTTCCTTGCGGAAAAAGAAGGCCATGAGCAAGCCCACGATAAAGGCGAAGCCTATCGCCCCCACGGTCCGGCCAATGCCTAAGTTCAGTCCCAACACCCGGGCGGTGAGAAAGATGGCCAGGATGTTGATGCCCGGACCGCTGTACAGAAAGGCCGAGGCCGGTCCCAACCCGGCCCCCAGTTTATAGATCCCGGCGAACATAGGGAGCACGCTGCAAGAACAGACCGCCAGGATGCAGCCGGAGACCGAGGCCACCGCATAGGCCAAGAATTTGTTGGCCGTGGGCCCTAAATAGCGCATGACCGCGGCCTGCGACAGGAAGGTGATGATGGCCCCGGCAATGAACAGGGCCGGGACCACGCAGGTCAGGGTGTGATTGCGGGCATAGGATTGCAGCATCCGAAAGCCTTCTAGAATGGCCTCCTGGACCTTGACATTCCCTAAGGGCAGATAGTAGACAAAGACGAAAATTCCCGCAAACAGGAGAAAGATTTTCCCTTCCCGGCCCAGCAACAACCCATGACAGGTGCGCCAGGTCCTGAGCCAGTATGATTCGGACGCGCTCATCGCCGCGGTTTGTGCATCTGCTCGATTTACCAATTTCGCACCCCCTGGGAAAGGATATACAGCCCGGCCAAAAAGATCAGGCCGCCGGCGGCCTTTTGCAAGTAAGTGCTGAATCTGGCCCCCTGGGATTGCAGGAAGCTTTCCAGCACGCCGGTAAAGGTCCCGGCCAGGATGACCAGGGTGCCCTGGCCCAGGGCATAGGCGAACAGCAGGGTGCTGCCATAGGCCACGTGGCCCTGGACCGCGGCCAGGGTGAGGATCACCGCCAGCACCGGGCTGGCGCAGGGGGATAACACCAGGCCGAAAAGCATGCCCAGAATCAAGGCCCCGATCAGACCGGTGCGCTGGGGCAGGAATTTGGGCGAGGCCCCACCTATTCTCAGATTAATGACCCCGGCCAGTTGCAGCCCCATAATCATCAGGATAGCCGCCACCACAAAATACCAATAAGTCCCGACCGAGCCGAACATAGTGCCCATCAGGGCGGCCATCGCCCCCAGCACCGACATCACCAGGGCCAGTCCCACCACAAAGGTGAGGGAATATATAAAGGCCTGCTTTTTGCTGCTTCCGGCATAGCCCCCGACAAAGCCGATGACCAGGGGAATGCTGGCCAGGATGCAGGGGCTGGCCGTGGCGATCACCCCGCCCAGATAAGATGCCCCATAGGCCAGGACCGGGCGGGTCTGCAAGACCTGCCCCAAGGATTCACTCCATGCCATCAATGGTCTCCTAACTTAATGGATAAATTTCAATTCCTTGAGTTTCTGGATAACTTCTTCTTTGGCCAAGGCCCCGATATGCCGGTCTACCTCTTTTCCATTAGCATCCAGGAACACCTGGGTGGGAATCAGCATAATCTTGTATTGTTCAAACAAGGGCTTTTCTTCGTCCACATAGACCATGCGAAATTCCACCTGGTCGCCATGGCTGGTTTGCAAATCCGCCATTATCTGTTTCATTTCTTTGCAGGGGAGGCAGTATTTGGAGCCGAATTCATAGAGCGCCGGCCGCCCGTTAGCGGGAGCCGCACCTTGGGCCTGGGTTGCCCAAGGTTGCCCGACCACCAGAAATCCCAGGGCCATACAGGTTAATCCGATCAGACAGTGACGTAAAAATTTCATGGGTTCCTTCCTTAATTCAGATTTTGAGATCATCTTCATGATCTGGGCGATGACCAAACCACCGCTAGGTAAAATCCGGCCCCCTGTGTTCATCATCCCGATCGTTACCGCGACGCCGGCGGGATCAACAGTACCGGGCAGGGGGCCAGACGGGAGACGTGGTGCGCCACGCTCCCCAAAAAAAGCTCCTTGATGAAGCCCTTGCCCTGGGTTCCCATGACGATCAGAGAAATATCCTGGGATTCCAGGACCTTCAGGATGGCCGGGAGCGGATGGCCCGAGTCAAAGCGGGCCTCTACCTGAGCAATACCGGCCTGGAGCAGGCGCTCTTTAAGGGCAGCCAGGGATTTTTGAGCCTTGGCTTCGGCAGTCTCCTGGAAGCCTGGCGGATAAGCCTCGCCCCCGGGCACGTCCAGGGCGTGCAGCACGGTGGCCTGGGAGACCCCCCGGGAGGCCAGCCGTTCCAGGTAGAACCCGGCCCGCTCCGAGGTCAGCGAAAAATCGGTGGGAAACAGGACGTGGCGGAGCAGTTCCGCGGTTTGCAGCCGACAGCTCCCTGGCGCGCCTTCCGCCTGGAGCTGCACATTGAGCAGCAGGGTGGGATACCGGGTGTGGTGCAGAATGGCACTGGACACCGAGCCCAACACCCCTTCCCGCCAGAGCGATTTGCCGTGGGAGCCCACCACGATCAGATCGGCGCCATAGCGACTGGCGACCTGGTTCACCGCCTGGGCCGGCAGGCCGAAGGGCAGGTCGATGTTCACCGTGAACCCCTGAGCCTGCAGTTTGGCCGTTTGGGCTTCCAGTTTCGGCCGGGCTTCGGCTTCCAGCGCCCCCTTCAGCCCGCCCAGGAACCGGACGGTGATGACGTGGGTCAGGATGATCTCGGTGCCGCCCAGGGCCTTGAATTCTCCAGCACAGGTGACGATCTCATCCCAGGCCGGAGACAGGTCAGTGGCCAATACTATCTTCTCAAACATCTGTTCAAGCCTCGCTTACGAAGTTTTGGGTGGCGGATTAGCCGCGGCGGGTTGGGAGTGCAGCAGGTCATGGCTGCAGGCCGGACAGAGCAAGACCTCGCTCTCTCCCCGCCGTACCTGAAAGCCAAAGCCGGTCCCTAATTCCTGGCCGCAGAGGGAACAGCGGCGCGGCGCAAAGTATTTGGCTTTAAATCTCAAGGCTACATTGACCAGGCTGATCAACACTGGCACCTCGACCAGGGGACCGATAACCGCAGCAAAGGCTTCCCCGGAGTGGATGCCGAATACCGCCACCGCCACCGCAATGGCCAGCTCAAAATTATTGCTGGCCGCGGTGAACGATAGAGTAGTGGAGATCCGGTAGCCCGCCCCCAACTTGGCCGACATGTAAAAGGTAATAAAGAACATGAGGAAGAAATAGATGGTCAGCGGGATGGCAATGCGCACCACATCAAAAGGCAGTTGAACAATATATTCACCCTTCAAGGAGAACATCACCACGATGGTGAACAATAGCGCCATGAGGGTGATAGGGCTGATCTTGGGCAGGAATTTTTCTTCATACCACTTCAGGCCTTTGCGCCGGACCAGGAAGAAGCGGGTGAACATGCCGCCGAAAAAGGGAATGCCCAGGTAGATCAAGACGCTTTCCGTTACCTGCCAGATGGTCACCTGGACCTTAAGACCCGAAGCCACCCCCAGCCAGGCGGGCAGCACGGTGACAAAAATATAGGCATAGATGGAGAAAAACAGCATCTGGAAGATAGAGTTGAAGGCTACCAGCCCGGCGCAGTATTCGGTGTCGCCCTGTGCCAGATCGTTCCAGACCAGGACCATGGCGATGCAGCGGGCCAGACCGATGATGATCAGACCGACCATGTACTCCGGATAACCCTGAAGAAAAGCGATGGCCAGCAAAAACATCAGGATCGGGCCGATCACCCAGTTCTGGATCAAAGACAGGGTCAGAACCTTAAAATTTCGGAAAACCTGGGGCAGTTCCTCGTAACGCACCTTGGCCAGAGGCGGATACATCATCAGAATCAGGCCGAGGGCAATGGGAATATTGGTGGTGCCCACCTGAAAGAAGGTTAAAACCTCGGTGAAACGAGGGACAAAGTAGCCTAAGGCGACACCCCCGGCCATGGTCAGAAAGATCCACAGGGTCAAAAACCTTTCCACCGTGGACAGCCGTTTAGCCACTCCTGCACTCATCGTTCATCCTCAACTGATCGTTTAACTAAATGAATATTTTCAGGCATTTTAAAAGTTGTCAGTCTTCCGAGGAGGCCGCGGCCCGGACTTCGTTCCTGCTTGAGGCGTTTTCCGTCGCATTCTGAGCTTCGGACCGACATAGTTGCTCGCGCTTGAGGCCACTGGCCCGGCGGCTGAGGTCCTGTAATTCCGGGTCAGCCCGGAGCCAGGGAGTGATCAGCGCCAGCAAGGCAGCCCGCTGATCGGCTGGGTCGGGGGCGGCGGCCAACTGATAGTCAATAAATTGCCCCTGCCGGGTTTTGGTCACCAGACCAGCTTCCTCCAGGATGCGCAATTGCTTGGAGATGCTGGGTTGGGTTATGCCCAGGGCCGCCTGCAGTTCACAGACACAGTGCGGCTGATCCAACAACAGCCGCAGGATGCGCAGCCGATTGCCATCCGCCAGGGCCTTGAGGGCTTTAAGTAGAACTTGCAATTTCATACCTCCCATATTCCTATTTAGATATATAGCCATTTAGCTATATAATGTCAAGTTTTTTTTCAGGGGCGTTAAAAAAATTACGTGCTTTTTTTTGGGGATAGAGAGTTTCTGATTTCTGACCTTCCAGAAGCAATTCAGGATCATGATGACTTAAAGCATGCCCTGTCCAGCTTCTGGAAAAATAAGTCGCCCCTAAGCCTGGGGATAGCACTTGGTAAGCCTGAAGGGATGCGTTACGGTGGTCAGGGGCTATATTTGGCAAAACTAGATAATGTTGGCCCCCTAACAAATTATAAAAGCCAGAAAAAGCAGAGTTTCGTATTTTTTGCTAAAAAAACTCCAACTCCTGCTGAATCCTCAGCGCGTCCTCCGCCGTCAAGGTGGAAAGATAGCGCATGGTCATCATCGGGCTGGCATGGCCCAGGTGGATTTGCAATGCCTTTGGGTTGCCGGTTTGCCTAAGCCGTTCAATGGCATCGCTGTGTCTTAGCAGGTGCGGATAGACCCGCTTGGTGAGGCCGGCCTGCTCCGCCGCGGCCTTTAAAATTTGCCAGGCCCGCTTGCGGTTGATGCCAAAGATTTTCTCGTCCAGGCCCAGGCCCCGGTCAAAGGCATCGCTCTTGAGGCGGTGCGCCAGGGCGTCCGGACAGGCTACCATGCGGGGCTTTTTGCCCTTGACTTCGATATATAACACGGGTGGCCGGCATGACTGCCCATGCGCCTGGGGGTGATGCTCAAGGCCTCGGAGATCCGCAAGCCGGTCTGAAACAGGGTAAGGATGAGCAATACGTCCCCTAGCTGGTGCCGCCCCTGGCAAGCCCGGGCCATAGCCTCAACCTCTTCCGGGGTGAGATAGGGCACAATACGCAGGGCCCGGGGGGGGGCATGGACTTGGTGGGGATTAGCGAGTTATTCTTCATAGGGCAATCTACCTTCGGGCTAATGCTAATTTCTTAGGCTAACGAGTTCTCTTTCCCTTACTTCACGGTCTATCTGATCAACCAGGTGGGTTTCCTTGGCCATTTCCAAATCATAATGCGCCTGAAGATTTAGCCAGAATTGCGGAGTGGTTTTAAAATACTTGGCCAGACGCAGGGCGCTATCTACCGTCACTGTTCTTTTGCCCCGAACAATTTCATTAACTCTCACTACTGGAGTGGCTAGGTCCCGGGCCAGTCGGTTTTGGCTGATCCCCAGCGGTTTGAGAAACTCTTCTAATAAAATCTCCCCGGGATGGATAGGAGGTATTTTCTGGGTCATATTAATCTCCTTAATGGTAGTTGACGATTTCCACCTCAAAAGCGTCTTCTCCCTGCCAGACAAAACAAATACGAAACTGGTCATTTATCCTGATGCTGTGCTGTCCCTTCCGGTTTCCCCGAAGGGCTTTAAGCCGGTTGCCAGGAGGACTTTTTAAATCATCGAGCCTGATTGCCGCGTCGAGCATCCAGAGTTTTCGCAATGCGACCCTCTGGATGTTTGAGGGTATTTTTCTGATCGGCTCCCGGTTAAACAGCCTTTCCGTCTCTGGGCATTTAAAGGATTTGATCACAAAGTAAGTTTATACTTTAAAGGGTGACATGTCAAGCAAAACAAAACCTGGTTTTAAAAATTAGACAATTGCAACTTTTGTCTAGTTATCGGCCCTTTTTAGCCGCCGGTCAACCTGAAACCAGGGAAAAGAATAAACTTATTAAAAAGGAGAAAAAGGTAGAAAAATTGATCACTTTACCCCTAGCCAGTCTTTCTCCTGGTCTTCCCCCGGCCCGGCGTCGATCAGGGCAAAACTAGACAAAAGGGCTATTTGGTCTAATAATTAATTACCTTGAGAATATTTACAAATGTATATATAATTAAAAAATGGTGTTTGAGTGGGATGAAGACAAGCGGCGGGCAAATTACGCCAAGCATGGCCTGGATTTCAGGGATGCGAAGACGATATTCCAGGGACTTACTATCAGTAAAGAAGACACTCGCAAAAATTATGGAGAAAGGCGCTGGATCACCATAGGAAAGCTGGAAGATGTCACAGTGGTTGTCGTGCATGTCCAGCGGAGCGAACGCATCAGGATCATTTCTATGCGCAAGGCCAATTCCAAGGAGAAAAAGATTTATGAAGAAAAAGAAAATTTATTCTGATATGCAAAGGTTAAGGGAGATGAAGGATGAGAATATTGATTATTCCGACATCCCAGAAACCGATAAAGAGTTTTGGAAGAACGCCCAAGTGATCTTCCCGGCCCGCAAGAAAATTCTATCCATCCGCCTCGATGAGGACGTGGTGGAATGGTTCAAGGCTCAGGGCAAAGGCTACCAAACCAAGATCAATGCAGTATTAAGAGCGTACAAGGAGGCCCACCAATAGGAGGCTGGAGATGGCGCGAATTATCATCCACCCAGGCGAACACCTGGCTGACGAGTTAAAGGCACTCAATATGGGTGCTAACGAGTTGGCAAAAGAATTGGGGGTGCCGTCGAATCGGCTTACCGAGATAATTCGTGGCTGGCGTGCATCTCTGGTAATACAGCCTTACGCTTGGGCCGCTGGTTTGGCACGGGGCCGGATATCTGGATGAACCTGCAAAAAACTACGAGCTACGTTTGCCCGAAGAGAAGATAGGGAATGAATTGGAAAAAACAGAAAGCATCGTCAATCCGAGGCCTTATCCGGTTAGCCAAAGACCAGCAAATTTTTTAGAGAGATAAGGTGTTTTTGTAAACCACCCAAATCCGTTCGCAGGTTATTAGTGGTTTCCATTACCGACATCTTTAACAGACTCCGACTTAAGATAGGTCTCCGTACGAAAGACTGATGACAACTTCAAATGGCCTACTGCACGAAGGTTGTATCGTGGTCGGCTCGCTGTTTAACGAGCCCATGCGGGTGGAGACGGTGCGTCCCAGTGGTGATGGCAATTGGAATGTAGGCCTTGTCGGCACCCAATCCGAGCGTTTTCGAAAGGTTACTCTCAGCTTTCGCGACCTCGAAGCGCTTACTATTCTAGATGCCGGTTTTACCTACAAGGGCGACGGACATCTCCTGCGCTTGGGCCTGCAAGCGTATTCGCTTGGCATTGCCTGGGAATTTGACCCCTACTTCGGCCTGTCGATCTCCCGCGTTGATCCGCTGCCGCACCAGTTAGAAGCCATCTACGACTATCTTCTCAAGCTGGCCCGCGTCCGCTTTCTGCTCGCCGATGATGCCGGGGCGGGCAAAACGATCATGGCCGGTTTGCTCATACGCGAGCTCCAGTTGCGAGGGCTGGCCGAACGGATTCTCATTGTTTGCCCGGCCAACTTAGCCTTCCAGTGGCAGCGGGAATTAAAAGAAAAATTCGACGAGAAATTCCTTTTACTACGGGGCGGCGATATCCGTGATCAATTCGGGGTCAACCAATGGTTAGAGCAGGATAAGGTCATCACCTCACTGGACCTGGCCAAACGGACCGAGATACTGCCAGGTTTGAGGCAGGTCAATTGGGACCTCATTATCGTGGATGAGGCCCACCGCATGTCCTGGACCCCACCCGCCCGGAAGACGGCGCGCTATGCTCTCGGCGAACTATTGCGGGACACCTCAGACCATATACTTCTCTTAACGGCAACGCCCCACAAGGGGGACCCGGTTAATTTCTCACTATTTTTGCAATTGCTCGATCCGGATGTCTACGCCGATGTCCGATCCATTCGAGAGGCCATTGAGCGGCGACGGGCTCCATTCTACTTGCGCCGTATTAAGGAAGCTATGGTCTATTTCCCTGAACGGCGCCCGGACGGCACCTGGGCGGCCGAAAAGATCTTCACCAAACGCATCCCGCACAGTGTTGAATTCCAGATTGACGGCCCCGAATTTGAGCTTTATCGGGAAGTTACCCGATATGTAAAACGCCAAAGTGTCAAGGCCGCGGCCCAGGGTGACGATCCTCGGGCCCGCGCCGTGGGCTTCCTGATGTCTCTCTACCAGCGTCGGCTGGCTTCTAGCACCTATGCCCTGCGGCATAGTTTGGAAAACCGGGCCCGCCGACTTGAAATGGGACTTAAGAAAGCTCAGGAGCTTGTTAGACTGGCCCCACCTGACCTTCCCGATCCGGAAGAGATCGAAGAAATGGAAGAGAGCGAACGCGAGCGGCTCGAGGAGATTCTGGAGGCCATCACCTTGGCTGGGAACGCTGAACAAGTGCGCGAGGAAATTGCCGAGCTGCGTCAACTCGCCCAGCAGGCCCAGGCCGTGGAAGCCGCCGATGCGGAGGCCAAGCTATCCAAACTCCATGATCTGCTCCACCGCGAGGGTTTCTTTGATCATCCGGACCAGCGCCTTCTCCTCTTCACGGAGTTCAAGGACACACTCGATTACCTTATTAACAAGCTGAAAAGCTGGGGCTTTAAGGTCGGCTGTATCCATGGCGGTATGAAGCCAGGTTCCCGGGATGAACCCGGCACCCGGCTTTATTCCGAGCAGCAATTCCGCGAAGGCGCCATCCAGGTGCTGGTGGCCACTGAGGCCGCAGGGGAAGGCATCAACTTGCAGGTCTGCAATATTTTATTCAATTACGATATCCCCTGGAATCCCAACCGGCTGGAGCAGCGCATGGGCCGCATCCACCGGTACGGCCAGCGGAAGGACTGCCTGATTTTCAACTTCGTGGCCACCAACACCATCGAAGGTCGGGTCCTCCAGCGATTATTAGAAAAGCTCCAGGAAATCCGGAATGCCCTGGACGACGATGCGGTATTCAACGTGGTAGGCGAAGTATTGCCCGCGGCTCACATAGAGCGTGTCCTGCGCGATTATTACGCCGGCAAACTGGGCGACGCCGACCTCGAAGAGCGTTTGCTGGAAAATGTGGACGAAAGGCGCTTCCGAGCCATTTGCCAGACCGCCTTGGAAGGTCTGGCTTCTAAAAAGCTTAACCTGGAAATGCTCATCACCAGCCTCGACCTCAACTCCGGGGAACTCCGGCTTATCGAGGTCAAGGGCCTGGCCGCCGCCACCGGCACGATCCTGCTCACCCCCAACGAACGCCGTGTCGCCGAGGATCGCCGCGACTGCTATTGGCTCTACGTGGTTACCAATTGCGTCACCAACCCCACGCTTCAGGAGCCGGTCAAAGACCCGGCCCGCTTAACCTGGCACGAGGTGATCAAAGTGGCCCACTACTGGCTGGAAGTGGATGCCATGACGCAGCCGATGATGGTGCGGGAAGATGAGACCCCATATGGAGGCAACCAGTGATTCCCAAGGAGTGCAAGCGCCTGGCGGAGGTGGATTTTCCTATTGCGGTGATTTCGAAACACTCGGTTCGGGAGAAACCAATTGTTCGCTGCCATCCACAATCATTTCATCAGTGGTGGGCCAGGCGGCCGCTGGCGGCGTGCCGGGCTATGCTACTGGGACTGCTCCTTCCCGACCCTTGCGATAAGAACTGCCCCGATGATTTTAAATTGCAGGCCCGGAACCTGCTGCCGCAACTCTTAGGGAAGATCGGCCCGCAAGATATCGACCTGCAGAAGGCGTTGCTCAAATTCATCGGGGACTTTGCCAACTGGGATAACTCCAACAACCCGACCTTTTTAGAGGTGGGCCGGTGTCTGGTCAAGGCCGCACATGGGGAGGAGCCGCCGCTGGTGGTGGACCCATTTGCTGGGGGCGGTTCGATTCCCCTGGAGGCATTGCGGCTGGGCTGTGAGGCCTTTGCCAGCGACCTCAATCCCGTGGCCTGTCTGATTCTCAAGGTCATGCTGGAAGATACCCCGCACCACGGCCCGGAGTTGGTCAAGGAACTACGCCGGGTGGGCGCTGAGATTAAAAAACAGGCCGAAGAGGAACTGGCCGAGTTCTATCCCAAGGATCCGGATGGGGCCAGGCCCGTCGCTTACCTCTGGGCGCGGACAGTGCGGTGCGAGTCGCCTAATTGTGGGGCGGAGATTCCCCTGATGCGGTCCTTCTGGCTGTGCAAGAAGGCCAACCGTAAACGAGCGCTCCGCTACCAGGTAACGCGGCTCCCCTCTCCCTCTGGGAGAGGGGCTGGGGGTGAGGGTTCTTTTTCCTCTGCCAGAGGGCAGAATGGGGGTTATCATGGCCCGGCTCTTGTTCCCGCCGATCTTCTTCAGTTCGCTCGCGACTTGCGGCAACAGCAGACCGACGCTGAAACCAAGATGTGGCATCTACTCCGTGACCGACGTCTGGACGGCAAGAAATTTCGTCGGCAGCACCCTATTCCTCCCTTTGTGGTGGATTTTTATTGCCATAAGGCTTCTCTCATCATTGAGATAGATGGGGGTCAACATGCGGAACAGCGGCGTTATGACCAGAAGCGTACTGATTTTTTGGAAAATCGAGGACTGCGGGTCATTCGCTTTTGGAATAATGAGGTGCTACACGAGACTGAAGCCGTGCTGCAAAAGATTTGGCAGGAAATAAATGAACCCTCACCCCCAACCCCTCTCCCAGGGGGAGAAATACCCTCACCCCCAACCCCTCTCCCAGGGGGAGAAATACCCTCACCCCCAACCCCTCTCCCAGGGGGAGAGGGGAGTATACCGCACGTGGTGTTTGAGATCTTTGAGCCTAAAGCGGATAAGGAAGTCCCAGGCGGTACCGTGACCCGGGCCAAGGCTACCTGTCTGTGCTGTAAAACCGTCCTGCCGCCGGAGCGCGTCCGGGCGCAACTGGTGGCACAGAAGGGCGGTGCGGATGTGGTCTTCGACGCCCAGGGGAACCGTATTGGCGGGGCACGACTCGTGGCGGTGGTGACTCTACGCCCGGGCGAGATAGGCCGTCACTACCGCCTCCCCACTGCACAGGACTACCAGGCCGTCTGGAAGGCACAGCGGCGGCTTAAGGCAGTTCTTGATGAGTGGGGGCACAGCGGCAAGAAGGGACTTTGTCCCGTGCCGGATGAGCCCACACCTGCTGGAGGTGGTTCAGGTGCAGGTCGTGCCTTCTCTGTTCAGAAATACGGCTTGATGAAATTCGGTGACCTCTTTACAGCTCGGCAGAAATTATTCTTATCATCCCTTTCTCGCATGGTTCGTGAAGAATCAATGGTTGTTGGACTTCGGGAGGTCTTGTCGTTGATCGTATCCAGACTTTCCGACCGTAATGCCTCACTTGTCGGCTGGGATACGGGGGGCGAAAAACTTGGTCATGTTTTCAACCGACAGGCTCTGCCAATTGTATGGGACTTTGCTGAAGGAGCACCCTTTGGAGGAGCTACGGGAAGTTATATAAATGTTTTTAACCAAATTGAGGGAGCTGTCAGCTCAGTTCAAAGCTTTTCAAATACTGGCCAAGTCCAACTTGTAGATGCTCGTAAGTCACCTTTGCCTGATGAGGCCGCGCAAGTTTGGTTTACTGACCCGCCATATTACGATGCAGTTCCTTATGCCGACTTGGCAGATTTCTTTTTCGTTTGGCTGAAGCGATGTATCCCAGATTCAGTTGTGTTGCGTGATCCTTTTGATAGCGGAAACAATCTAACACCGAAAAAACTTGAAATCGTTCAAGATGAAATAAAAGAGTATTGTGGATGCACTAAAGATCGCTTCTTTTTTGAAAAATCTATGGCGGATACCTTCCAAGATGGCTGTCGTATCTTGCGGGCAGATGGTATAGGAAGCGTTGTTTTCGCGCACAAGACGACAGAAGGCTGGGAGGCGTTGCTTTCCGGCATGATTCAAGGAGGCTGGGTAATAACAGGCTCATGGCCCATTGCCACTGAACGGGTCAACCGACTTCGATCACAACAATCCGCGGCCTTGGCCACCAGCGTCCACCTTGTTTGTCGCCCCCGCCCCGAAGATGCGCCAGTGGGCGACTGGGCGGATGTTTTACGTGAGCTTCCCAAACGTGTCGGCGATTGGATGGAGCGGCTCCAGGGTGAGGGCATTCGTGGCGCCGACCTGGTCTTTGCCTGCATCGGCCCGGCCCTGGAGATTTTCAGCCGCTACGCCAAGGTAGAGACCGCCGAGGGGCGGGAAGTGACTCTGGCTGAGTACCTGGAAAAGGTTTGGGAAGTCGTGGGTCGGACGGCGTTGGAGCAGGTGCTGGGCACCGATGAACCCTCACCCCCAACCCCTCTCCCAGAGGGAGAGGGAGATGAAGGCATTAACCCAACCCCTCTCCCTCTGGGAGAGGGGAGCCGAAGGCGGGGTGAGGGAATCAAGGGCGCGCTGGAAGAAGACGCCCGTTTGACCGCCCTGTTTCTCTGGACGCTGCAGAGCACCAACGGCCATGGCCCTCAGAGCCGCCCTCACCCCGGCCCTCTCCCTGAGGGAGAGGGAGAGAAGGATTACGAGGGAGAGGGAGAAGAGACCGGGGGCGATCAGGAAGAAGAGGAAGGAACCCCGAGAGCCAAAGCCAAGGGTTATAGCCTGGTGTTCGACGTGGTCCGCCGCTTTGCTCAACCGCTGGGCATTGATCTTCCCAAATGGGAAAGCCGGGTCATCGAAACCAAGAAAGGCGTAGTCAGGCTCCTGGCCGTGTCCGAGCGAGCCCAGCAGCTCTTTGGCCAGGAAGGGGCCGACGCTGTGGCCGACTGGATCATCCACGAACCCACCAAGGATGTGCAACAGTGGCTGTTCCCCGAGATGGCCGAGCCGCGCCCGCCCAAGCTAGCCGGTCGCAAGCGGGGAAGAATCGGAGCCGGACTGACTGCCGAAGCTGCAACGCCGGCCGGAGCGACCACCCTGGACCGGGTCCACGCCGCCATGCTGCTCCAGGCCGGCGGCCAGGCCAATGCCTTGCGAACCCTGATTAAGACCGAGATCGATCGCGGCCCGGACTTCCTACGCCTGGCCAACGCCCTATCGGCGCTGTATCCTAAAGGCAGTGAGGAGAAGCGCCTGCTGGATGCCATGCTGCTGGCCGTACCCAGGTAAGAGAGGAGGTAAATGCCAATGACCCTTGCAGAGTTGCTACAAGAAAAACGCCAGGCCATCTTGGATTTGGCCGCCAAATATGGGGCCGACAATGTTCGGGTATTCGGTTCCGTGGTCCGGCGTGAAGCGGTGCCAGGGAGCGATGTTGATCTGTTGGTCAAGATGGCCGAGGACCGCAGTTTGTTGGATCTGAGTGCTTTGACCATAGAGCTTCAGGATTTGCTCGGCGTGAAGGTAGATGTGGTTTCGGAAGATGGCATTTACTGGCTATTGCGCCGGAAGATTTTGAAGGAGGCCCGGCCTTTATGAAGAAAGACCCGCGGGTTTATTTAGCGCAAATTTTAGAGCGGATTGATCGAATTCTGGAGTATACCCAAGAGGGGAGAGATTCCTTTTTTGCCGATGTGCGGACTCAGGATGCGGTGATCCGGAATTTCGAAGTCATCGGGGAGGCCATCAAACGGATCCCCGATGAATACCGGACCGCCCAGCCCTCCGTTCCTTGGCGGGCCCTGGCCGGATTGCGTGACGTTTTAATTCATCAGTATGAAGGCATAAGTATTCAAGAGATTTGGCAGATGGTGGAAAGAGACCTCAAACCGGTACGGCAGGCGATCGCAGCAATTCTTCCGCCCCTGGAGGAGTTGGAGAGGCAGATTGCCGGCGATGATAAACCCAGCGAACCATAAATGAAGTCAAAAGGGAGTTTGCAGCATGGAACCCTGGTATAAAATAGCCACACCGCGCCAGGAGGTCCGCCAGGGCCGGTCTTTCAACCCGGATGAGTTTGCCATCCACCTGGAGCAGGTCATCGCCAAAACCGCCCCAGAGGATTACCGGGAGCCGGAACACTTCTTTGCCCGAACCTGTTTTACCCGTGCCCTCCGGGAGCACGCCGGGATGGTGCTCCGGCGGCTCTCCGGCGAGACGGCCAATACCGCGCCGGTCCTGACCCTTATTACCCAGTTCGGCGGTGGCAAGACGCACACGTTGACAGCACTCTACCATATGGCCGCCAATGGCGCCAAGGCCAGTGAGTATTCAGGGGTAAGTGACTTAATCCAGGAGACGGGCCTTAGCACCGTCCCCCAGGCCAAAGTCGCCGCTTTTGTGGGTAACGCTTGGGATCCGCAGGAGGGCAGAGAGACGCCCTGGATTGATGTGGCCTGGCAACTGGCCGGAGAGAAAGGCGTCAAGGAGCTGGGCCCGGCGGCCAAGACTACCCCTCCCGGAACAGAAGCGTTGAACCGCGTTTTTAAGGCCGCGGGCCAGCCGGTTTTACTACTTTTCGACGAAGTGCTTAACTTCTTAAACCGCCATCGCGGCCTGGCCGAGCAGTTTTATGCCTTTATCCAGAATCTGACCGTGGCCACCACCGGCACCACGCATGGGGTGGCGGTTATCAGCCTGCCGCGCAGCCAGGTGGAAATGACCGACTGGGACCTGCAGTGGCAGGAGAGGATCACCAGAGTGGTCCGCCGGGTAGCCAAAGATCTCATCGCCAATGACGAGACCGAGATCAGCGAGGTAGTCCGCCGACGGTTGTTCGATGACATCGGCAGCGACCGCATTCGCAAAAACGTCTCAAAGAGCTATGCGGACTGGTGTTTTGAGCGGCGGGCGCAACTGCCATCAGAATGGACAGCGGTGAATAGTGCCACGACGGAGGCCAAGGCGAGGGAATACCTGCGCAGTCGCTTTGAGGTCTGCTACCCTTTCCACCCCGCGACGCTATCGGTTTTCCAGCGCAAGTGGCAGGCGCTATCTCAGTATCAACAGACCCGCGGGACGCTGGCCATGTTGGCCCAGTGGATTTCCTGGGCTTACCGGACCGGATTCACCGAGGCTCGCCGGGAGCCGCTGATCACCCTTGGGTCTGCACCTCTAGAGGTGCCGGAATTCCGGAGCGTGGTGTTGGGACAACTTGGTGAATCCCGCTTAATGGCCGCCATCGACTCCGATATCTCGGGAGCCCAGTCTCACGCTCGGGCCCTGGACGCAGATACTAAGGGAGCCTTGCGGAACATCCATCGTCGCGTGGGGACGGCGATTCTCTTCGAGTCTTCAGGTGGGCAGATCAATAAGGTAGCGCATTTGCCAGAGCTGCGCTTCGCCCTGGGCGAGCCAGACGTTGATACCACCTCGGTGGACACGGCAGCATTTACCCTCGAAGCCAAATCATATTTTATTAGGCGGGTGGGCTCCGATGGCTTTAAGATCAGCCATCAGCCGACCATCAAGAAAGTAGTCAACGACCGGCGGGCCTCTCTGGATGAGGAGTCCGAGATCAAACCGGCCATGTGGTCCCTTATCAAGAAAGAGTTTGAACGGGGCGCAAGTATCCCGCTGGTGCTGTTTCCGTCGGATGGCACCGCTGTTCAGGACATGCCGAAGCTTACCCTGGTTATCGTCGATCCGGAGTCCGATTGGACGGGAGAAGGCGCGCGGCGCCAGGAAATCGCCGAATGGACCAAGCAGCGGGGCAAGTCACCCCGGCTTTATCCTGGGTCCCTCGTCTGGTGCCTTAAAAAACCCGGCCGCGACTTACGGGCGAAGGTGGAGCTTTGGCTCGCCTGGAAGCGGGTCGCCAAGGAAATCGCTGAGGGAACCCTGGGTGGGGATTTTGACCGGGCTGACCGGGCGGAGATTCAGTCAAAGGTGGCCGATGCTGAAGAAATGGCTAAAGATGAGGTGTGGGGCGGCTATCGTTTTGTCGTCATCGCCGATAATCAAGAGCCTGACGGACTGAAGACCATTGACCTTGGTGCCGGGCATTCCAGCGGCAGCGAAACACTTTGCGGACGGGTAATAACAGCGCTGAAATCACAGGCCTTGTTGAATGAATCTGTAGGGGCGGGCTACATCGAGCGGAACTGGCCCCCAGCCCTAAAAGATTCCGGCGCCTGGCCCTTGGCCAGCCTCCGCCAGAGCTTTTTGAATGGCTCCTTGACGCGCCTCCTGGACCCGGACACAGTCCTGCGAGGCAAGATCGTCGAATTTGTTTCGAGGGGTGATTTCGGGCTGGCTTCCAGTCTAAAGCCGGATGGCGGTTATGAACGCGTTTTGTTCAATGAGGTTACTGATCCGGCGGAGGTTACCTTTGAGTCCGGCGTTTTTTTGCTATTGCAGGCCAAGGCAACGGCTCTCAAGTCTGTGCCGGGTGGTGTACCGGAGACTGGACCGAAGCCTGGGCTCGCTCCCGAACCAAAACCGACTCCTAAGCCTAGTCCTGAGCCTGAGCCAGAACCTGCACCAGGAGCCGCCAAAAGGACATTCCGTATTTCCGGAGATGTGCCGCCTGAAATCTGGAACAGACTGGGAACAAGGGTATTGCCGAAGCTGCGAAGCGGCTCCGAACTCAAGATCGGGATTAGTTTTGCCGTAACAGTTGATGAGCGAATGGCACATAGCTTCGAGAATGATCTTAAGCAAATACTAGACGATCTTGGTCTGACTGGGAGTGTGAATATCGAATAGGCACTAAAGGTAAGCTGGATTTGAGCCAAACGCATTAAACAGAAAGAATATTTCGTCATGGTGTGGCTTTGAGCCTTAACAAATCAAATGAGGTTAACGGAAAGCTATGAAAGACGCACAGAAACCAGACCATGTTAGCCTCAATACTCTTATCGGGAGGTTGAGAGAAGGGTATAGTGGACCCCAAAATTTAGACAGTGTATTAAGACACAGGTAGGGATAGGAAAGGGGTTCAAAAATGCCAACTTTACGGTCTGAAGATTGTCAACCAAAATTGACCCCTTTGGGCATCGAAAACTGACCCCCCCCTTTGATTAACAATGCGGCGGGCCGGCCGCGACGGCCAGCCTGGGCCGGGATACGTTTTTTAGTTTTATGCGGAAGCTATTGCCATTAATGACAAAAATATGGGAGTGGTGCACCAGGCGG
>JAQVHY010000151.1 GCA_028695935.1 Desulfobacca sp.
CAGAAGGGTTGGCTCTACCTGGTGGCCATGATGGATTGGTTTAGCCGCTATGTGCTTTCTTGGGAGCTATCCACCAGTTTAGAAGCTGATTTTTGTCTGCGGGCGTTGGAAACCGCCCTGACCAGCCAGCGACCGGAAATCTTCAATTCCGATCAGGGCAGTCAATTCACCAGTGGCGAATTTATCAAGAAGTTGAAGCAACATGATATTTGCATCAGCATGGATGGGCGAGGGCGAGCCCTGGATAATATCTTTACCGAAAGGCTCTGGCGGTCCTTAAAGTATGAGGAGGTCTATCTGAAAGACTATGAGAGTGTGTCCGCGGCCCGGCAAGGCATTAGCGCCTACCTGACTTTTTACAATCAGGAAAGACCCCATCAGTCTCTGGGCTATCAGACACCAGCCGAGGTCTATGGAGTAGGGATTTGACTATGGCCTTGGCCGGGGGAATCTTATCGCTCGAAGCAGGGCGGATTCGGTCGGCCCCGCATAAGCTTGGTGCCGGCCGACCGAATCCGCGTTGGCCGGCCGGCGGCCACCTGGTCTTCGGTTACGAGATTCCGCCACTAACATTATAAAAGAACTTATGTTCACAATTGTCATCCCCCGCGGTGACATAAACTAACCGATTTTTTGTCTTGACAATGGGGTCCACTTTAAAACGCCATGGGCAGTATGCTCAACATCCGGCGATGGTGGTGCGATCATTATATTTTTTGGCCGATCCAATAGAGACTAGCTCCCCGGTCTAAGCGATACGCTAGATAGCCAAAGAAGATATCAAAGGGAGCGCTTAATGCTTTTTTGAGATCTTTGGACAACCGATTGGTTGCTAAGGAAGATGAACCGGTTGTTCGACAATCAGGCGGAGTTTCTATCGTCTTATAATAATTATCAGCCTCTTGGAGTAATATTTTGTCCAACGGGCCTTTGAAAGCGGGCCTAAAAAGTGGCACGAAAATCTTTTTCAGAGATTTGCCAAAAGGAAGCCGAAAGCCATCATAATCACAGTGGTGGGCAAAGATTGGTTTAAAACCAACGTCTGTCAAAAGGGCTCTTAAAGTCTCGGGGGAAAAAAAACAGATATGTTCTTTATTAAAGAGCTTATGTGGATTTTTTTCAAATTTGGCGCCGATAGAAAAGATATCGGGAATTTCGATTGCTAGGCGCCCGCCTACCTTTAATTTTTGATAAAAGGTGTGGGCTATCTGCTTGGGTTCCTCGAAGTGTTCAAATACCTGGAACAAACAGATGGCGTCAAAAAAACTATCGGGAAGATCAGCATCTTCCAAAAGAGATTCTATTACCGGGATACCTTTTTCTCGATGTTTATCGGCCCCAATGCTGGAGGGTTCCACTCCTAATACCTCAAAACCCTGAGCCTGCAAGAGGGCCAGGAAATGTCCTTCGGAAGAGCCCACCTCCAACACTTTCCCCGAAGTCAAGCCGGTATATTTTTTAAAATAATGCAGGCGAAATTTGGAGCCGCGCCAAATTTTTTGTTTGTCAAACATTGAACGCAATGGCGCAGCATCCTTGCCTTTGCTGGAATAATAGCGGGTTAGTTCTTCACGGGAAGCTAAACATCTAGACAGCTGCACCAAGCCGCAGTTTTGGCAGCGGACGGTCTCGATATCATCCAGGTAATATATCGGAATGTATTTCTGTGCCCCGCACAGGCGGCAGGGCACCGGGCTTCCCTCGTCAATCATGCGTATATCTCCCCTCCCTAAACTTTCTCGCTCATTTTGCACTGCCCGGTTGCCAAAATAAAGCTGGCGCGCAGCAAACCGCAGCGGGCCAATTCCGCCAACCACTCGCTATCCTTAACATCTGTTTTGCGTCCGGGCACGTTCTTCACATGACGCGCATTCACCGGGTAGGTGTTGATTCCGGCGGCCTCTAGGCTCACGTAAACGCTCTGCCAGTAAACGCCCGTACTCTCTATGACCGCCAACTCCACCTCGGTATCAACCAGCCATTGGGCTAATTGCTGCAAACGGGCCCGGTAGGTTGAATACTCACGGGTAGATGTAAAGATGCGCCCCTCGGCTCCTTCCTGCAGAACCGTACAAACCACCATTATTATACCGGCTACAAAAAGTTTTTCATCATCGGGGGTGAGCAGGGTAAATCTCATGACTGTTTGATAATCAAGCCGCCGTTTTTATCGGTGTAATTTTCTCGTATTCCGCCCCATGGGCCTGCAAAGTGTCCCAGAGGCTTATATCCATTTGCAAGCCCAGCCAAAATTCCGGGGTGGTATCGAAAAATCGCGCCAGACGAAGGGCTGTATCCGGGGTGATACTGCGTTTGCCCCGAAGGATTTCGCTCAATCGCACCCGGGTGACGCCTAAAGCTTCCGCCAATTCCTTTTGGCCAAGGCCTAATGGCTCTAAAAATTCATGTCGTAGAATTTCTCCTGGCGATGTGGGACGCCGATTTCGGGGTAACATGGGCATTCCTTTCAATGATATTGCACCAGTTCCAGGCCGTAAACATTGCCTTCTTCAAACCTGAAACATAATCTCCAGGAACCGCTGACCGAGATGGCCCATTGTCCTTCCCGATCGCCGTGCAAGGCATGAAGACGAGCGGAGGGTGGCGCTTGTAAATCTTTGCGGGCCACCGCCCGATTAACCATGTCCATCTTCCGCAGCAGCCTGGCTTCCAACTCGGACGGAACCCGCTTATGTTTACCGGTGTGCCAGAATTCTTCTAGCCAAGCTCGCGCGAAAGTTTTGATCATAGGAAAATAAAAATAATGTAACGATTATCGTTATTCATTACAAGGTATTTTTAAATCCAAACCGCAGAGTCGTTTATATTATGGTTTGGTCTACAAAAAAATCTCGAATTACTCGGTTTCTCCATACTCATTCTCGTGAGGGAAGAATTAGCAATCCCGAACACGACCTATCCATCCTGGCCGAGACTCCACAAGTGTTGAATGACCTATTGGAATTAATTAAACGCGAAGACGAGAAGCATTTTGCAGAGATAGTTAATTTAACTCGTCCGTCTTCGTAAGTACCATGTATGATTTTAATATTAGACCAAAATGTAGCGCTTTTGTCTAGTTTTGCCTGCCTTTAAACGCTCTTTTCCCCGGTTTTGGAGCCTGATCAGCTAGTAAAAAAAAAGGCCGACAATTGGACAAAAGTTTAAAGCGTCTAATTTTAGAGAGTAAATAATCAGCGGCACTTAAAAACAAATCAGTTGACCAATAACCCATAAATGGTTATAAATTAACCATGTGGGCGGTCAAGTTTAGTGGCAAGGCAAAAAAGCAGACAGTCAAACTGCCTCCCAAAGTCCGTGACAGCTTCAAGCTGTTAATCAAGGAATTGCAATTATTGGGGCCAGTGTTACCCCAATGGCCAAACTTTGGAAAGATTAGTGGAAAATCGCAATGTTATCATTGCCACCTTAAAAAAGGACGGCCTACCTATGTGGCGGTTTGGCAAGTAAAGGAAAAGGAAATAAAGGTAATTGAGGTGCGTTATGTCGGTCCCCATGAAAGTGCAGACTACAGCAGAATATGCTGAACTCTCTTTTCGAGTTCCAGTGGCGCATGCCGCCGCGGTCCAGAAGATCATCAATGACTTGTTGGCCTTACTAGAGCAAGCCAATGATGATGATCGCCTTTATAGTGTTGAGAAGGTATTCCCGGAAGGAATTACGCCGGATAGTGTATTGCGAGGGGCGCGTTATCGGGAAGGATTGACCCAGGCACAACTGGCAGCCAAAGTGGGAGTAAAGGTCAGCCATATTTCAGAAATGGAGCGGGGCAAGAGGTCTATTGGCAAGGAGATGGCAAAGCGTCTGGCCAAAGCACTAAACACGGATTATAAGGTGTTTTTGTAAAGCAAGGGCCAGCCCTATGAAGAATAACTCGCTAATCCCCAGCAAGGCCATAAGGAAGGCTCTATTGTAGAGATACACCATGAGTGAGATTTTGAATATTACCCACGACATGGTGTGCGACCTGTTCAAGGCCGGAGTCATGGACGACATTACTATGCGCAAAATTAACGCGCTTTGCTTACCGCCCAAACGGGCGTTTCGGCCCGAGGAGATCCGGCGCATCCGCGTGGCGAACCGTGTTAGCCAGGCGGTGTTTGCGGCGTTCCTTGGTATTGGCAAGACCACGGTGCAACAGTGGGAGCAGGGGCAGAAAAGGCCCAGCGGCCCCGCGCAACGGCTCCTTGATCTCATTGACCGCAAGGGATTGGCGGTGCTGGGCTAAAGCTAGAACCCGCCGCCTGGATGCCCTGCCCGGCGGTCAGGATAAGCCCCATGAAGAATAACTCTTTAATCCCAACCAAAGCTATGCTTCCCCGGGCCCTGCGCATCTTGCCTTATCTCACCCCGGAAGAGGTTGAGGCTATGGCCCGGGCCTGCCAGGCTGCGTATTCCGCTCAAATCGGCCACCCATTCCGGGCGAAAGCGGCCGCGCCCTCCGGCGGAAGTCGGCCACTTTTTATGGCGAAGCGACGCTGAGATTAATCACTTATCCATGTTATCGGAATCATGTTGATTCGCATACCATTTTCTCATGGATTCTCCTTTCGTTGTTTTGTTATGAGAAGGTTGTCATCTAAAGCAGGTAAACAAGCAAGAAATTATGTGCCCTTCAAAACTTCGGCTTATATTATCATCCTGGACTTGACTCCGGAAGGCCACATATTGATGACCGCCACATAAATTGGATTATGTTTCATGGAACATAATCGTAGACCAGGGTAGGAAAAATCCCGCCGAAAAAGTTAAAGGCGTGCAGGTGGGCGTCAAAGAAGGCCTGCTGCCGCTCGCAAGGATAAGCCCGCACCAAGTGCTGGCCCGAATACCGAGAACGCCTGACCAAAAATTTGACGGTAGTGAATTGCCCGCCAATGATAGCCAGCGCCGTGCCCCAGTCCACCTCCGCTTCCCGACCCACTTCCGGATCCAAGGGAATGAACGCCTGGGTCCCCTGAAGACCTAAACGCGCCTTGGCGGCCCGCACATAACGCCGCACCGTGGAACGACCCCCAGGAAAACCATGCTCTCGCACCAAGCGGTCATAAACCCGCGTGGCGGTATGGCGCGGTTTCCGGGGCCGGTTTTTGTCCCCCTCCAGCCATTGATCGATAATGGTGAGATAAGGCCCCAGCACCGGATACGCCTGCTCTGTTCGGGGAGTATATCCCCCCGGCTCACTCCGCAGGACCTTTCTCACTGTCTGCCGAGAGTGACCGGTTTCTCGACAGATCTGCTTGATGCTCTTGTTATAGACCCGATATGCCGTGCGAATATACCCGTATTGCTCCATCCTGATCATCCCTTCCACCTCTGATCCCACTTTGTTGGTGCCAGTAGTAGTATCAGAAGTTGATGTCAGGGGGGGTCACTTTTCGGTTAGCAGTGCGCTGGGCGAAGCCAGCGATATCTTGCGGGTGTAAGTCCCGTCCAGCTAAAGCCGTAGCGGGCAGGCTGGGAGCAAGTCTTGCGGGCGTCATGGTAACATGGGGTCCGAAGCGTAGACCGCGGTCAGGTGGGGTGTGGGATTGAGCCACGAAATGAAAATTAAGTCGCGGAGGCCGAGACGGTTGCTAACGTTGAAGGCAGCATGGAGAACATCGTTAAGGCGAGATGTTCTTACTCCGCCGGGGTCTGAGGCCACATCACGGCTGAAAGGATATCGTTGGAACCCAGGAAGCCCCGCCGGGGCCTTCGGCTGGTTACCGAAGGGGGTGTCAGACAAGGGACAACCGGAGTCGGGCACCGAGCTGAGGCGGGGTGGCGGACCGGGGTGTAGTACTGATGATGCCGCCGAAGGAAAATAGTCCGAGGCGGGCGGAGGGAAGACCCCGGCCTGAAGGGATTCCTGGCCGGAAGGCGGAGGTCCGGACACAGGGCCGGGCAGCCTTGCCAGCCAATCTGGCCAGGGTGAACGAGGCGGCCCGACGCGGGCGCCAGACACGGTTCACGGCTCTGTTGCATCATATCGATGTGGAGGCACTCAGGAGGTCATTCCATCGCCAGCGCAAGAAAGCTAGTGCTGGGGTTGATGGAGTTACCGTGAAGGATTACGAAGTTAACCTGGAAGCAAACCTCAAAGACCTCTGTGATCGGGTGCATTCGGGACGCTACCGGCCCCAGCCGGTGCGCCGGACCTATATCCCCAAAGCAGACGGCGGACGGCGACCTCTGGGAGTGCCGACTCTGGAAGATAAGATTGTCCAGGGTGCGGTAGCAGAGTTGCTGAGTGCCATCTACGAGGTGGATTTTCTGGGTTTCTCGTATGGCTTTCGACCTGGACGCCATCCCCATCAGGCGTTAGACGCCCTAAGAACGGCAATAATGAGTTGCTACGTGAACTGGGTGCTTGATGCCGACATCC
>JAQVHY010000152.1 GCA_028695935.1 Desulfobacca sp.
TAGACGAATTACAGGGGGTCATCAGGAAGATTGTTGATGAGGATAAGTCGCCGGGGAAGTTGGCGAAGAAAATCCTTGGGGGCAGGCTAAAAATGATATAGGTAAAGACGGCGTTGGCAAAGGCTTTTAGCGGCGCGTTGTTCCTTTGGGCGGTCCAATGGCAAAAATCACCCACCTATCAGTTCCACTTTAAAGCCATCATCACCGTCGGTTGCTGCGGATACCACTTTGAAAACCAGAATATCCCAAACCCGCATTTTTAGTGAGTTTTGGCAATTGCTGGAAGGCCGTTAATTAGTGGATAAATACAATATAATCTATTGTTTTCTTTGGATTTATTCTTGTTGCCGACCGGACTACGAATCCGTGGGACGGGAGTTCGAATCTCTCTGGGCGCGGAACGGTAATATCAAGGGGTTAACTTAACTAAGCCCAAGGCATTCTCAGGCTCAACACATTCTTTAACCTTAACCCTCTTGTGATGGCGGGTCATATTGCGTATTCCAGGTTATGATCATACGCCGGTTTAAGGGAAATCCTCTAGGCGGCCAGGAATTACTGGCAGAGATTTTAGACGATGTGCCTGGTGGGCGCTGCCTAATTTCGATGTTAAGCGTCATGGTTCAAACAGTCTTAAGTTAGACGGATCCTTTCTACTGGGAAAGTCAAGGGATATCTGCTGGTTAGTTTAACGGTTGTTCCATGAGCCTTTGCTGAGTCGCAAAAAAAAAAGCGAGAGTAAGTTATTGTTATGCGCGGGTGGATACTAGTCAGCTCTCAGGAAGATCGTAACCCGGGTACCTTTATGGAGTTCAGTTTCTATAGCGATCTCACCCTGGTGGGCTGCGATGATCTGCTGGGAAATAGTCAGACCCAGGCCGCTACCCTTGGGCTTGGTGGAGAAAAAGGGGGTGAAGATCTTTTCCATGACATCTGGGGGGATGCCCTTGCCAGTATCAGAAATGTGTACAAATAGCCGGCCCGGCTGCTGGCCGCTGGCAATGGTCAAGGTCCCTCCGCGGGGCATGGCCTCGATACCATTTTTGGTGATATTCAATAGTACCCGACGCAGATGTACCGGATCAAACTGCGCCATCGGCAGCTGGGAGTCCAGGTCCAGCACTAACTTTATGTTACCTTCACGGAGGCCGGGTTCTAACAACCGGCAGGTCTCCTGGATGAGGAGGTTAAGGTCTCCACGATTCTTGTGTGGTTCGGATATCTTGGCATAGCTCCCCACTTCGGCAAGGAAATCCTCTAGCTGCCGGGTTTCCTCAATGACAATTTGCAGTTTTTCCCGATTTTTCTGTTGATCGGGTTCGAGGTTATCCCGCACTTGGCGAGCGAACCCACCGATAATCATGAGGGGATTTTTGATCTCATGGCTGACATGGGCCGCCATCCGGCCTAGAACTGCCAACCGTTCCGATTGCAAAATTTTTTCCTGCAATTGCTTGCGCTCTCGCAGATCCCGGAAAAATCCCACCGTGGCTACTTTGCGATGGTCCTCAAAGATCAGGCAGGCCGAGAGTTCGATCGGGATCAATTCTCCGGCTTTGCTGATCACCTCGGTCTCGTATTGCACTAGCCGTCCGGGGCCGCCGTATGCGGAATCGTATATCATTTTGGTAATCTTGCGGGCTACTTTGGGAGGATAGAGGCGGTGTACTGTGAGTTTGCCGATGATTTCCTCGGCGCTGTAGCCCAAAATTCTTTCCGCGCCATCGTTAAAGATGATGATATTGCCATTCCGATCATTAGCAATGATGCCGTCGTTGGAGGTCTGGATCAGTTTGGCCTGAAATTGGTGCATCCGCTCAATCTCATGGGTCAGGGCCTGTTCGGCGCGTTGCCGCTGGATATGCCACCACATGCCATTCATCAGTAAAGTCAACTGGCGGACATCCGCATCGTCGTATTTCACTTGCTTATTGGCCACGCTCGCCACCGCCACAATGCGGTTGTCGTCAAACACCGGGATGGTCAGAAGACGCTGCAATTTGATATGGCCTTCAGGATAGCCTTTCTTGTTAGGGTTTGGAGCAGCATAATCATTGATAATAATCGGCTGCCGTTGTCGCACGGCTTCAGCCCACAGGCCCGCAGTCTCTAAAAGATAGACAATCGGTTTGTCAACGACGGCACATTGCTCCATGACAGTCTTTGACCAGGATTGGACGTTGAGCACAGTCTCATCCTCGTTCATGAATCCCACGAAACCAATCTTACTTTTCGTGAGCCGGACGCCTTCTTCCAGGGCAAAGTCCGAGATCTCTTGCAATGATGCTCCTGTCATATGGCTCAGTTGCCACAAGGCTTGCAGGCGAGACTCATTAAGACGCAGCTCCTCTTCTGAGCTTTTGAGGGAAAGAAATAGGGGAGCAATCCAGGCGATCCCGACTAGCATTAGTCCAGATATACCCAAGGCTACCAATTCGGCGGTTCGATCAAGAGGCAGGTCCCAGAATATCGCATGGTATAGAGTGATGCCGCGGCGAAAGGTCATCAGAGAAATGGCCGCGGCGATAAGAATCCATGCCGGTCTTTTCTTGGTGACCCAAATCAGTCGCAAAGCCAAAAATGCCGCAGTAAATTGAAGCAAAATTGATAAAAGTAAAACAAATCTTATATCCATGGCTAAGCTCAGGGCGTTGTCGTCTCCGGTTTAGAGGTTGGAAGCTTGATGGTTACGGTAGTTCCGACGTTTTCCTTACTCTCAATGGAAATTTCTCCCCGGTGGTGAGAAATCATCTTGTGGACAATGGGCAGGCCCAGACCAGGACCGGCAGGTTTTGTAGAGAAAAGGGTGTCAAAAATATGGGGTAAAATATCAGCGGGAATGCCTCTCCCGTTATCCGCGACCTGGATTTTCACAAAATCCTCCTTGTGCGTCGTACTCAGTCTCAAGGTTCCTCCGAAAGCCATGGCTTCCAAGGCATTGGCCACTAATTGCAGGATGACCCGCTTCATGTTGCCTACATCCATGGTCAGTGGCGGGAGGCCTTCAGTGAGCTCAACCTTGAGGTCAATCTGCTTTTCTTCGATTTTAGAGCGAATGATTCCCAAGGCTCCTCGCACCACCTGATTGATGTCTTGTTCTTCCTCTCTGGGAATAAAGATTACCGAAGTTTCTACCACTTCCCGGACCATCTGTTCCAGGCGTTTGGCCTCTTTAATAATGATCTCCGCATAGCTTCTGGTGTCGGAGCCTTCGGGAAGTTTTCTCAGGAGAAGATTTGCAAAACCGCCGATGGCATGCACCGGATTGCGAATCTGGTGGGCTACCTGTTGGGCACTGCGGACCGCCGCTCCCAACTGCCCGGCCAGGGACTGGAAAAATTCAACGTGCTCCCGGGCAAAATAGCCTTTCTGACTGCTGGCCGCGGCCAAGACTCCCAGGGCTAGGGTTTCGGTGGTGATCGGGGCCAGGACAAAAGAGGCCATGATTTCCTCTTCCAGCAATCCTTCGAGGAGTTCTCTCACCATCAGAGAAGTATCCGAAACGGAAATGACCTGGGGGGTCAGCAGACATTGCCCCAGTATGGTATCGATTTCCGGCTTTACTGACAGCACCTGGGCCAGCCGGGTCAAGCCCCGATAACTCTTGATGGTTAACATCCCGTCTTCGTCTAGCAGTCGTACTGAGCACTTTTCCACCCCTAAGCGTACAACCAATAGGTCCAGGACACCCTCGATAAGTTCGGGCAGATATAAAGTTGAGGTCAAGGTGCGGGCCGCTTCATATAGTACCGAAAGTTCGGCTAACCGTCTTTTGAGCTTTTGCTGGCTTTCCTCCAGGGAACTCGAGACCTCCCCAAAGAGATCAAACACCTCTTCCATCCGGGAGCCCACAGAGGAAAGGTAGCCCTCCATAATTACCCGGGCTGCCGCTGGGCCGATAGAGCCGGCAATAGTGCGTTCAACATAAGCCTCAAGTTGTAACTTTTCCCGATCTCCCCAGTCTTTTTCAGGGATTTCCACTTGCTTCAAGAAGGAACGGCGAGTTTCCGCCGCCTTTTTAGTGCCGATAAATTTTTCCATGAAGCTGGTAAATTGATCCAGATTTGGGATATAAGTATACCGTCTTTCCCGGAGAACCCTCTCTTCAAGCTCGAAGACCTCGACAAACCGCCGTGCCTGTACCTCCTCCAACTGACTGGGGACTGTTAACAACGAGATGCTTACAAAACTGCCGATATTGAAAAACAGGGACCAGAAGAAGGCATGGGAAAGGTTATCAAGGCCGTTCAGCCCCAAAAAGGCGGTGGGCTTGAGAAAAGCCAGGCCAAAAGGACCTTTCTCTAAAATACTCAGAGGAAACCAACCCGCCTCGATCAGGTAGGGAAAGAGCAGGGTATAGGCCCAGATCAAAAACCCTGCCATTAAGCCGACTATAGCTCCCCACTTGGTAGCTTCCCGCCAGTATAGGGCCCCCAGGATGGCCGGCACTAATTGGGCTACCCCGCAAAAGGCGATCAGCCCCATGTCCACCAGCATTGCGGAGGGCCAGATCAAGCGATAACTAATGTAGCCCAGAAGAATCAGCAGCAGGATACCGGCTCGTTTGACGGCCAATAGATAGGGCGAAAGATGCTCTTGCAGTTTAAGCCGGATGGCTAAAGGCAGCACCAGACTATTTAGGAGCATAGTGCTAACGCCGATGGAAGTGACCGCCACCATGGCGGTAGAGGCTGACAACCCTCCTAAAAAGGCAAGTAGAGCAAGATAGGGATGGCCACTTTGTAGTGGAATTCGAAGCACAAAAGTGTCGGCCTGGTCCCTAGGTAAGCCTGATAACAATCCCCCGAAGGCGATGGGCATAACAAAAAGGTTCATTAACAACAGGTACAGTGGAAAAAGCCACATGGCGGTCAGAATATGCCTTTCATCAGTATTCTCTACCACCGCCATATGGAACTGGCGCGGCAGGAAAAGGATGGCTCCCATGGCCAGAAGGGTTTGGACCATGAACAGCAGATAACTGTCATGAGTACCGGTGTTAATTTGTAAAAGCTGACAAAATTTCGGGTCTTGACAGATGCCCCCAAAAATCTCCCCCCAACCCTTAAAAAGACTGAAAGTCACTAGGATGCCGATGCCCAGAAAGGCCAGAACTTCTATCAAGGACTCAAACACCACTGCCGCTACCATCCCCTCATGGCGTTCGGAAGGATCCAAATGGCGGGCCCCAAACAGGATCCCGAACAATCCCAGGATTAAGGCGACATACAAAGCGGTATCTTGATAAACCGGGATGGCGAGCGGAGAAATAACTTCGTGATATACCAATATATTAAAAGTATCGGAGATAGACTTGAGCTGTAAGCTGATATAGGGTAATATAGCCAGCAACACCCCCACGGTAACGAGCGCCCCCAGAAAGACCTCCTTACCATAGCGCAACGTCAAGAAATCAGACATAGTGGTTAGGTTGTTCTCTTTGCAGATACGCAGTATCTTCCGTAATATAAACCACCAGAAAAAGGCCATTAGGGTGGGGCCGAGATAAATGGTGAGAAAGGTGGCTCCCTGGGTGGCGGCTTTACCGACGCTGCCAAAAAAAGTCCAGGCCGTGCAATAGACCGCCAGAGAGAGGGCGTAGATATACGGGTTGGCGATTAAACTTCTCCCCCGCGCTCGCCGCCAGTCTCCATAATAGGCAATGGCAAAGAGCAGCACCAGATAGCAAAAGGCAGTAACCGCTACTAAACTTTGACTAAGCATTACCCTGGCGGTTTCTTCTGGACCGGTTGATATTTAGAGGTTAATGCGTGACCAAAGCAATAGAGCCCAGTGATTGCCAGTATCCAACCGAAGAGATACAAGACAAAGATTGGAATTCCTCTCCTCCTGAGGGTTGGTAAAAAATCTGTAACAGAGGATAGTTTAGGAGGAAAAAATAATAATTCCCCCAGGCTCTAAAGCTTATCCTTTTTTAAAAGTTCCAAGAAATTTCGCCCTGACCATCTAAGGCACCTAAATAAATATATATATATTTATAAATAATTATTTTATTGCTTTGAAACAAGGGGAGCATGGTTTACCAAGTCTTGCAGTGACATGGATCTTATGGTAGCCATAGCCAGAGACCAACGTTTTCAAGCCAGAAACCGAGGAGAAGTCAGAATGGCAGAACACTGGTGTAATGTGCTTCTTCAGAGCCCGATATGACCGCAGCCCTCAATAATGGCTGGACAATGTGGAAGTACGCATATCAGATATGGACAGGGTCAACCCCACCGAAGATGAGGTTACCCTCTGTGTCAATATAGCTGAGACACCCTCCCTGTGATAAATTACTGTAGGGCGGGGAGGGAAAAATGAAAGAAGCCGGATTACCAAAGATGATAGCATCCCATGAGGCGAAGGTGGCAGAGG
>JAQVHY010000032.1 GCA_028695935.1 Desulfobacca sp.
CGAGTTCCTGACGTTCTTGCTCGGTTAACGTCACACGATATCGTGGCTGCATGGCAAATCCCTCCCACAAGGAATTTGCCCTATTATAAACCATTACACGAAAATAGCAATGTTACATGGTACTAGAGCTACGGCGGTCGTCATAGGATTCTCAAAAATGACAACCGATGCCGCCTTTGATACTTAATTGCGAACTCGTGATCTTGTGCTCTATGGACCAGGTGCCCCCCAATCCCCAATTCTGATCCATGTTTTCCGCCGAAAATTGGAGCCAATCTCCGGACAGATGGACAAACCAATGCGGGGAGAGCGCCAAACGGCCCTGCCAAGCTACTTTGATACCGTCGCCGTAAGCCTTGGCTTTGATGAACTTGCCGCGCAGGAGATGGAAATCTTTATCTTTGGCGGTTAACCAGGGACTATAAGCAAAGCTGGCCAGCCAGGACAGACGTTTGTAGGTCAGTTTGCCGGCCAGCTCCAGAAAGGGCATCAGCAGATTAAATTTATAGGCAATGACCGGCCCTGCCTTCCTTGTCGACTCCCCCGTGGTGAGGTCATATTGGACGAGGTTGCTGCCATCCCAACTAAATTCTTGGTATAAGAGGCTGGCACCCGGGGCAATAGCCCAGGCCAGATCATGATTCACCTGTTTCTCGATGATCCAATAACGTAGCCC
The DNA here is from genome assembly GCA_028695935.1 of Desulfobacca sp. Taxonomy (GTDB): domain Bacteria; phylum Desulfobacterota; class Desulfobaccia; order Desulfobaccales; family Desulfobaccaceae; genus Desulfobacca_B. Next base: position 677 of record JAQVHY010000032.1, read on the forward strand.
CAGATCGAGGATATATCCGGAAAACGCGGTATCGGAGGTCCCAAAGATGGTCTTGACCTGCGGGCGAGATTCATCTTCCCAATCGCTATCCTCAAACTTTCCCGGCTCGTCCGTTAGATTCTTGGAGAAAGCTATCCTCAATTCGCAGTTCTTTAAAAACCGCAGCTCTCCTCCTAGCGTAAACATCAGCAGGTCTAAGGGCCACTTCAGTTCGCTAAGGGGAAAATTGACTTTCCCTTGCATTGGGACGCCGGACCAAATACCTTTATATTTGCCGCCGATCTGGTACGTGACATCCCCAGTCAGATACCCCAGAGCGATCCAGATCTGGCCGCGTTCCCGGCTGACCACCTCCTTTTTCTCAGGCTCTAAGGCTTCCCCGGCAAAGGTCGGGGACGTAAACCAGACAGTGGCCAGAAGCAGCACCACCAAGGAAAAGAGGGGCATCCGGTGGTCCCCTACTCTCACAAGATCAATCTTTTTTGACAAATAGGTGGACATGCTGCTTCCTTTTGATTAACCCCAAAACAAGGAGGTCTCAATACTGAGCAGTTTGGGGCCTTGTTTGAGGCGAAAATTACCCTCTACGGTTTCCCAGATCCAACCGGAATAGCCATACCCGCCCACCGCCTTGGTGACGAAGGAGCCGACCCAGGTTTCCGACCGCGGGGTATTTACCGCGACGGTGCCGAACTTGCCAAAGGTATAGTCGGAGACAGGATGACAATAGCTCTCCCCCTTCAGGGCCCGAGCCACCGCCTTGGCCTCTTGATCGCCAAAGACCGCGGCCCGCAGGCCATAGCGTCGGTATGTTCGAAGAGCTTTAAGCGCTCTACCGTGACCTCTACCTCGGTAGCATTGTCTTTAACCGTAAATTTCAGGTTGCGGGCGGCTAAGGAGCTCAGCTCCGATTTATATTTTGGCAAGGGTATCGGCCAGGGCCATCACTTTTTCGAGTCGGTCGTCAAAGTTCATATTCCTACAATCTTTCTTTAGCTTTTCTCGGCTCCGGAAGGCGTTTTTGCCGATAGAGCAATTATAAGATAGTCGGATGGGAAATTCAAAATCCTCCGGTTGGTAAAATGTCCACCCGGATGTCGGCCGGTTTGCCAAAATAGACCGAGGAAAGCACGATCATATCTACCCCGGTGGCGGCAACGGCAGCTACGTTGTCAACATTGACCCCTCCGGCCGCGGCAATCTTGATCTCGGGATTTATTTTTCTGATGGCTTTTACTATCAGAGAAGTTTCTTCAATCTTAAATTTATCCAATTGAATTATCTCAACCCCAGACTTCGCCAAGCTTACAGCCTCTTCATAAGTTTCGGCCTCCACGACAATTCTTTTTTCGGGGGCGCGGGCTTTGAGCTGGGCCAGTCGCTGTCCGAGTTGATCAATGCCTCCGATAAAGGCGAGGTGTTGCCGAAAAAAAAGAATGGTCTCGGACAACCCCAGACGGTGAGGCCAGGCCCCTCCCATAACTATGGCCTTGATTGACAATTCCTTGGTGCCCGGGAAATGTTTTCGGGTAGTAAGGATTTGGATCGGCGGATGAACTTGCCGGGCCCGATCAACCAGCAACTTGGTGCGCGTGGCGATCCCGGAGGCATATTCCAACAGGTTTTGAGATACTTTCCAAGCAGTATGAATCCCGGCCGCGGTTCCCTGGGCCTCTAAAAAAGTGGTACCCGGGGGCAGAAAGGAGCCCGAAGGGGTGAATTGGAGTACTTCGGCTCCAGATTTCTCCAGTATTTTCTGGACTTCCTCAGTGCCGCAGATGAGCGTCGGTTCTCTGGTGGCAAAAGCGATCTTGCCCGGTCTGTCCCCGATGCCGAGCAGCAGCGTGGTTAGATCCAGATAGGGGACATCCTCTTTAACCAGATTATCAATCATGGAATCGCTAAGGTAAAACATGCAATGTCTCCGCTTAGGGCGCAATTAATTGCGCCCCTACGGTTAAAGTTATCTTTTTAAAGTCAACGTGGCCCAAAAAACCTAAACCAGCCCCAGGCCATGGCATGGCCATAATACGAAACCGGCCACGTAATATGTCATTTATAGCATATTTTTACTAAAAGAAACCTAAAGGCATGTCAAGCATAATCATTTAGCAGCATAGCCTTGCGGTTTTAGGGCGGAGCTTGAGGGCAGGTTGGCGGTGATAAAGGGTTTCGTGAATCTATTAATTCCGTTGAGGTTTTTGTAGTTCTGTTAGGATAACTATTATAATCAGTATGTTATGTTATAATTTTATGGTAACTGAACCTAACTCTGCTAAAATCAGACCTGCCACCAGAATCGGTAATGCGGACGCCGAGGGCTTCGCGGAATCGGGTCTCCCCTCAGGTCAATTCGACAACTAAAATTTTGATCACGCGATTTTTAAGGGTGGAATACCCGCGGCTTCGGCCAACAGCAATGAGTATTGCTGTAAGGTTTTCTTTAAATCCACTAATACGGCACGTAGTTCGGCATTATGTTCCCAGGCCGCTTCGTGTTCGGCCGCCGAGGTTTTTACTTTTTTGGTATCCTCGTAGGCCAAGAGCAGGGGATGCCATTTGGCCAGTACTGGCCGTAAGGCAGAATTTAACACCGCCACGACGATAGCCCCCAAGGAGAGATTGCCCTCGCCTTTGGGTCGAGCCACGGTGGGACCATAGTTTTTGAGAATTTGCCTGGTCTCGATAAAGATTTCCTGCAAGGCGGTCAGGGCGTCGCGTAGCAAACCTTCGCCGGGCCTGAGCTCCTCTAAGGCTATCCGGGTCACCAGTTCCACATAGAGTTCCCAAGCGGCCCGCTGTTCGACTTCATCCGCTTCCCAACATCCTTGTAGCTTTAAAAAGGGGGTTTGTAAATCAACTTTTACTTTTTTGGGTTTTTTAATCAGAATAGCTCTGGCATCTTTTAACCTGGCGGTTAGGTCTGATTTATTTAGGTTCATAGCAACCTCAGGTGAGAACCGCTTCTCTTTAGTTCAACGGCAGGTAGCAATAATTTATTTATAAGATGAGTCCCGGCGCGTTCCAATACCTGGCCAGTTATTAAAGGATTAAGCCTTAATCGGCCCTTTAGCGAAAAATTATGACTGGTTAATATTTGTGTTGAGCGCATCTGGTGGAGGCGGCGGGAATCGAACCCGCGTCCGCAAATAGTCCCTAAAAGCTTCTACATGCTTAGCCGGTGCATTGATTTCACCTGTCGGGCCTTCCGCCGGCAGAATGCCTGACAAGCTAGCCCACTAAAGATTCGACCACCAAAGCGCGGGCGTCAAAGGTGATCTAGCCGGAATACCGTCACCTGAAGAATCCTCCCGGCTAAATTCTGCAGGCGTTAGCCTTAAGCGGCTAAAGCGTAGCCGTAATTGTCGGCATTTATGTGTTCCCTACCTGTTTTACGAGCAGACAGGACCTCGGCATGCAACTTCAAGTTCCCTACCCACGTCGAATCCAGTACGCCCCCCTTTAGTTTATATTATAATTATTATTGGATTTTTTGCAAGCTTTTTGTTTGACTGCCAGAAACCCCATGTCTAGGGTTCTGAAACTGGTTGGCTAATCGCTAACAGTTCCTGGGCATGAGCCAGCGTGGTCTCGGTGACCCTGGTCCCGCCCAACATCCGGGCGATCTCCTGAAGCCGGTCAGCGGCATTGAGCTTTTTAACCGTGGTCACGGTACGGCCCTCCTGCACCTGCTTCTCGACCCGGAAGTGGTGGTTCCCGAAACAGGCGATCTGGGGCAGATGGGTAATGCAGATAATCTGGTGCTTAGCGGCCAGATTATGCAATTTCTGACCCACCACCTGGGCCACCGCGCCGCCGATTCCCGCGTCTACTTCATCAAAAACCATGGTCTCTACCCCGGTCTCTTGGGCCAGGATATTTTTCAGACCCAACACCAGGCGCGACAATTCCCCCCCGGAGGCAATGCGGGCCAGTGGCTTGGGAGCTTCGCCAGGGTTGGGTGCCAGATAAAACTCCACCTGATCAGCGCCGGTGGCGGTCAGCGACTGAGCGCCGAGTTGCCCCGCCGGCTCAGGGGGGTCCAGCGCGGCGCCCGGCACTTTCTGGAACTGGACGATAAATTTGGCCTGAGGCATGGCCAGGCTGTGGATTTCCTGTTCTACCGCGTGCGCTAGCCGTTGGGCCACCGCCTGGCGCTGTTGGGAAAGCTCGAGCGCCTGGCGATGAAGTTCCTGGGCCGCGGCGGCCAGTTGTTCATCTAATTCTTCTAAATGAATGTCAAAATCTTCCAACTGTTCCACTTCCCGGCGGGCCCGGTCCTGATAAGCCAGGACATCCGCCAGGCTCGGGCCGTATTTGCGCTTCAAGCGCTCCAGCAGCGCCAACCGGTTTTCCAGTTCTCCCAGACGCCCCGGCTCGATCCGCACGATGGGGAGATAATCCCTCAGGGCCAGGGCCAAATCCTCCAGTTGATAGCGGATATTTTCCAATTCCTTTAGTCGGGGCTGCCAGGCCGGGTCGATCCGGGCCATAAAAGTGATAGAGTCGCGGATTTCGCTGAGCGTGCCCAGCAGCGCGGTTTTTCCGGCATAGAGGCGGTCATAACTGGTATGGGTTTCCTCCCAGAGCTGGGCGGCATGGCGAGCCCGCTCCCGTTCCTGAGTCAAGACCTCATCTTCCTGGGGAGCAACTTGGGCCTGCTCCAATTCCTGGAGCTGGAAGGCCAGTAATTCTCGATTGGCCCGAAGCTCTTGCTGCCTGGCCAGGGTCTGTTCCCGCTCCCGTTTTAATTGCTGCCAGTGCTGATAACGGCAGCGGAAATGCGCCACCTGGTCGCCCAAGCCACCATAGGCATCCAAAATGGCCAGGTGGTTTTCCGGGGCCAGCAGCACCTGATATTCATGTTGGCCGGATAAACTCAACAAGTCCCGGCCTAAAGCGGTCAAAAACTTCAGGGTCACGGCCTGATCGTTGATATACGCCCGACTACGGCCGCGGCGATTTACCACCCGCCGGAGCAGCAGTTCGCCATCGTCAGCTATCCCCTGATCGAACCGCCCGGCGTTCCCGGCGCGGTTCGGAGGAACCCAGAACCGGGCCTCGATCTCCGCCTCCGCGGTGCCGGTGCGAATCAATTCTTCAGTGCCGCGTGCCCCCAAGAGCAGATTAACGGCCTGAATAATCATGGACTTACCGGCCCCGGTTTCGCCGGACAGGATATTTAAGCCCGGCCCCAGGTCCAGTTCAATCTGATCCAGGATGGCCAGATTCTTGATGCGCAGTTCGGTCAACATCGGGATCGCCCCGGCAATATGAAGAGCTTCCCCCTAATGGCGCGGCCTAACCTTGTAATTTCCGAGCCGCGCCGAACAACCGATAAACCGAAAATCCTGACAGGGCCGCGACATCCTCGGTCGGTAAGTGGGCGACAATGCTCTCATCAAAGATGATATTGGCCTCCGGCTCAAACTCGTCATCACCTTGCCAAAGCACGTGGGTGATCGGGACCAGAGGCAAGGCTTGATAAGTGGCGGCGGCATCTCCTAAGTCAACTTTTACGCCACCCATCATTTCCGCGGCCTGCCGGTAAAGCTCCAGATTGTGGCCAAAGACCTTGAGAAGCGGCACCCGGGCCCGCTGGACAAAGGCGGAATGGTAAAATTCCCCGGCCGGTACCTGACGGAAATCGATGGTTTTCCCGGTCAAGGGTTTTCCCTGGGTAGTGACTAAATAATGGAGCATCAGAATCTGCTCCTGAATATTAACTTCACCTTCGCCTTCCAGATTGACGAGCTGGACCTCGGGCCAACCGATCCAATGCGGGCGGCCAAAATAAGGTAGGATGAGACCCTCCTGACCCTGGCGCACCTCATATTTGGCCTGGCTGCGGGCGGCGACCTCCGATGGTGACTTCTGCTTGAGTTCTTCAACCGCCAGCGCCCGGGATTGGATATAATCATCAATTCGCGGCACAGAATTCTCCTTTGTAACTACTTGGTATTACAAACATATCTTTGATATTCAACCGCCTGGAGCATTTAAGCCTGGAAAGTCCGGTTAAAATCTTATGGCCGGTTAAGACGGATATATACCCCTTCGACCAGGTCCCGCTCGTCCAGCGGCAAGGGTTTTTTGTCCAGGTGCAGACTTTCTAGATATTGCAGCGCCTCGGCCTTAATATTGCCCTCGGCCTCAGCAAAAGTCTCGCCGCTAGCGCTTAAACCTTTCAACGCGGGAATACGGGCGGAAAATAGACCTTTTAGCGGATCATACGTGAATTCAATCTTATAATGTAAACTTTTGGTTTTCATAGACTCCTTTTTATACCAACAGTAATTATTGATGATGACCAGAGCACTTACTTAGTCTGGCTAATGTTTAACAGTTTAAGCCTTATTTGTCAAAACCCCGATGGCTAAGCACTCACTCTAAGCCCCGGTAATAATTCATGGCGGTACTGGCTCCGGCTAGCTGGCCCCTTTCCAGTTGGCGCACCACTGTTGCTACTTCCCGGGTAGGGTAGCCACTCTGGGTCAAGTCCACGATAAAATGGCCCAGGCCCAGCCTTTGGAGTTCCGCCCCGGCCTTACCCAGGAAACATGGCACGGTGGGATAAAGCAGGTTCAAGTCCCGGTTGGACACCAGCCGGAAATTTTCCTGCCGCAAACTTTGCAGACGCCGACTCTTAATCTCGGCTAGCACTGGCACCCGGGAAACCATCAGCGGCAGGTAGGCAAACAGGTAACTGCTCAGACGCGCCGCCGGAACCCGGCTTAACAACTGCTTCAGGGTCTGGCGGTCGGCCTCCACCGATAGAGTTACGCGCTCCACCCCTAGGGCCCGAAGCGCCTGGAAGGCCCAGGAATTCAGGCAATGCAGCGGGTAATCGCTAAATATAGTGATCGGGCCACCGGCCAGCAGCGGCAAGTGCCCCAGGTTACTGACCATAAACTGGCGGCAACCGGCCTCTCGGAGAGTGGCCACCGCCTGCCGGTAGCGAGGCACCGCGGCCTCCAAGATGATCGGCGGCAGCCGCCAGATCAGCCGTCGCGGTAATTTGCGGCGTCGATATCGGGTAAGATAATCGTTAAAACTGGCATCGTCCAGATCGAGGATGAGACCACCGCGCACCTGACGGTTAAGTTCGACGGCTTCCTTGAGCGACCGGACCCGCAGGTCTAGCCGGGGATGAGGGACGGAAACCGGTTTACCTTGCTTTGACCCTGGCCCGTTCCCAGACCGCAGTGCAGCCGGCACGGTAACCGCGCCGGTGAAAGTCGGCGGCGCTAAATTAAAGAGATATTCCCGCCACTTGCGGTTTGATCGACTCCCGGTCGCGGTAGTTTCACCCACCTTAAATACCAGGTCCCCCGGCTGCCCGGCGAAAGGTAGGCCGATTTCGACCTGCAGCCCGGCCGCGGCCTGGGTCACAGGCTGATCCTGATGATAGAGTGCCTTCAGGGTGAACGACTGCCGCTCACCGCTGGCCGCGTCCTGGACCCGCAACCGGTCCCCCACGGCCAGATCATGTTTAAGCTTCAATGTGCCGCGGCCCTCCGGGACCGCCTCAAAAGCCCCCAGCGCCGCGCCGATGTTGCCGGTATCCTGGGGGGCCAGCAGATCTTGAGGAGCCGCGCCGCGCAAAAACCCACAAGTAGTACGCCGAGTATAAGTGCGAGCTAACAGCTCCCGGGCCGCTTCCAAGACTTCGGGGCGGTCCGCCGGGGCCGCGTCCAGGACCTGGCGATAGGCCCGCACCACCCGCCCGACATAGTCGCCGCTCTTCATGCGGCCCTCGATCTTGATGGCCTGAATCCCCAGAGCCGTCAATTGGGGCACCAGTTCCAGGGCCGACAGATCGCTGATCGACAGCAGGTAGCCGGACTGGCCGTCATAACCATAAGCGCGACGGCAGGGTTGAGTACACCGCCCCCGGGTGGCGGCCCGGCCTCCTAAATAGCTGCTGAACAGACAGAGGCCGGAAAAGCTGAAGCACAGCGCCCCATGGACAAAGACCTCCAGTTCGATCTGAGCCTGGCGGCGGATGCTGGCCAGCTCCTGCAGGTTCAATTCCCGGGCCAGCACCACCCGTTTGAAACCCATGGCCGCGGCCTGTTCCACCCCTAAAGAATTATGAATGGTCATCAGGGTGCTGGCATGCAGCCGCAGGCCAGGAAAATGCTGGTGCACCAGGTAATAGACCCCCAGATCCTGGATAATCAGGGCATCGGGGCGGATATCGTTGAGGGCGGCCAGGGTCTCCAGCAACTCGGCCTGTTCGCCCTCCTTGATCAACGAGTTCAGGGCCACATAAAGGCGACGGCCCTGCTCTCGAGTAATAGTCATCAAGGAAGACAGCTCTTTTAAGGTAAAATTATGGGCATAGGCCCGGGCACTGAAGGCCTTCAGGCCCACATAAAAGGCATCGGCCCCCTGTTCCAGGGCGGCAAAAAAGGCTTCGAGGTTTCCGGCCGGGGCTAATATTTCCATATAATTCTGAAAGTCTTGCTTAAAAAGGTCGGATCAGGCTAAAATAACCGAGTCGTAGTTAATTAATAAAATTTTATCAGAGACTACCCCTGACCACAAGCAAGGCACTGATTTACGGGAAGACCAAGGGGTATTTGCCAATCACGCCTAGGTGTGTCACTATGCCGACAAACCAGCCCTGGCGTCAGGCTTGCTAAGCCGCGCCTCTGGTATTAATTTACCAAGCAGGTAAAATTAACTAGATTTCATCCGAAAACTCCACTGGTGGGAGGGTGTGGGGGGAGGGGGCGTAACTTAAAACCTATTGAAATCCTGTAATATTTTTCACCCTTACCTTGAGCCTCCCCCCTCAAGGGGAAGGTGAGCCCAAATTGATAAAAATATCCGGTGGCCCAGGTTTTTAACCTGGGCAAGGGAAATCTTTACAAGTACCAAAAATGGTGCGTAGGACGACCCTATCAAAGACATTCGCCCCCCTGGAGGGTTGCTTTGGAAAAAGAAAAAAAATCCTTAGACCTGGAACGGCTGCGCATCAGACGGCCTGACCAGGACGCTAGTCTGGTACTAACGCCACGGCGTTCACGGGTTAAAATCGGCGCGGTATTACTGTCCGCCCTCCTCTTGGTGTTGGCCGTTTTATATGCCGTGGGGGTCTTATCTTGGGCTACCGAAGTAGAAGTCGCTACCGTGGTCAAGATTTACCCGGCTCAGGCCTTTACCCTGCTCAACGCCAGTGGTTATGTGGTGGCCCAGCGCAAGGCCGCGGTGTCCTCCAAAAGCACCGGTCGCTTGGCCTACCTGGGGGTTGAGGAAGGTAGTCGGATCAAAAAGGATGAGGTAATTGCCACCTTAGAAAACCAGGACCTGATCGCCGCCCGCGACCAGTTCGCCTCCAACGTCAAAGTGGCCGAAGCCGCCCTCTTAGAAGCCAAAGCGGAAATGGCCGATGCTGAAGTCAATTATAGACGTTACCGCGATCTGGTAGCGGTGGACCTGGTTTCCCGGCAAGATTTCGATGCCGCCGAAGCCCGCTATAAAAAGGCCCAGGCCGCGGTGACCTCAGCCCTGGCCAATATCAATGCGGCTCGGGCGGCGCTGGCCAAGGCTCAGACCGAAGTGGAATATACCCTGATCCGCGGCCCGTTCGATGGTTTAGTGTTGACCAAAAATGCTGAAGTGGGCGAAGTAGTGGCCCCCTTCGGCGCCGCCACCAATGCCCGGGCGGCAGTGGTAACCATGGCCGACATGGACTCGCTAATGGTGGAAGCCGACGTTGCGGAATCCAATATTGGCCAGGTCAGACAGGGCCAACCCTGTGAAATTCAGTTGGATGCCATTCCCGGGGAGCGGTTCCAGGGTGAAGTCCACATGATTGTGCCCACCGCGGACCGCTCCAAGGCTACTGTCCTGACCAAAGTAAAATTCCACGATCTTGACCCCCGGATTCTACCGGAAATGAGCTCCAAGGTGGCTTTTCTCTCCCGAGCCCTAACCACCGATGAGGAGGAGCCGCGCCTAGCGGTTACCACCAAGGCCCTGATGGAGCAACAGGGTAAGACCAGGGTATTTTTAGTGCAAGAAAATCGCGTCCAGGCCGTGTCGGTTGTAACCGGCGACCGGTTAGGAGATCTGACGGAAATCAAATCTGGCCTTAAAGAAGGGGATCGGGTGGTTATTTCGCCGCCTGCCGACCTGAAGGAGGGCGACAAAGTAAAAATAAAGGAAGTCTAGATACCCATGGTAGATGAGTATCCCGAAGAAATTTGCGGTAACGGTGGGCTGGTGGAGATTCGCCACTTATACAAGTCTTATCGCCGCGGCAGCCAGACCATCCCGGTACTGAACGACGTCTGCCTGTCTATCCAGGCGGGGGAGTTTCTGGCCCTGATGGGTCCCTCCGGCTCGGGCAAGTCCACCCTGCTCAATCTGATCGCCGGCATTGACCGACCGGATGAGGGCATCCTCCTGATCGACGGCATCAATATCCCTACCCTCTCCGAAGCCGCCCTGGCCGTGTGGCGCTCCCGGCACGTGGGTTTTATCTTCCAGTTCTATAATCTTATTCCGGTGCTGACCGCGTTTGAAAATGTAGAATTGCCGCTGCTCTTAACTGATCTACCTAAACCAGAGCGCCGTCAGCATGTGGAAGTGGCGCTCAGCCTGGTGGGACTGGAAGACCGCATGCATCATTATCCCCAGCAGCTTTCCGGAGGTCAACAGCAGCGAGTGGCTATTGCCCGGGCCCTGATTACCGACCCGACCATCATCGCCGCCGACGAACCGACCGGAGACCTGGATAAGGTGTCGGCCGAAGAGATCATGGAATTATTGTCCGGCCTACATCAAGAATTTCACAAGACCATCATCATGGTTACTCACGACCCCCGAGCCGCGGCCAAGGCCCACCGGATACGCCACCTGGACAAGGGGATTTTAAACTGTGAAGATGAGGATTATAAACCATTGGAACTTTAAAGCAACATTTATGGCGGGTAGGACGCGCCCTATTAAAGACTTTACTATCCTGGTTCCCAAGCTGAGCTTGAGAACCAGTGGTATATTTATATAACTCTATGGTTTTTAAGATTATTTACCGAAATATTCTCCGCCACCGACTGCGGACTATACTGACCGTCACCGGTATGGCGGTGGCCATTTTATCTTTCGGATTGCTGCGCACGGTGGTCGGTGCCTGGTACGCCGGGGTAGAGGGCTCCTCAGCCTACCGCTTGGTGACCCGCAACGCGGTTTCCTTGATCTTTCGCCTGCCTTTGGCCTATTTGTCCAAGATCCGAGCAGTCCCCGGAGTATCGGCGGTGTCCTATAGCACCTGGTTTGGCGGCATCTATATCGATGAGAAAAACTTTTTTCCGCAATTTGCCATAGAGGCCCGCCACTATCTGGATCTCTATCCCGAGTTCATTATCCCCGAAGAACAAAAACTGGCCTTCCTCAAGGAGCGCCAGGCCGCCATTGCCGGTCGCCAACTGGTGGAAAAATATGGCTGGCGCTTAGGGGATATTATTCCGATCAGAAGCACTCACTACCCGGCCAACCTGGAGTTTGTGCTGCGGGGCATCTATACCGGGGTGGAAAAGAGCACCGATGAGGGCCGCTTCTTTTTCCACTGGGATTATCTTAATGAAACTCTGGAAAAAAATGCCCCGAACCTGGCTAACCATGTAGGGGTCTATATCATCCAGGTCAATGACCCCGACCAGGCCGCGCTAGTGGCCGCCCAGGTCGATGAACTATTCAAAAATTCCCTGGCCGAGACCTTGACCGAAACCGAGAAGGCCTTTCAACTGGGTTTTGTGGCCATGACCGAGGCCATCCTGATGTCCATCCAGGTGGTTTCCTTTCTGGTTATCGGCGTCATCCTGGTAGTGTTGGCCAATACCATGGCCATGACTGCCCGCGAACGGATGAATGAGTATGCGACTCTTAAGACCCTGGGTTTCCAGCCCTGGCATTTGGTGGGGCTGATCGGCGGCGAGTCCATTGCCATCGCCCTGATCGGGGGCATAATCGGTCTGGTATTGAGTTTCCCCGCCGCTCAGATCTTTCGCAGCGCCCTGTCCCAGTATTTCCGGATTTTCCATGTCAGTTCGGTGACTCTGATTGTTGGCCTGTTGACCTCGCTGGGAGTGGGGGTGATCTCGGCCATCTTTCCGTCCTGGCAGGCGGCCCGGGTGAGCATCGCTGAGGGTTTACGCCGGATTGGCTGATTAATTCTATTTACTGATGAAGATTCCCCTGAGTTATAGCTTCCGCAATCTCTGGACCCGGCGCCTGACCACGGTGCTCACTGCCAGCGGTATGAGCCTGGTGGTATTTGTCTTTGCCTCAGTGCTGATGCTGGCTGAAGGGTTGCGGCAAACCTTAGTGGCCACCGGCTCCTATGACAATGCCTTGGTTCTAAGGTCCTCGGCCGACACCGAAGTCCAGAGCATCATTGACCGGGACCAGGCGGCGATTGTTGCTTCCCAGCCGGAAATCGCCTTAAATCCCCTGGGGCAGCCACTGGTATCCCCGGAAGTGGTAGTCCTCATCAACCTGCCCAAACGGACCACCGGGCAACGGACCAATGTCACCATCCGGGGGGTCAAGCCCATATCCCTGGAGATGCGCCCAGAAATTAAAATGGGCACGGGGCGCTTTTTCCGACCCGGTTCTACCGAAATCGTGGTAGGTGAAAGCGTGGCCCGCCGTTTTGCCAGCATCGGTCTAGGCCAGACTCTGCGCTTTGGCATGCGGACCTGGACCATCGTCGGCATCCTGGCGGCGGGCAATACCGGTTTCAGTTCGGAGATCTGGGGCGATGTCGACCAGTTGATGCAGGCCTTTCGGCGTCCTGCCTATTCCGATGTGGTCCTTAAATTGAATAATCCCAGAGATTTCAATGCCTTGCGCCAACGCCTGGAAGGCGATCCCCGGTTGACCGTTCAGGTCAAACGTGAGGTGATTTTTTACGAGGAGCAGTCCGAACGCCTGGCCGAGTTTATTCGCATACTGGGCATGGTCCTGACCAGCATCTTCAGCGTCGGCGCGGTGTTGAGTGCGATGATCACCATGTATGCCGCGGTGGCCGCCCGTACCGTGGAGATCGGCACCCTGCGGGCCTTAGGGTTTAGCCGGGGTAATATCTTGACCGCTATTCTCATCGAGTCCTTGCTCATCGGCCTGATCGGCGGCCTGGTGGGTCTGTGGGCCGCCTCCTTCCTGCAATTTATCAATATCTCGACCACGAATTGGCAAACCTTTTCGGAAATTGCCTTTAATTTTGCCTTGTCTCAGGGGATTTTTTTCAAAAGCCTGTTCTTTGCCCTGGGCATGGGCTTGATCGGCGGGTTATTACCGGCCTTACGCGCCGCCCGCATGAATATCGTCAATGCCCTGCGGGCCGCCTAATCCACCCGAAAACTGACTGAAACTTCTTGACATTCATCCTCAAGAGCTATAACATTTAGTTAAATAGGTCCATGAAGGACTAACATATCCTATGAAGGGAGGAGAAGGTAATGGAAGGCACTCACGAACATCGACATCTGCATGATCATGAGCATACCCACGTGCACACTCATGAGCATCGCCATGGAGAGATGGTTCATACTCACGAACACAATCACGTTCATGAGCATGAACACATGCATGAACATTGTCACCCCCACACCCATACGAGTAACGTCCACAAGCACGACCATGAGCATGTAGGCGAGCACGGCCCTCATGAGCATGAACATCCGGCCCATGACGCCGAAATCCACGATCATGCCCATTAACTAGTCCATGAGACTAGCAAGTTGGAAAGGCGAACTACAAGGTTCGCCTTTTTGTTTAACCAATCCGCGGTCTATGCAGGAAATTCGTCCTAGTTTTATTTCTTACTTGGGGATTAAATTTTGCAGGCGGCGGGCAAGTAAGTCTAGTTCCCAAAAAGACTGGAATAATTGTAAGCCGATTAGATAGCGGGAGGCCTTTCCCATCAGGGGGAGAACCCAGACTACCCGCCCTCCTAGACAGATTTCTTTATTTTCCCCAGGGAAGATAAAAGTTATCTTCACCGGATTATTAAGGGCAAAAGCAGTGGGAGAATCCAGCTTGGCCCCGGTGGCGCTTAGATCTAACAGGTAGGTCCCCGCTCCCGGTTTGCCGTTAATCTCCTTAAGTTCCAATCGGATTGCATAACGCCGAGATTTCCGGGATTGTTGGCCTGGCATCTTTTAGCCCTCGCTTGGGGTTTTTGAGGTTAAACCACTTCAGCCCTCTAACTTGGCTTTAGCCCGTTCAATTTAACTTTGCCGGTTGGTCATATTTAAATAATCGGTCAGGGCATCCCGACTACTTGAGAAGGCCAGTTGGTCCCAGGGGATTTCCTGGGGACGAAAGATGCCCACTTCCAGGGTCTCATCTCCAGGGCCCAGAGTTCCTCCCAAAACTTCCGTAACAAAAGCTACCACTACCGTAGTTCGTCCGGTGTAGGAGTAGATATTGAGGAGTTGGGTGATGCGCACCTGGAGTAGCACTTCTTCCGCGACTTCACGCACCGCAGTGACTTCGACCGGTTCTCCGACATCGACGAAGCCGCCCGGCACCACCCATAAGCCATAGCCCGGCTCAATGCCCCGACGCAGCAGCACCACCCCATCGTCCAGGGGTATGACCGCGATGGCGGCCAGTTTCGGATCCAGATAAAATACAAAACCACAGGCACTGCATACCAGGCGCCTGGGCTCTTGGGGTTTAAGCAGTTTCTTTACCAGTCGGCCGCCACATTGGGGGCAGAACTTATATAATTCTTCTCGATACGTCATAAGGATTACTGTTCAATAATAAAGGTATAAAAAGTATTTTGCCACAGGCTCCGAACTTTAGTCAAGGTGCTAGTTAGATCAATGAGGGCCAGATTAAAGCCGGGCCGAGTCGCCCGGATCAAAAGCCCTGCATGGGCACCGGCGTAAAGGTTATAATAAAGACCACGATGGTGATGGCACCAATCCATTGTCGCGGCCGGTCCAGAGGCAGCCAATCGTGCAAGGGCTGGGGATGGAAGAATCCCATAAAATACAATAAGACGGCCCACACCAGCCACCCCACCCATCCCACCAGACCACATATCAGCAGAAACCCATAGAAGATTTTGGCAATCCCCCGGGAGCGGTCACCGAATAAGGCATAAGACACGTGGCCGCCGTCCAACTGGCCGATAGGAATCAGGTTAAGATTGGTAACAAACAGCCCCAGCCAGCCGGCAAAGGCCATGGGATGCAGAAAGATATGATAATTCTTTGGTAGATCTCCGACCACGAGCCAACTGATCAGTTTAAATAACAGACATTCGCCCAGCATGAAGCCACCCGGTTCTCCTAAACCTGGTAAAATTAACCGAACTTCAGAAAATTTCAGGCCCAGGGCCAGGATGGGAATTGTTACTACCAGCCCTACCAGTGGCCCGGAGGCGCCTACATCCATCAGGGCCCGCTTGTCCTGAATCGGAGAGCGGATCCGGATATAGGCCCCCAGCGTCCCAATGATGAAAGGAATCGGCGGCGCCGGTATAAAGTAAGGCAGCGTTACATCCAGGTGGTGCCAGCGCGAGGCCAGATAGTGACCCATTTCGTGGCAGAAAAGAATAAGCAACAAGGTAAAGGAAAAGGGGATGCCTTTATAGATCAGCCAGGGAGTAGCTAACGGGTTTATTCCCTGTTGCATCGCGCCGGCCACCAGGGTGGTCAGCACCGTAGCCAGAAACAAGATAACATGAATCCGGGGGAGCCGTGGTGGTAGGGCTTCCGGCGGCCGCGCGGTTTGGTAGTCCGGACTGCGAGGCCATTGATAAGGCCCGCCCGGAGAGGTTAAAGGAGATTGATCACTCATAAAATTACAAGGTCTAACTTTTCGGATTAGCGGCTTTAGGACGCCCGCTGACTTCCCAGAGTTGGACTAATTCCTGGGCACTCAGTTCCCGGTAAGCCCCGCGGGGCAGTCGACCCAGCTTCACCGGGCCGTAAGCGATGCGTTTGAGTTTCAATACCGGGTGTCCCACCTGCGCGCACATGCGTTTGACCTGATGGTACCGGCCCTCCCGGATGGTCAGTTCCAGTACCGTTCGTTCGGGAAGCACCTTAAGGACCCGGACCCGGGCCGGAGCGGTGGTACGTCCCGCCAATTTGACCCCGGCCTCCAGACGTTGGACCGCGGCCGCCGCTATGACCCCGGCGACGGTCACCCGATAGATCTTGGCCACCTTGAACCGGGGGTGCATCAGCCGGTTGGCCAATTCCCCGTCATTGGTCAAAAGCAACAGTCCGCTAGTATCATAATCGAGCCGGCCGATGGGATAGAGACTGGTTTCCAGCCCTCCGAGCAGATCGGTCACCTGAGGCCGCCCCTGGGGATCGTGCCTGGTAGTGACATAGCCCTCGGGTTTATGCAACATCACCGTAAGCCGGCGGCGGGGCAATCGCACCCGCTCGCCATCTAGCCGGACCTCGTCGGCCTCGGGGTCGATCCTGGTGCCTAAGGTAGTAACTACCCGGCCATTGACGGTGACACGGCCTGCTTGAATTAATTCTTCCCCCTGGCGCCGCGAGGCCAGACCGGCCCGGGAGAGAAATTTTTGCAGGCGTTCTTTCATCAGTTTTGAAGTTCAAGGTTCAAAAACTAAAAACTCGAAACTCGAAACTAAATTTTTACCGCGTCCCGGACCTCGGCCATGGTTTGCTGGGCCTGAGTCCGGGCCCGGGCGTTGCCATCTTCAATAATGGCCCGGACGTCCTCCGGGCGCTCCAGATAATCGCGCCGCCGCTGTCGGATCGGAGCCAAATACTCCACCAGGGCTTCGGCCAGGAGCTTTTTACATTCGACGCAGCCCAGGGTGGCGGCCCGGCACTCAGACGCAATCCGGTCCAGGGTCTCTGGCAGCAAATACAGCCGGTGGTACGGAAAGGCCAGACAACGGTCCGGATCACCAGGGTCCTTCTTACGGGGCCGCATAGTATCGGTAACCATCAGACCGACCTGGCGGCGGATCACCTCCGGCGGGTCACTTAAATAGATGCAGTTGTGATAACTTTTGCTCATTTTGCGGCCATCGATACCCAAAAGCTTGGGGATCTCAGTCAGGATGGTCTCCGGCTCCGGGAAGACCACGCCGTACAAGTGATTAAACCGCCGGGCGATTTCTCGGGTCAGTTCCACGTGCGGCAATTGATCGACCCCGACCGGCACCCCATGCGCTTTGTACATCAAAATATCTGCGGCCTGCAGGACCGGATAACCCAGAAAGCCAAACATATGCAAGTCCTTTTGGGACATTTCCTGCAATTGTTCTTTATACGTGGGGTTGCGCTCCAACCAGGCGATCGGCGTAATCATGCTAAACAACACAAAGAGTTCGGCATGCTCTTTGATGGCCGATTGCACAAATAGGGTGGATTTCTGAGGGTCCAGACCGACGCTCAGCCAATCGATGACCATTTCCCAGACATTGTCGCGGATCCCTTCGGTCTGCTCATAATCGGTGGTCAGGGCATGCCAATCCGCCACAAAATAGTAGCACTCATATTCGTCCTGGAGTCTGACCCAATTTTCCAAGGCCCCGTGCAGATTGCCCAGATGGAGCTTACCGGTGGGCCGCATCCCGCTTAAAATGCGTTTTTTTGCCATTGATTAAACCAATTAACCATTATTCTTTAATGCCTTCAACGTTTTCACCCAGAGGTTGGGAACCCCAGCGTTCCAAGTCCTTGGGGACGATCATTTCCGCGGCCAGTTCCGCCATCTCGCCGATGATTTCTCTAACCTGCAGGGCGTGTTCCCGGCAGAGCCATTCCTTCTGCCATTTCTTGGTCAGATCCCGACACATAGTAGAGCCATAGCGCTTCTTCAATTCATTAGGTAAGCGGTTAAAAATCCTGTATAGTCCAGGTTTGCCATACAACTCGGCCTTGGCCTGGGCCAGATCACCCTCGGGCTTACCCTTCCGGCCATAGGCCAGACCCACTGCCGCCACAGCTCCCAATAAGGCTCCACAGGTATCGCCATATAACCCACAGCCCCCTCCGAAGCCGGTGACCATCGCCATAGTTTCGGGCGGCAGTTCAGGAAAGAGTTCGGTTAATACTGCCTCAAAGACACATTCTGCACAATTCAATCCAGTTTTAAAATTGTCCCGGGCCCGCTTTTTAACCCTGGCAATGATTTCTTCCCGTTCCATCGCAGCCTCCTGTTTTAATGGATTAGCATGTCTAAAAACCGGTTCACGTCCTGGAGCACGGCCGTGGCTGGCCGCCCCGTATCCAGATAGAGTAATGGCATACCCTTTAGATCATCCAGTATATCAAAATCTTGTTCCTGTGCCGCTAAAATTTCCGGGCGGCCATCAGAAATAGCCTGGCGATTTTGTTGACGCTGCCCTAGACGCCGTTGGACTTCTCCAGGGCTACAGGTACAATAAATGAATCCTATCCGGGCGCCATGCTCCTCGGCCAGTTGCCGAATCGCCCCACGGTCTGGGGAGCGTTTGAAAGAGCCATCTACAATCACGGATGCGCCGGCTGCCAGATATTGCCGGGCCTGACGCAACATCTCCGCATAAGTGCGTCTGGAAAAGTCCGCAGTATAGATTCCCGCCCCAAAGGCTTCGGGAACGCGACTAGTGGGCGTCAACCCGGCCAAGTGCTTGCGGACCACGTCACTATGGATAACCGGCCACCCTTGCTGGCGGCTCAAGGTTCGGGCCAGAGTAGTCTTACCGGTAGCGATCAGCCCAAAGATTACCAGGATTACCAGAGGTTCCAACCCTTACCCCTTGCGGGCATATTCCCAGGCCAGGTTGAAGTAGGCTTGGGCCTGGTCCAGAGCCAGGCGGCGCGCCGCGGCCGACTGATTGCCCTGTTCGGCGGCAAAGGCATTGATCTTACCTCGCACAACGGCCCGATAACATTTATAAAAATTTACCAGGACGAGGATGCCGGGGTCATTTGCAGCCTGGGCAAAATTACGAATAAAATAATCACTCAGATCCCGAAAACCATGAAAATCGAGGTCCATGGCCAAGAAATCGATATCGGCCGCCACGTCGCTATAGCGAAAGCGCGGATTGAACTCGATGCAATCAAAGATGTAAATGCCATTGGCCAAACAGATATTTCTCATGTGCAGGTCGCCATGACAATCCCGGATGCGCCCTTGGCGGATACGCGCCGCAAACAGCTCTTCCTTTCTGGTCATAAAACCCCAAGCATAGGCGACGATGTCCTTAAAAGCTTCTCTAGACAGCGCCCGGTCAATATATTTTTCGGTGCGGGCGAAATTTTCTTCATGATTATAGGCGATCAGGGTTAATTCACCAAATTTATTGATGCGCGGCCCGGTCTCCGCCTGTTGGTAAAAGGGCACCAGGATGGCAATAATGCGGTCCATGATTTGAGGGGTTAACTCACCGCGATCAGCGACTTCGTCCATCATGCGCTCCTGGGGCATACGGCGCATCTTTAGAGCATATTCCAAGGGTTCGCCTTTAGCCCCCAGTCGGACCCCGGAATCGCGCCCGACAATCGGCATCACCTCCAGATAGATTTCCGGAGCCAGCCGCCGGTTCAGGAGTAATTCTTGTTGCAGAAAATAATGGCGCCGACTCAGGGTGGTAAAATTAAGGAAGCCAAAATCCACTGCTTTTTTGACCTTATAAGCGTGTTGATCGGTCAGAAAAACCAGTGAAATATGGGTCTGGACCAGTTCCACCTGCTGAGTCGGCTCGGGGTAGGCCTGAGGGTCCAAGAGTGCAGTGACAATGTCCATTTAGATTATTATATTCCAAAAATTCGCTTTCTTTCAAGGCCCTTTCCTAACCGTGAGCCTGCCCCCCAATTGCCGAAGCTTGATAGAATAATTATAATATTTTTAATAAACTGAGAGTGATAAAGTGGTATTGTCACGGTTGGCTCCATCTGCCGGCCTGGTGGGGGACGGGAAGTCGATTTTCCCGAAAGTTCAATCTTGACGTCGGGGCGGTTTTTATGCTACCCCTGTTAACCATGCCGCGATGATTTTTTATTTGCTTGGAGATAAGATGCCTGATCAAAAAAAGGTTTGGAATTACGCTGAAGATGATGAAGCCCCCAAGATTGATATTCCGGAAGAAATGCCTTTATTGGCGGTCCGGGATGTAGTGGTCTTTCCTCATATGATTCTGCCTCTCTTTGTCGGCCGGGAAAACTCGGTCCTGGCCATCGAGGCGGCCCTGGCCAAAGAACGGTTTATCTTTTTGGCCACTCAACGGGACTCCACCGTTGACCAACCGGGAGCCGAAGAGATTTATCAGGTGGGCACGGTCAGCCTGATTATGCGAGTTCTAAAGTTACCCGACGGGCGCCTCAAGATCCTGGTCCAGGGTCTGCAAAAAGCTCGGATCCGCTCATTTTTAAAGCAAGAGCCCTATTATGAAGTGGCCATTGAGCTGCTTGCCGATCTGCCGGTAACGGAAATCTCCATTGAGGCCGAAGCCCTCATGCGCAATGCCCGGGAGATGAGCGAGAAAATCCTCTCCCTGAAAGAAATTCTCTCGCCGGAGCTGATCTCCGTCTTAGATTCTATTGAAGATCCCGGTCGGCTGGCAGACCTGGTGGCCTCCAACCTTCATTTAAAGACTCCGGAATCCCAGGCCATCCTGGAGGAAGCGGATGCCATCCATCGGTTGATCAAGGTTAACGATTACCTGCGCCGGGAATTGGAAGTTTCCACCATGCAGGCCAAGATCCAATCGGAGGCCAAAGAAGAGATTGACCGCACCCAACGGGAATATTATCTGCGGGAGCAGCTCCGGGCCATCAAAAAAGAGTTGGGCGAGATCGATGAACGGGCCGAAGAACTAGAGGAATATCGGCAAAAGATCATCCGCGCCCGCATGCCCCGCGAAGCCGAAGAGGAGACCATCAAGCAGCTCTCGCGGCTGGAGCAGATGCATCCGGACGCGGCGGAGGCCTCCATGGTGCGCACCTACCTGGATTGGCTGGTGGAAGTGCCCTGGAGCAAGAGCACCCGTGACAAATTAGACCTTAAAGAGGCCAAGACAATTCTGGATGCCGATCACTATGATCTGGAGAAAATTAAGGATCGGATCTTAGAATATCTGAGTGTGCGCAAACTCAATAAAAAGATGAAGGGGCCCATCCTGTGTTTTGTCGGCCCTCCCGGCGTCGGCAAGACCTCTTTGGGCCAGTCCATTGCCCGCGCCTTAGGTCGGAAGTTTACCCGCATATCTTTGGGCGGGATTCGGGACGAAGCCGAGATCCGCGGCCATCGGCGGACCTATATCGGGGCGCTGCCGGGCCGGATTATTCAAGGCCTCAAGACCGCCGGCTCCAACAACCCGGTGTTTATGATGGATGAGATCGATAAGATCGGCCAGGATTTTCGAGGCGACCCGGCCGCGGCCCTGTTGGAGGTGTTAGATCCGGAACAGAACCGGGCCTTCAGCGATCACTACCTCAATCTGCCTTTTGATCTGTCCAAGGTGATGTTCATCACCACCGCCAACCAGGTGGATCCGATTCCCTCCGCCCTGTTAGACCGGATGGAAATCCTGCGGCTCTCCGGCTATACCGAAGAGGAAAAGCTGGAAATTGCCAAGAAATATCTGTTGCCCCGCCAGTTAAAGGAGAACGGCCTCAACCCTACGGACTTGGAGATCTCGCCGGGCGTGTTGATCGAATTGATCAACCGCTATACCCGCGAAGCCGGGCTGCGGAACCTGGAGCGGGAGATTGGCAGTCTGTGCCGCAAGATCGCCCGGCGGATTGCCGAGGATGAACGAGGACCGTTTACCATCACCAAGGCCAATATTCACCGCTACTTAGGCCCACCCCAATTTCTGCCCGAGGGGGAGCGGGAGAAAGACGAGGTCGGGGTGGCCACCGGCTTGGCCTGGACGGAATTCGGCGGCGAGACGCTTTATATCGAAGCCAGTCTGATGAAGGGCAAAGGGCAACTCACCCTGACCGGACACTTGGGGGAAGTCATGAAAGAGTCGGCCCAGGCCGCGCTGAGTTATGCCCGGGCCCGCTCTGAGGTCTTCAATCTCCAAGAAGATTTCTACGAAAAACTGGATATTCATTTGCACGTCCCGGCGGGTGCCATTCCTAAAGACGGTCCTTCTGCCGGGGTCACCATGGCCACCGCGCTGATTTCGGCTCTAACCCGGATTCCGGTCCGCAAAGATGTAGCCATGACCGGCGAGATCACCTTGCGGGGCAAGGTCCTGCCGATCGGCGGCCTCAAAGAGAAGGCACTGGCGGCACTGCGGGCCCAGATCAAAAAGATTATTATCCCCGAGGCCAACCGCAAAGACTTAGTGGAAATCCCCAAAAACCTTAGAAGGCGTCTTAAGTTTGTGCTAGTCGATAACATGGATCAGGTACTCCAGGAGGCGTTGGCTTGTTCCCCCTTCAGCAAGGATTACAAGCGTCCGGCGCCCTCCCCCCGTCAGAAGCCGCGCCGCCCTGGGGCGGTGCCGTCGTAATCGGTTACTAAGGAGTTCCCTTGGAACTGGGCCTCTGGCTTAAATGGCTGGCGCTGGGCATCTTGTTGGGGTTCTATGGCTTCTTTGCGATCTCCGAAACCTCGCTGTTCTCCTTAAGCCCCCTGAGCCGCCTCAAACTCAAGGAAAAAGGCAGACGCAGCGGCCAAGTGATCGATTCCCTATTGTCCCGCCCGCAGCGGTTGTTGACCTCCATCATCATCGGTAATGAAACTGTAAATATCTTGTGTTCGGTGGTGGCGACCTCCTTGGCCCTGAGTATTTGGGGCGCTAAGGGCAAATGGCTGGCTTTAGGGGTCATCGTGCCCGCCATATTGCTGTTCGGAGAAGTGATCCCCAAATCGATTGCCCTGACTTACCCGGAACGCCTGGCCCGGCTGGTCGCCCTACCGCTAACTGTGGTCATGCCGCTGTTAACCCCCTTTCGGGTGGTGCTCCTGTGGCTTAGCCGGGGCCTGATGACCATCCTGGGCTGCCGCCCGGAGACTAAACTCACTCTGGTGAAAGAGGAAGATTTCCTGCGTATGGTGGAAGACAGCCACGAAGCCGGATTGATCGCCCCCCTGGAACGGGAGTTCATTTTGAATTTAATGGCCTTCGGCGATATTACGGTGGCAAAGATCATGG
This sequence comes from Desulfobacca sp., assembly GCA_028695935.1. Lineage (GTDB taxonomy): Bacteria > Desulfobacterota > Desulfobaccia > Desulfobaccales > Desulfobaccaceae > Desulfobacca_B. Next base: position 23,796 of record JAQVHY010000032.1, read on the forward strand.
TCCCCCGCACTGATATCTTCCTGTTGCCGATCACCATGGCAGCCGCCGAGCTGATTCAGGCCCTGAAACGCTCGCGCTTTTCGCGGGTGCCGATCTATGGCAACAATCCGGAGGACATCCTGGGTATTCTCCATGCCAAGGACCTCTTGGCCCTCTCCCCGGCTCACCCCTGTGACCGTGCCTGTATCAAAAAATTATTACGGCCGCCGTTTTATGTCCCGGAGAATAAGCGGGCCTTTGATCTCTTGAGCGAGCTTCAGGCCCAGAAGCTGCGCCTCTGTCTGGTGGTAGATGAATATGGCAGCCTGGCCGGGTTGGTGACCGTGGAAGATCTACTGGAAGAATTATTCGGCGAAATCGAAGACGAGTTCCAGCGCACCGGCAAGCTGCTGGATCAGTTGGCCCCCAAGGTCTATCTGGTCCGCAGTCGGTTGCCGGTGGCCGAATTCAATGAAACTGCCGGCCGGCAATTGCCCCTGGAGCCTTCCGATACCATGGGCGGCTTTGTCTTCAACCTGTTCGGCGAATTGCCCCGCGAAGGGGATACCATTGCTTACGATGGCCTGGAATTCGAAATCCTGCGTATGAAAGGCACCAGGATTATCGAAATACTGGTGACGATCGCAGAACCATGATTATCTGGACGGTTTTGGCCATATTTGTGCCGTTGTTGCTGCTGGAGGCCTTTTTCTCCAGTTCCGAGATTGCCCTGGTGGCGGCCAACCGACGGCAATTGCAGCACCTGGCCGATAAAGGCCAGCGCGGCGCGGCCTTGGCCCTTAAACTACTGAACGTGCCTGACTGGTTCCTGTCCACCACCCTGGTGGGCGCTAACCTGGCGGAAATCAGTAATACGGTGCTGGTCACCGCACTGTTGATCGAAGTTCTGGGTTGGTGGGGAGAATTGATCGCCATGTTGGCCTTACCGCCCCTGATCCTGCTGCTAGCCGAGATCACCCCCAAGTCCATTGCCCGCCAGCGCCCTACCCGTCTGGCCCGACGTTTGAGTCCGATGCTGTGGGTGATTGCCTGGCTGATTTATCCGATTACCATGGTCTTTGCCGCCCTTAGTCGATTTTTTTTGGTATTGACCGGCACCCCTCAAACTGGGGCCGTCCCCTTTGTCACTCGGGAAGAACTACAAATGGTGGTCAAGGTCAGTCGCCCGGAGGTGGAGCTGAAGGGAGAAGAGCGGGCTATTATCCACCGCATTTTACATTTCAGTCAGACCACGGTCAAAGAGGTGATGGTCCCTCTGATTGAAGTGACCGCAATTCCTGACACCTTTTTGGTGTCCCAGGCCCTGGCCGAGTTTCAGCGCACCCATTTTTCCCGGCTGCCGGTCTATCGCCAACGCATCGACAATATCATCGGCGTCTTACATAGCTTTGATCTATTAGGGGAACAGCCGTCGTCGCGTTCCATCAAGCCCCTGATTCGGGGGGTGGAATATGTCCCGGAAATCAAACGGGTGGATCAACTGCTGGGCGAGATGCAGCGCTTGGGCGTGCACCTGGCGGTAGTGGTGGATGAGTACGGGGGTGCGGTTGGCATCGTCACCATCGAAGATCTATTGGAAGAGATCGTCGGTGAAATCTCCGATGAATTTGATCAAGAACTGCCCCCCTTAAAGAAGCTCTGGGAGGGCGTCTATTTGGTCAATGCCCGGATGGAGATCGAGGCCTTAAATGAGGCCCTGGGGTTTGACTTACCCTTAGGCAACTACGATACTTTAGGAGGATTTTTGATTCACCAGTTGGGCGATATTCCCAAAGCCGGGGATCGCCTACAGTTCGGCGACCTGCACTTTATCATCCGCAGCGCCACGGTTCGCACTATCAAGGAGGTCGAGATTCATGTCAAGCCCCCTACCCCCGCCTCCTGAACACCTGGCCTACTTTGACTGTTTTTCCGGCCTGAGCGGCGACATGACCCTGGGGGCCTTGATCGAGGTCGGTCTTGATCTGGAGGACTTAACCACTGCTCTGGCCGGATTAGGGCTGACCGGCTACCAAATTAGGGCGCGCCCGGTGGTCAAACATCACCTGCGCGGCACCAAAGTTGACATTCAGGTTAGCACGCCGCAACCGCACCGGACTTATCAGGATATTGTTTGCCTGATTGATAGAGCACCGTTGCCGCCGCGGGTCCAGGAGTTAAGCCAAGCGATTTTTCGCGTCCTGGCCGAAGCCGAGGCCCACGTGCATCAGCAACCCCTGGAGCAGGTGCATTTCCATGAAGTCGGGGCGGTCGATTCCATTCTGGATATCGTCGGCGTGGCTTACGGGTTTTGGCGCTTGGGTCTCAGCCAGATCTATGCCTCGGCTTTGCCCCAGGGTCAGGGGCTGATCCGCTGCGCCCACGGGCTGCTGCCCAATCCCGCCCCGGCCACCGCCCGGTTATTGACCGGGGTGCCGGTCTATGGCACGGAAATCAAGGCCGAGCTGGTCACGCCCACCGGAGCCGCGATTTTAAAGGGCGCCGCGGCCCGATTCGGCCCCTGTCCGGCCCTGACCGTCGCACGGATCGGCTATGGAGCCGGCTCCCTTAACCTGCCCTCGCAGCCCAACCTGTTGCGTCTGGTCATCGGCCAGCCTGCGGTGACCCCGGCTTTGGGGCAGATGGAACGGGTGCTGGTCCTGGAAACCCACATTGATGATCTGCCGCCGGAATTATATGACCATCTGATGGTCGCCTTATTTGCCGCCGGGGCCTTAGATGTGGCTTACGCGCCCCTGTACATGAAGAAAAACCGGCCCGGTATCCGGCTGACGGTGATCGCGCCCTTACCCTGCCGGGAGGCGATCATCGAAACTTTGTTCACGGAGTCCACCACCCTGGGGGTACGGCTGATGGAGGTCGATCGGATCGTCGCCCCGCGCTGGACCGAGACCATTGACACCCGGTATGGCCCGCTGCCGGTCAAAGTCACGGAGATCAGGGGTCAGCGCCGGATGTTACCGGAATACGAGGCCTGCCGGGCCCTGGCCCGGAAGCATAATTTGCCGCTGGTCGAGGTCTATCGGTTGATTCCGTCAGGTATTTGATTTGAGAATTTGAGGTTTTTGGGCAGTGGTGATGAATATTTACCTCACGCCAAGACGCCAAGGCGCAGGAAAATATCTGGCCGGTAGCTCGTAATCATTCATTTTAACCGAAAACAAAAAAAAAGATCTTAACTGGTAGCGATTAAAAATACGCCCACACAGGTTATGAAAATGCCGGCTATGCGGCCCAGAGACACGGCCTCGCCAAACAGGCTCCAGCCCAGGACGGCGGTAAACACATAGCCCAGGCTGATCAGGGGATAGGCATAACTAACCTCGGCCTTGGCCAAAACAATGAGCCAAATCATAAAGCCAATGACATAACAGCATAGCCCCATGATGATAAAGCGACTGGTAGCAGCCTTTAAAAAAACCGGGTACAGGCTGGCTACCGACAGGTTAAAATTACCGATGCACCTCATACCGTGTTTCAGGAGTAATTGGCCGGAGACATTGAAGATCACATCAACCAGAATCAAGAGCAAAACATAAATCTTGATCATTATCAACAATCCTTTGGGGAAAACCAGATTCGGATACTCAACCGCTAACGGCTGAGGTTTATTTCAATAATGGAGTATCTTAAAATCTCTAGCCCTTTTCAAGGTTTTTTTCCGACACCGAGAAGGCGGATACTGATGAAATTCGCCTGGCTAGTCTTCGGGACCCCAAAATACCAGAAGGGTTAACCTTGGGCCTATTTTTTTATGCGCCCGCGGCCACCGGTTGGCACCGCCTGGATCCCCGGACCAAGCTGGCGCTGTTGGGGATCAGTTTTATCATGGTGCTTCTCCCGCAGCAGCCGCTAGTGGTCGCCCCGGCTAGCCTGCTCATCGTTGTCCAGGCCATTTGGGCCCGAGCCTGGCAAAATCTGGCCCGGATTAAAGGATTGTTGATCACCCTGTTGGTCTTAACCATCCTGATCTGGTCATTTCTGGCCCATGGTCCTACTCCTTTAGGGTTTGGGGTAACGTGGGAATCCCTGGCCTTTGGA